>NZ_LZKQ01000231.1 GCF_001668675.1 Mycobacterium asiaticum | reverse complement strand
GGCGCGGTTGGTCGCCGAAGTCCGAGACGGCGTAGTGCTGGGTGGCGCGGTTGTCCCACATCGCGACGTCGCCGAGTTCCCAGTTCCACCGGATCGTGTTCTCCAGCCAAGTGATGCGGTCCTGGAAGATTCGGTAGAGCGCCTGCGACTCGGCGCCGTTGAGACCCACGATGGACTTTGCGAAAGAGCCCAGCAGCAACGCCTTTTCGCCGGTCTCCGGATGAACCCGCACCACCGGATGCAACGTTTCGTAGTGCGTCGACTGGAATTCGGCGGCGTACTTCAGCATCGCTTCCGGGTTGGCCTGGGCCGCCGCCAGTTTGACGGGATCGATCTGGGCGTAGTCGAACGCGTTGTTGTGCACGGCCCACAGGTTTTCCGCGAGTTCCTGCAATGGCGGGGGCAGCTGGCGGTATGCAGCGACGGTCGATGCCCAGGTGGTTGTGCCGCCGTAGGAAGGCAATTCGACGGCGCGCAGGATCGAGGCCTTCGGTGGGCGGTCGACGAAGGTGACATCGGTGTGCCACTGGTTGGCGCCGCTCCCTCCGACAGCTTCCAACCGCATGACCTTGCTGCCCTCGAACTTCAGTGTCGGATGCGGAGTCGTCGGCACGCCCAGGCTTTCGGCAAACGCGTACTGCGAGTCGTCGTCGAGGTGGTGTTGCCCGCGAAAGAAGATCACCTTGTGCGTGAGCAGCGCCTGATTCACCGCCGCCGCGGCCTCCGGGTCGAGCGCGCCGAGCCGCACACCATCGACACGGGCGCCGATGTTCTCGCCCAGCTTCACCACACGAATACCGCTACTCATCTGCCCCGCGCCTTTCGAAGTATCCCGCGTGTAGTCGACTGTATACACGCGGCTAACCGCAACGGTAGGCACGCGGCGCCGCCATCGCAACGCTTGTGATCAGGTTGGACGAAACGCTCAATCGGTTCCGCTGGCCGCCGGCACGTGCTCGTTGGGGACGCAGTGTGTCATCGTCAGTCCTTCGACGTCGCGAGGTCCGTTCTTGCCGAGGTTGGCGCGACGGTGTTCTTCAGCTTCCGTCAAGGTCTGCGATTTCAGCGGTTCCAGGTGCCGGACATCGTCGGGCGTGATGCCCAGACCCTCGCCGACTCGGATCCCAAGTTCGTCGTCGCACATGAGGAAGTGCCACACCATGCGCTCCTGTACCTCGCGTACCGCCTCGGAGATGCCGTCGACCAGGTTGAGCACCAGGTCGTCCTTTTCCCACTGCTCCATCAGCTGGTAGCGCTGTCCGGCCTGGGTGTAGTCGTCGGTGCGCGGTATGCGTTTCTTCGTCAAGCGCCCACTGATCTCGGGACCGACCTCGTCCTGGCGCTCGCTGGTGGCCTCCCGCAGGCCGCCGGTGATGGACGGCTCGTAGTTGACGTGCGGGTTGGCGCCGTTGTTGTCGACGCGGTACTGCATCTGCCCGCCCTGCTGGTTGGTGGACACCTTCGCGTTCTTCGCCTGGTTCACCGGAAGCTGCAGGTAATTCGGCCCCACGCGATAGCGCTGGGTGTCGGAGTAGGAGAAGGTCCGACCGACCAGCATCTTGTCGTCGGAGAACTCGAGACCGTCGACCAGCACGCCGGTGCCGAAGGCGCTTTGTTCGTTCTCGTTGAAGAAGTCCGACACGTTGCGGTTGAGCACCATGGTGCCGACCAGTTTCGGCGGGAACTCGTTCTCCGGCCAGGTCTTGGTGTCGTCGAGCGGGTCGAAGTCGAGTTCGGGGTGGTCGTCGTCGCTCATCAGCTGCACCAGCAGCTGCCACTCCGGATAGTCGCCGGACTCGATGGCCTCGTACAGGTCTCTACTGGCATGACCGAGATCCTCGGCCTGGATCGCAGCGGCGTCCGCCTCGGTGAGGCTCTTCACGCCGATCTTCGGCATCCAGTGGTACTTGACCAGGTGAGTCTCGCCCTCGGCGTTGACCCACCGATAGGTGTTCACGCCGAAGCCCTGCATGGTGCGGTAGTTCGCCGGGATGCCGCGCGGGGAGAACAGGTTGACCAGCATGTGCATCGACTCCGGAGTCTGCGACATGAAGTCGAAGATGCGGGCGGGCTCCTGCCGGAAGGTGACGGGATCCGGCTTGAGCGCGTGAATCACGTCGGGGAATTTCACCGCGTCGCGGATGAAGAAGACGCCCAGATTGTTGCCCACCAGATCCCAGTTGCCGTCCTCGGTATAGAACTTGACGGCGAATCCGCGCGGGTCTCGCGCCGCCTCCGAGGAGTCCCGGCCACCGATCACGGTCGAGAAGCGGATGGCCAGGTCGGTGCGTTTGCCGGCTTCGGCGAAGAGCTTGGCCCGGGTGTACTTCGCGATCGGCTCGTCGCCCCACTTCCCGGTGGCCTCGAAGTACCCGTAGGCGACGAAACCGCGGGCGTGCACAACGCGCTCCGGGATGCGTTCCCGGTCGAAATGGCTGATCTTCTCCAGGAAGTGGTAGTTCTCCAGGGTCGCCGGCCCGCGGGCGCCGATCGTGCGCTGATTCTGGTTGTCGTAGATCGGGTGACCTTGGCGGTCGGTGAGGATGTCGCGGGTGTCGTCGGGATCGGGCGGTATTGCGGACACATCGGTCATCTAAGGCTCCTGGGCTTGTTCGCTACGTCAGCTGATCGGTCGCGTACCCGTCAGTGCCGCGCCGAAACTCATGCGGTCCTTGGGCGGCCCCGCGCCTCGGACTCGGCCCACAGCCTGCGATACAGCGCAACGTATTTGGCGACCATCGCCGAGACGTCGTGTTGGGCGACCGCAACGCGACGCACCTGGGCGCGCGAAAGCTCGCTGACGACAGGAATGGCCCGGGCCATGGCGGCCACGTCCCCGGGCGCCACCAGGCGGCCGCACCGTTCGTCAACGAGTTCGGGGATGCCGCCACGAGCGAATGCCACCACCGGCGTCCCGCACGCCATCGCTTCGGCAACGACCAGGCCGTAGGGCTCGTCCCATAGCGGGGTCACCAGCGCGGCGGCGGCACCGCCCACCAGCGCGGCCAGTCGGTGCTGGTCGAGATGCCCCGCATACCGCACCCGGTCGCCCAGCTGCGGCTGGATCCTGCGGCGGAAGAACTCCTCATCCACGATCGGCCCGGCCAGCACGAGCGGGTGCCCGGAGCGTTGTGCCGCTTCGATCGCCAAATGCGGCCCTTTTTCTCGGACGATGCGGCCGGACCACACGACGTAGCGCCCACCCGGCCCTGCGGGCCACCGCGCGACGTCGATGCCATTGGGGACGACGGCCATGTCGATGCCGGTGTGCGCCCAGGTGGCGGCGGCCTGCGCGCTGACCGCCGCGAAGGTGAGGTTGCTGCGGCGAACCGCACCGACCGCCGCTTCCAATAACGGGAACGGAGGCGTGTGCAGGGTCGTCAGCACCGGCGTGCCCAGCCGTGGGGCCATCAGGAGCGGGACGTAGTGCAGGCTGTGGTTGTGGATCACGTCGTAGTCGGCGGCGCCGTCCTCGGCCAGCCACGTCATCAGCGCGACGAATCCTTGGTGGTCGGAATCCTTGACCGCGCCCGGCAGCGGGAACGGCGCCGAAGCCGCTGAACTGCGGTGCAGCGTGTCGATCGTCAAACGCGGGTGGGCCGGCCCCAGATCGGAATCCTCAGCAGCGAACAGTGTGACCAGGTGACCTTCGTGCACCAACGCCCGGGTGAGGTGCCCTATGTGTGCTTCGAGTCCGCCGGCGTAGGGCTCGAGGATCGGGAAATGATTGTGCGCGATCACCGCGATGCGCAGGGGTGAGCGCACACCGACTCCCTTCGGCCCGACTGAGTACTGGACTGAGTCTTGTGCAGATACCCGCCTCGCCGGCGCGCTAATACCCCGAGCGTGGGCTTCCGTAGGAAAACCGGCGTGGCCCGGTACGTGCGCCAAACGCTCGACGAATCGGTGGCCCCGGGGAGCGGCCAACCCCGGGGATTTCCACGGGCTCACCGGAGCGCGGAAGGTGCCAATGTTGAGCCGACCCAACACGATCGAGGATGGCCATGGATAGCAGCGTGATCCGCCAGTTCGCCGCCGCGTTGTCTCAGCCCGACGCGATACTTTCCGACGCCGGCGATCTGGCCGCGCGGGGCCGCGACTACTGGGGATTCGGTGGGGTGCCCGGTGTGGCCGTCCGGCCGGTGTCCCGCGCCGAGGTGATCTCGGTGCTGCGCATCGCGGCCGCACATCACATTCCGGTGGTCACCCGCGGCGGTGCGTCGAACTGCAGCGCCGGCATGATGGCCGCACCCGATCGGGTGATGCTGGACATGTCAGCGATGAATCGGGTGCTGGCCATCGATCCCGAGGGGCGCACCGCCCGCGTCGAGGCCGGTGTCATCAACGCCGACCTGCAGAAGGATTTGGTCGGCTACGGCCTGTGCTTCTCCCCGGATCCCGTCTCGGCGCCGCTGTCCACCATCGGGGGCAACATCATCGAAAACGCCGGCGGTCCACACGCATTGAAGTACGGCGTCACCTACAACCACATCCATGAGATTGAGGTGGTGCTCGCCGACGGATCCGTAGTGAACCTGTCCGCCGACGATGCCGGGCCGGATCTGCTCGGTGTGATCATCGGTTCGGAGGGCACCCTCGGCATCGTCACCGAGGCGACCGTGGCGTTGCGGCCCATCGCACCGGTGACTCACAGCTTGATGGGCAGCTTCGCGTCGGCACACGACGCCGCAGATGCCGTCGCGGACATCATCCGGACCGGCACGGTGCCCGCCGCGCTCGAGTGGCTGGACCGCGCCGGAATCGCGGGGCTGCAGGCGTTCACCGACACCGGGTACCCCACCGATGTGGATGCGATCGTGCTGGTCGACGTGGACGGCACGGTCGAGGAAGTGGAGCGCGACGCCGCGACAGTGGAAAAGGTATTGCGGCGCAACGCCGTTGAGGTGCGGGTGGCCACCGACGACGAGGCGCGCGAAAAGCTCTGGTACGGACGGTTGCACGCGCCGGATGCGGTGGTACGCAGCGGCCACGACTACTTCATCGGGGACGTCACGGTGCCGCGTAACCGGATTCCCGAGATGCAGGAAGCCATCCAGCGCGCCGCGGCCCGGCACACCGACGGGCTGTTGTTCATCGCGGTGGCCGGGCACGCCGGCGACGGGGATCTGCACCCCATCTCGTTCTTCGACTCAACCAACCCCAAGGCGGCTTCGGCGTTGGAAGCCGCCAACAACGAAATCATCGATGCCGCACTCGACCTCGGCGGAACCCTGACCGGCGAGCACGGTGTCGGTACCGAGAAGCGCCAGTTCATGACCAAGCGCTTCACCCCGGTCGAGATCGCCGCGCAGCGCGCCGTCAAGCGGGTCTTCGACCCCACCGGGCTCCTCAATCCGGGCGTGCTGCTGCCCGACTTGTCGCCGGATGAGCCGAGCCTGGCCTCGTTCGAGGCGACCGTGGGCGCCACACTGTCCCGACACCGGGACCAAGCCTCGGTGAAGGATGAGCCGGCGCCCGCGGCGACCACCAGCGATACCCAAATCGACCTCAACGCCGCGAATCTGAGCCTGACCGTCGGTGCCGATGTGCGTCTCGACGACCTGGCCGCTCACCTTACCGAACAGCACATGGCCTGTGCCGCAATACCTGCCGATCCGGACGGGCGTAGTGTCGGAGCGCTGATAGCCGCCGCCAGTGGCGCCGAACGGCGCGCGGTCCGCAACAATCTGCTCGGCCTGCGCGTCGTCCTCGCCGATGGTGGTGCACCGGCCCGATTCGGCGGCGAGACCATGAAGGATGTCGCGGGTTACGACCTCAAGCGGCTCTTCATCGGCGCGGGTGGGGCATTCGGTGAGATCGTGTCCGCCACGTTCAAGGTCAACTGCCTGCCGGTGGTATGAGCAGGGTGGAACCGTGCGTCCGGCGGGACTCCAGGTCGCGGTGCGCCCGGGCGGCCTCGGCCAGCGGATAACGCTCACCGATGGTCACGTCGACGGTGCCATCACCGATCACGCGGAACAGTTCGGTTACCCGCCAGGCGAACTCGTCGTACGTCCGGTTGAAATGGCTGCGCAACGGGCGGGTGAGGTGCACCGAGCCAGCGGTCCGCAGCCGCTGAAGGTCGAGCGGTGGCACCGGTCCGCTGGCGGCGCCGAACAGGGCGAGCGTGCCGCGAACGGCCAGGCTTGCCAGGCTGGCGTCGAAGGTGGTCCGGCCAACTCCGTCGTACACTGCCGAAACACCTCGCCCTCCGGTCAACTCGCGAATCACCGACCCGAACTCGTCCGGTTCGGTGGGGTAATCGAGTACGTGCGACGCTCCGGCCCGGCGTGACAGGTCCGCCTTGGCCGGGGTGGATGCGGTCGTGATTACCCGTGCGCCGAGGCTGACTGCCCATTGGGTCAGGATCAGACCGACGCCGCCGGCGCCGGCGTGCACCAAGATGACGTCACCCGGTTTGACCCGGTACACGGAATTGACGAGGAGGTGCGCCGTCAGTCCCTTCAACAGGGCGGCGGCTGCGGTGTCGCTGCCGATGGCGGCCGGCACGTGAGCCACCAAAGTAGCCGGCGCGGTGCAGTATTCGGCGTAAGCACCCACGGCGTCCGCGCTTGCGACCCGATCACCCTGCCGAACGGTCGACACATTCGCGCCGACCCGCACGACGGAGCCGCACACCTCACCACCCGCAATGAAAGGCAGCGCGCGTCGGCACCTGCCAGACCGGAAATGGGTATCGATGAAGTTGACGCCGATCGCCTCCGCCTTGATCATCACGCAGTTGGCATCGGGTGTCGGTTGTGGAATTTCGGTGTAGGTGAGAACCTCCGGCGCACCGGTTCGGGTCACCGCCACCGCGTACATGGCGGTTCCGTCAATGGCCTGCCAGCCACGCCTGTTCTTCCCCCGGGTTGGGCAGTACCCGTCCGCCCTCCATGGCGAAGTGGGCGGGACTGTTCTGGATGATGACGAGGATGCGTGCCGACGGAATGCCGGTCACTCTGCTAGCAGCCTCGGCGACTTCGCTTAATAGCTGGCTGGTTTCGTCATCAGGGTGGCCCGTGCGCACCCAGCCGGTGATCAGCAACGGCTGCGACTGTTGGGCATCGGTGTAGATCGCGTCCGGTGGGAGTTCGTGGAACACCACGTTGATGTAGGTGCTGGGAACGTGGTTGACGCGGGAGTGGATACGGGTGATCTCCGCAGCCAGATCCGCTTTAGTCTGCGCGTCGAGCGTCGCGGCGGCGGTAGTGCACGTGTAGATGGGCACCGGACCCGCCCTCAGCCCAGGAACGGAAGTTGGGGGATGGTCGGCACCACGATGACCGTCGGTCCGTCCGCTGACAGGGCAGCGGAGAACTCGGTGGCCAGCGCGTCGGTACTGTCGACCGTCACTGCCCGGCAGCCGAATCCCTTTGCCAGAGACTCGATGTCGAGGCCGGGTAGGTCGAGGCCCGGTACCCCCGGTGTCTTCTCCAGTAGCGCGAACGACTTGAGGATGCAGTACTCACCGTTGCGCAGGACGACGTACACGACGGGCAGTTTGTGCTGCGCGGCGGTCCAGATCGCCTGAATCGAATACTGGAAGGAACCATCACCGATGGTGGCGACGACGGTGCGTTTGACGCCGCGGGCCCGGTCGCCGAGCGCGACACCGACCGCGGCCGGCACGCCCCAGCCGATTCCGCCGCTCCCGGTCGCGTAGAAGCCCGCGCTGCGCGTGGTGGGCAACCAGGTCTGCTGTTCGGCGATGGTCGACGTCGACTCCATCACCAGCGGTGAATCCGCGGGCTTGAGGGTGCTGAGCACCTCGTACACCGCGTTGGCGGTCATCGGCGCGGACGCCGGCAGATCGGATTTGCGCTCGTGAGCCAGGGGCGGCGGTGCCTGCCGGTCGCCCGGTACCTGCACGGTCTCGGTCAAGTACGCCAAAGCCTGCCCCACGTCACCAACCAGGCTGTCGCCGACCGGCGCCACCGCAGCGCGTTCCGAACTGGCGGTGATCTGCAGCAGTTCGGTGCCTTCGGGCAGGTACTCGCCGGCCACGTAGGGGTAATAGCGGAACACCTCCGCCCCGACCACGATCACCAGGTCGTAACCGTGCAGCACCTGCTCCACCCCGGCGATCGTCATCGGCAACATGCCGGCGTACAGCGGATGGTCCTCGGGAAACGAGATGCGGTCCGGCAGCGAGCTGCCGTACACGGGTGCCTTCAATTTCTCGGCGAAGGCGACGCCGGCATCCCAGGCGCCGGCGCGGTCGACCTCCGGTCCCAGCACAAGGGCCGGACGCTGGGCACTGCTGATGCGTTCGGCGAATTGGCGCAAGCGATCGGGGTCGGCGGTGGTCCGTTCGCCGACCGTGCGCACAACGGCAGGACCGAGCGCGGGCTTCTCCCAGTCGTCGAGGGGTATGGACAGGAAGACCGGGCCGGCGGGCGGTTGCAGCGCCGTCGCATAGGCACGCATGAACGCGCCCGGCACATCCTCGGCCCGCGCCGGCTCGTGAGCCCACTTCACCCACGGCTGCGGCAGCGTCGTCGCTTCTTTGTTGGCCAGATATGGGTCACACAGCAGCATTTCGCGTGTCTGCTGACCGGCGGTGACGATGAGCGGGGTATTGGCGCGGTAGGCGGCCACCAAGCTACCGACGGCATTGCCGGTTCCCGCCGCCGTGTGCAGGTTGACCAGCGCCGGCCGCCCCGTGGCCTGAGCGAACCCGTCGGCAATGGTCAGCACCGACGCCTCCTGCAGCGCCAGGACGTAAGTGAAGTCGTCCGGGAAGTCTCTCAAGAAGGACTGCTCGGTCGATCCGGGATTGCCGAACACCGTCGTCAGACCGAGCTTGCGCAGCAGTTCGTAGGTGACTTCGTGGACATTCTTAACGTCGGTCATCGGAGCACACGGCCTTTCTCGTCGAGTGCGGAAGCGGCGGCCGCTCGCCTTCCACGGCGTCGAGTCAAGCACCGGTGCCCAGTTGCCGACCCCGGGTAAACCCCCGGTCTCCGGCGCGCCCCGGGGGCGGTTTCCTGCGAATATGTTTGCGTGCGCGACAATATTTGCGGGTTGCTGGGCCGGCGGCAGGAGCAGCAGTTGCTGGCCGGCCTGCTGGGTGGCGCGCGCGAAGGCCACAGCGGCGTGCTCGTCGTGCGGGGCGAGCCGGGCATCGGTAAGACCGCACTGATCGACCATCTGCTTGAGCAGGCCTCGGATTTCCGCGTCATCCGCACCAGTGGAGCCGAGTCCGAGATGGAACTGGTTCACGCAGGGGTGCAACAAGTTTGCGCTCCATTGCAAGAATTGGTGGGCCGGCTCCCCAAACCGCAACAGGTTGCGCTGGAAGTCGCACTCGGAGTCAGCGAAGGCGACGGTGCTCCGGATCGACTGCTGGTCGGGTTGGCTGTGCTCACCCTGCTGGCGGAAGCGGGGGCAAGCCGACCGACGATTTGCGTCGTCGATGACGCGCACTGGGTCGACCGCGCGTCACTGCAGGCGATCGCCTTCGCGGCGCGACGGTTGCTGGCGGATCGCGTCATCATGATTTTTGCCGCGCGGACCCCGGTCGCCGAATTGGCCGACCTGCCCGAGATGGTCCTGGAAGGTCTGTCGGACAGCGACGCCCGGGCCCTGCTCGCGGCACTGCTGCCCGGACGGATCTCTGATCGCATGCGCGACAGCATCGTCGCGGAATCGAGGGGCAACCCGCTGGCTTTGCTTGAACTGCACCGGTGCCTTGACCCGACCGACCTGGCCGGCGGTTACGGCCTGGCACACGGGAAGTCTATTCCCGGGCGCATCGAGCACAGCTTCATCGAGCAGTTCAGTCAGCTTCCGGCGCCTACCCGGATGCTGTGTCTCATCGCCGCTGCGGAACCGACCGGACAACCGAGTTGGTTGTGGTCCGCGGCGGCCCGGCTGGGAATCGATGTCGAGGCCGCTGCGCCCGCAGAGACGGCGGGCCTGTTATCGGTCGACGGCCGCATCGTGTTCCGCCACCCGCTGGTTCGCTCCGCGATCTACAGTCATGCACCGCTTTCGGAACGGCGGCGGGCTCACGAAGCGCTCGCCGGCGCAATCAGCGATGCTCCCGACCACCGGGCCTGGCACCGCGCGCATTCCATTACAGCCCCCGACGAGGAGGTCGCCACCGAATTGCTGGGCGTCGCCGAACACGCCCGGGCTCGCGGTGGCATCGCGGCCGCCGCGGCGTTTTGGGCAGCGGCCGTCGACGCGACACCGGATCGTCAGCAGCGGGTGCAGCTGGCATTACAGGCCGCACAGGCCAAGCTCGATGCGGGATCGCTAGAGGCCGCCACGCGGCTGCTGGATCTCGTAAGCGAAGTCTCCGACGACGAATCCGTCAGTGTCCGAGTCGATTTGATACGTGCGAAGCTAGCGTGGGCCGCACGTCGTGGTCCCGATGCGCCGCCGTTGCTGTTGGCCGCCGCCCAGCGGCTCGGCGAGATCGACCCCGCGTTGGCGCGGGACACCTATCTCGAGGCGCTGATGTCCATCCTCATTGTGGGCCGCTTTTTCGACCCGGAAAGTCCGCCGGAGCGAGTTGCCCGGGCCGCCCGCGCCGGCCTGGCCGCGGGTCGGCGCGACACGGTCGACCTGTTGATGGAGGGACTGATCGTCCGACTGACTGATGGCTATGTTGCCGCAGCGCCGCTGCTGCGAACCGCGATTGCGGAGTATGTGCGGGAGACCCGATCGGGTACGTCGGATCCGCGCTGGCACGACATCACCAATCGCATCTGTCTGGACCTGTTCGAGCAGGACGCCTACGACTTCCTCACCAGCCGGCAAGTCGAGATGCAGCGTGCCACAGGAGAATTGACGCTCATCGCATCGTCCCTGTCGACCTACGCCGGGCTCAAGGTGACACGCGGTGACTTCCCGGCCGCAGAGGCGGCGCTGCAGGAGGTGGAGATCCTGGCCACCGCGACCGGCACCCCGCCGCACCTGTCGATCGTGCCGTACCTGGCTGCCTACCGCGGCGAGGAGAAGCACTGTCTCGAATCTGCGAGGGTGATCATCGAGGGGGCCAGCGCTCGCGGCGAGGGCACCGAAGTTTCGGTCACGCTTTATGCGACGGCCGTCCTGTACAACGGTTTGTCGCAATACCCGAAAGCGTTGGCGGCGGCGCGGGCCGGGCTCGAACACGACGACATCGGCATGTCGTCGTATCTGCTCACCGAAGCGGTGGAGGCCGCCGCCTACTGCGGCGAAACCGACCTGGCCGCTGAGTTTCTCGCGCATATCAACGAACGCGCGCGGGCCAGCGGAACCGAGACCGCGCTGGGCATCGCCGCGCGTTCGCGAGCGCTCGTCGGTGTAAGCGCCGACCCGGGCGCGGACTATCGGGCGGCGGTGGAGCACCTGTCGCGCACCCCGGTGGTCGTCTACCAGGCGCGCACCCACCTGGTCTACGGCGAGTGGTTGCGGCGGGCGAATCGCCGCGCAGATGCCAGGGCTCAGCTGCGCTGCGCCTACGACCTATTCGCTCAAATGGGCGCAGCGGGCTTCGCCGCGCGGGCGCGCCGCGAACTGCAAGCTACCGGCGAGGCGGTGCACAAGCCGGTGAAGGGCACCGCGATCGGCCTCACCACGCAGGAACGGCAGATCACCCTACTGGCGCGGCAGGGCTGTACCAACTCCGAAATCGGCGCCCAGCTTTTCATCAGTCCGCGCACAGTGGAATGGCATCTGGGCCGCATCTTCGCGAAGCTGGGCGTCAGCTCGCGGCGCGAATTGCGAAACCTTGCTCTAGAAATGGTTTGAGTAATGGCGTGATCACACCCCGCTCGCTGTCTCACCGACGTGGTGCCGCGGAAAAGACGAAACGATGGCGTCGACCGGGGACCGCCACGTCATGCCGAAATCGCCCAGCGTGCGTGAATCGTCGGTCGGCGTGGCCGCGATCAACAGCAGCGCGGCCTCGTAACTGAGCCCGTCACCCAGCGGCACGATCCCCGACAGCGCATCACCGACCCTGCTCAAGGCGCGGAACACCCGGTGATCCAAGGGGATTCGGATGAAACGGCGACCGGCCCCACGCTCGAGGGCGGTGATCATGTCGTCAAACGGGACGAGCTCCCCGCCACACACATAGCGCCGCGGCCCGCGTCCCGGCTTCATCAGGGCTGCATGCACCTCGGCCACATCCCGGACGTCGATCATCTGCATGCCGCCGCGCAACTTGGGCGCGATGCCAAGTCGCACTACCGGCGCCCAGCCGCGCTCGGTCACACCCGGTGCGGTGTGAAAGGCCGGCCCGACCACGCTCGACGGATAGGTGATCACAACGGGTGCACCCTCGTCCTGCAGCTTGCGAGCCACCCGATCGGCGTAGCCCTTGGTCTGCGCGTACGGGCTGCGACCCGGCGCGGTCGGGGTGTCGGGGCCGATGATGCCGTCCGGCGGCGGGAACAGGGCGCTGTAGCTGCTCACCATCACAACCGGATCCAGACCCGTCCGCACCGCGTGCCCCAGCAGCGACTCCGTTGCGTAGGCGTTGACTTCCCACATCAGTGCCGCACGACGGTTGTCGGTGCCGACGACGCCGGCGGCGTGCAGCACCGCGTCGCAGCCGTCCAGCAACGCCTCGATGGTGCGCTGCTGCCGGATGTCGCCCTGGCGTACCTCAACCTCGCCGAGTTCGGAAACCTTGCGAACTACCGGGGCGTCGGCCGCCCCGGGTTCGACGAGTAGGCGGATGCGGTGACCTTGGGCGAGCAGGGCTCGTACACAGTGCGCTCCCAGGTATCCGGTCCCGCCGGTGACGCCGATCAGCATGGTTCTCCCTCACGATGGCTCGTCCGGGCGACGGCCCACGGTTCCCATATTACGATGCCAGTGGCATCGAAAAATAGGGGGACACCGCGGGGTTTGCTGATTACGCTGGCAGCAGTCCTGTTGGGGAGCGCCGCGTGATCACTTTGGACCGCCTGGTCAATGTGCTGGGCAGCTACGGGGTTCGGCTGCGCTCGGCGACGGTTCCGCGATCGACCGAACTGGGCAGCGTCGTAATCCACGAGGCTGCCCAGAACGGTCCCGTGCTGGGCGATGTGCTGCTGGCCATCGATGCCGCGTCGTACCAGGAAGCGCTGCAATGGGCGGCGTCGGCGCATGCCGTGGTGGTGTTGGTGCGCGCCAGCACCGTGCCCACGAAGCCGGATGACGACGCGCGGGTCGGCGCGGTGCTGGTGGTTGACGACGCGCTCTCCTGGAGCGAACTGGCGGCCGTCGTCTACGGGCTGGTGCTCGAGGGCCGCGAAACCGCGGCCGGCCGCGGTCCGACCGATCTGTTCGCACTCACCGACAGCCTGGCCGACGCCATCGGGAGTGCCGTGGTGATTCACGATCGCCTGATGCAGGTGCTGGCCTATTCGCGGCTGCAGGAGCACGCCGATCCGGCGCGGGTGGAGACCATCCTGCTGCGGCAGACACCCGAGCGCCTGCGCAAGTTCTTCGAGGCCGACGGTGTATTCGCCCACCTGGAAGTCTCCGATGACCCGCTGTTCATCCCGCAGGACGCCGAGCACGGCCTGACCGGTCGGATGGTGGTGGCGGTGCGCTCGGGACGCGAACTCATGGGGTCGGTGTGGGTGGCGTGTTCGGCGCCACTGGACGGCGCCGCGCGCGCCGCGCTCGCCGACGGGGCGCACACCGTCGCCCTGCATCTGCTTCGGTCACGGGCCAGCGCGGACCTCGAGCGCCAGGTCGAATCCGATCTGGTGATCCGGTTGTTGGAAGGCAGCGCCGCCGCCGCCACGGTCATCACCAGGCTGGGACTGCCGCCGGGCCCGTTGCGGGTGATCGCATTGCAGGCGTCCATCGCCCGGGAACGGGATGCCGCGCTGCTGCTGGCATTCGAGCGCGCCACCGCCGGGTTCGGCTGGTCGCGGCCCGGCCGCAGTGCCCTGGTGGCGAAAACGGTGTACACGCTGCTCCCCGGGGGCGAGGCCGCGGTTGCGCGCCGCTGGGTCACCGGCTTGCGGGCCGCACTGCCGGAGGGGGCGACGGTGGTGGCAGGCATCAGCGGAGCGGTCGAAGTGTCCGACCTGCCCATCGCGCGCCAAGAGGCCGACGAGTGTCTGGCGCTACACGAGGCGTCGCCGAGGGCCGCCACGCCGGTGTACGACGAGTCATGGGACGACATCCTGTTGCAGCGGTTGCGGACGGCAGCGCGGTCGGGTCGGTCCCCGGACCGCGGGCCGGTGGCCGAACTGCGTCGCCACGACACCGCGAACGGTACCGAGTACGTGGCCACGCTGCGGGCCTGGCTGGAGGCGCAGGGCGATCCCGCGGAGGCCGGCGAGCGGCTGGGCGTGCACGAGAACACCGTGCGGTACCGGATGCGCAAGATGGCCGATCTCACCAATCTGGCGCTGGACGACCCCAAGAAACGGTTGGCCATGATGATCCAGCTCGCGGCGGGCGACATCTACTGATCGTCCTGTCGCAACGGGACAATGCGCGGGTGCCGGATTGTCCGGTTCCGTCAACGCGGGTGGCTGTCGGCCGCTTCACCATGGAGGTGTCGAAGAGAGCAGGACGCCCGACGCGCCTGCCCGATAGGAGCACCGATGCTTACCCCGCAACCCGATCAGCGACGGCGTGACCGCCACCGCTCTGACGAGGGTGCCGGCATGGAGACCTTCACCCTGGGTTTGCCGCGGTGGGTTCGGGTGCTGTTCGGCCGCAATCCTCTGATCCGCCGAAGCGACCGAATCGAAGCGCTGGTCCTGGCGTTGGCCGTCACGGTGACGCTGCTCGCGGCCCCGGTTGCGGCCGCCGTCGGCACCGCGATCCACGACTCGCGTGCCCGCTCCCACGCCGAGCAGGCACAGAGCCGTATCTCGGTCGAGGCGACCGTCCTCGACCGCCCAGCTCGCAGCGACAGCACCTGGGTGCAGGCCCGGTGGTTCGCCGCCGGCGCCGAGCACACCGGTCTGGTCCAGTCGGAAAGGGCACCCAAGCCGGGAGAGGTGATTGACATCTGGGTGAACCCCGACGGCTCCTACGTCGGCCCGCCGCACATGTCCGCGGCCAGGGAGGCGGTGCTGGTGGCCCTGGCGATCTGGTTGAACGTGGCCGTCGCCGCGGCGGCCCTCTTCGCGGGCACCCGAGCGGCGTGCAACCGGGCCCGCGACGCCGATTGGCGGCCCGAGCTGGTGACCGGCGAGGGCACCGAGCACCCCAGCCGGCCGTAACGAACTCTGCCCCCGGACGGGGCCTCCCAGTCGTCAGGGGCGGTTGCTGTCTCCCCGCCCGCCCCTGGCGACGACCACTTGGATAGGAAAGGACAGATAGTGACGGTGCAACGCAATGTGCAGCGGGTGTGGATCTCGAAGCAGGCCCACGACCGGTTGCAGCGAGAGTTGGCGACGTTGCGTCGATGGTGTCTCGCCGCGATCGACGGCGCTGACGAGGACCGCGCCGATGACATCCACCGCTGGCAGGCGCGGATCCAGGAAATCCACGATCTGCTGGTCGACGTGACCGTCGGCCAGGACCCGCCGGATGACGGGATCGCCGAGCCGGGAATGGTCTTGACCATCCGCTACGACGACACCGGAGAAGTCGAGACCTTCCTGCTAGGTCTGCGCGGTACCGAACCCGGCGACCTCGAGGTCTACTCCGTGCAATCCCCGTTGGGCGCCGCGCTGGAAGGGGCGCGCCCCGGCGAGCGGCGAACCTACGCCATGCCCAACGGCGCGCAGCTCACCGTCACACTGCTGCGAGCGGTCCCTTACGGGATGCACACGGGCGCGGCGTGATTCACGCGGCGCGCTGGTATTCGACCGGACTGCGGTGTGTCACCGCGCGAAGCGGCTCCCACCGGAACATCCCGGCGCCCTGCGCATAGGAAAGGTGCCCACCGAGTGCGCCGCCCACACTGATCGCGGTGAGGCCGGCGAGGGTGTACACCCGCGCCGCCCGGAGTCGATCTTTGCGGTACGCCCGATAGGAGAGGGAGAACATCACCACACCGGCGAAATTGGAGAGCGCGTGCACAAGCCCTACCCGCTGCTGTCGCCGGCCGAGCAGCGTGTAATCCGCCCAGCCGGCCAGCAGCGTAGGTGGCGTGGCGGCCAGACCGACGGCAATGAGTCGGCGGGCGGTGGTGACGTCTTTGAAGATGACGTCGAAGACCGCCGACGTCATCCAAGTGCCGACCGGGATCGTGATGAGCAGCGGGTGGACGGGGTGGCCGAGCCAGGATCCGCGCAGGAGCCTGGCCCGGCCACCGCGGCCGACCACCCGTCCGGCGACCCGAGCGCTGACCTGTGCGGGCCGGTCGAGGACCTCGAGTCGTTCGGCGCTGCCCAGAACTTGATGCAGATTCATTGCGCCTGACTACCCCGTTGCGCGCCGTCGAACCGCGCAACCGAGCATTACGTCAGGACCGCCGACAGGTAACCCGATGCCTTGCCGAACGCGGTCAGCTCGTCGTCGGGAAGCGCGAATCCATGTGCGGCGTAGGCCTCTTCGGTGTTCCTGACAGCCGCCCGCCAGCCGAGCGCCGCCAGGTATTCGGCTGCGCTGTTGCGTTCCCCGGTATAGAACAATTCCGCCAGGTTGATGTTGGAGCCGATGCGCCGCGAGCGCTCGGTCAGTTTCTCCGCCCAGTCGGACGGGATATTGCGCATGTCCATGTGTTCGGTAGCAATCCTGCTGCCGGGTACCGACAGGGCGGAGATGTTGTCGAACAACCGGTCCTGCGCCTCGGGCGGCAGGTAGACCAGCAGGCCTTCGGCGATCCAGGCCGTCGGCTGCTGCGCATCGAATCCCGCCGCTTCGAGGGCTGACGGCCAGTCGTCGCGCAGGTCGATCGCCACCGTGCGGCGCTGGGCGGCGGTCTCCGCGCCCAGGTCCGCCAGCGTGCGCGTCTTGAATTCGATGACCTCGGGCTGGTCGATCTCGTAGACGACCGTGTCGGCCGGCCACGGCAGCCGGTAAGCCCGCGTGTCCAGCCCCGAGGCCAGGATCACCACCTGCCGAACGCCAGCCCCGGTCGCCTCGATGAGGAAGTCGTCGAAGAACCGGGTGCGCACGGTGATCTGCTCCTTCATCGCTTGGCGGGTCACCAGTGGATCGTCGATATCCCCGAGCTCGCCGTCGAGCAGCTTGACGAAGGTATCGATGCCGACCGCCCGGACGAGCGGGGCCGCCGAAGGATCGTCGAGCAGCGCCTCGGGTCCTTCTGAGGCAATCGCGCGCGAGGTGGCGACGGCCGTGGCGGTCGCTCCCACGCTCGAAGCCAGATCCCAGGTGTCGTTGTCGGTCCGAGCCACGCTCGTCTCCTCCCAGCGGAATCCCACCGCTTAGTTAGCGTATATAACTTCTGGTGTTCACTGTACGCGCTCGCAACCGGCCGGGACCTTCGCGCCGCCCGGCTGGATCTTGAACCAAATATATGTTCCGGTTAGGGTTCGTCGGAGGTCGAGGGGGAGGGCGCAGCCATGGCGCGTGGGCGGTTCAAGGCGCGTCCAGTTGCGGTGACCAATGGGGCGCTCCGGATCGGCATGACGGTCTTGCCGCGGATACCGGCTTCGGCGAAACGCGTGCTTGCCGGAGGTCGGCGGATCACCGTTGACGGCAACACGCTGGATGCAACGGCGCAGCTGATCCTTGCCGCGCAACGACTTTCGCGTACCGGTGGCCTCGGCGCCTCCGGGGATCCGCAGATCGCCCGCGCGCTGATGCGCGATTCGCACGTGGCGATGGCGCCCAGAATCTCGGTCCCGACGACAGACCTCACCATCCCGGGCCCCGCCGGCGCGCTGCGGGCGAGGCACTACCGGGCGCCGGGTGCGACACCGGCGCCGTTGGTGGTCTTCTTTCACGGCGGCGGATTTGTCGTCGGCGACATCGAGTCTCACGACGGACTGTGCCGAATGATCTGCCGGGACGCCGCGGTGCATGTCGTGTCGGTGGAATACCGATTGGCGCCCGAACACAAGGCTCCCGCTGCCGTCGAGGACTGCGTCGCAGCCTACCGATGGACACTGCAACAGGCCGCGGACCTTGGTGCCGATCCAAATCGTGTCGGCGTCGGCGGTGACAGCGCCGGCGGAACCTTGGCGGCGCTTGTCACGTTGCACTGCCGCGACAACGGCATTCCGCAGCCGGCCCTGCAGGTACTGCTCTACCCCGCACTCGATCTCGCCGGTCAGACCCGATCACGGATGCTGTTCTCGGATGGATTCTTCATCTCCCGGTCCGAGATCGAGTGGTTCACCGAATTGTTTCTCGGCGGCACCGACTTTGCCCCCGACGATCCGGAAATATCGCCGCTGCGAGCCGATCTGACGGGACTGGCACCGGCCCTGGTGTTCACCGCCGGATTCGACCCGCTACGCGATGAAGGCAACGAGTACGCTGCCGCCCTGCGCCGGGCGGGGGTCACCGTGCACCACCGGCAGTTCGACACGCTCCCGCACGGGTTCGCCAGTCTCGCCCCGTTGGGAGGTGACAGCGCCGATGCGATAGCTTCGGCGATCTCGGCAATTCGGACCCACCTCGGCCAGTACGGAGCGACTTGATGGCAGCACTGGAAGGCAAGGTCGCGTTCGTGACCGGAGCGTCATCGGGACTGGGCGCGGTGACCGCGCGACTGTTGTCCCGCAGCGGCGCAACGGTTTTCGGTATCGCGCGGGACACCGACCGGCTCGCCGCGGTGTTCGCCGATATCGAGCGCGGCGCATATGCCGCGACGGACGTGGCCTCGCCGCAGGCCTGCCGGGCCGCGATCGCGCAATGCGTCGAACGGTTCGGCGGGCTCGATGTGTTGATCAACATCGCGGGCCGCCACCAGATGCGCCGGACCGAGTCGATGAGTGACGACGATTGGACCGAAGACCTCGCGGTCAACCTGAACGGCCCGTTCTTTCTGTGTCGCGCCGCGCTCCCGCATCTGCTCGCCCGCGGCGGCAACATCGTCAATGTCGCTTCGATCGCCGGGGTCGAGGGCCAGGCGTATTCGGCCGGCTACTGCTCGGCCAAGCACGGTTTGGTGGGGTTGACCCGCGCGTTGGCGGTCGAGTACACCGCGGATCGATTGCGGGTCAACGCGGTGTGCCCGGGCGGGATGCTCACCCCGCAGATCGAGCAATTCACTGCCCCGGAGAATCCCAACTACGACCTGATCCTGCGCTCGGCCGCACCGCGCGGCATGATGCAGCCGCGCGAGGTGGCCACTGTCATCGCGTTTCTGGCCAGCGACGACGCCGCGGCCGTGCACGGTGCCGTGTACCGGGTGGACAACGGCAAGGGTGCCGGCTGACGGTTGGTTTACCGCCGATAGAAGACGTCGCCTTCAACGGTGATCGTCGACTGGTTCACCCAGAGCACGTTGAAGTAGACGGGCGACGGCCGCCGGGTTTGGCTGCTGATGATCGTCAGGATGCCGCCATTGGACGAGGCATTCCAGCTGCACGGCCCCGACGTCGTCGGTACCCCAGCGGCATTCGCCAATGAGCAACCGCTCTGGCTCACCAGCAGTTGTTCGGATCCGTTGCCCGTGGTCCAAAATCCCACCGGGGCCGCCGCGCCGCCCGCGTGGGCGATGCCGGCCGAAACGACCAGCAGACCGGCGGCCAAACCCGCTACCGCAATAAGCATTTTGAGGCGCATACCCCGCATGATCGTGTCTCCTTTGACGATTGACACGATCAGAGTCGCCGACGCCGCTCAACGGATTCTTGCGGTTTCCTTGATGGTCGCCCGGGCGCTCTCCTGGGTGGCCAGCAGCTGCGGCAGCAGGTATTCCAGCTGTCCCACCTCTTCGATGTTGTGTTTGACCCAGGCGTGCAACATGTCATCGGGGAAGCGCCGGTGCACCATGCGGTTGATCGGGGCGAAAAGCTTTGTGCGCGCGCCGACGTCGAGCACCGTCACGTAGTGTGCGCCGTCTGACCCGGTCGACCAGGTGTGCTCGAGCTGGAAGACGATGACGCCGGCGATCCGCGTCACCAGCCGAATCCCGGTCTCGTCCAGCTTCTCCACGCGGTCGACGACGTCCACCCGGAACTCCGGCCGCGCGCCGAAGGCCTCCACGATGCGGAACCGCGCCCCCTCGGCGGCGCCGCCACCGGGTGCGGGACGGGCCAATTCCCAGCGGATGTGATCGATCGGATGCCACGCGAGATAGCGGTCGATGGTCTGGCCGCCGTATTCCATCGTGCCGCCGAGATTGGTGAACCAGCCCAACAGCATGGCCGGGGTGACACCCGGCAGCACCCGATGGTCGATGGTGACGCGGCGACGGTGATGTGGGGCTCGGGTGAAGCGCACCCTGGCGCTGTCGACCGGTCGCAGCGGATAGAGAACGGGCCGATTCTGCATGACGACCTCCAAGATACGATAACGTTTCTTGCT
The DNA here is from genome assembly GCF_001668675.1 of Mycobacterium asiaticum. Classification (GTDB taxonomy): domain Bacteria; phylum Actinomycetota; class Actinomycetes; order Mycobacteriales; family Mycobacteriaceae; genus Mycobacterium; species Mycobacterium asiaticum_D. The sequence goes on along the minus strand of NZ_LZKQ01000231.1, from coordinate 18,513 downwards.
CTGAGGTTAAGTCGGCGTAGCAAGAAACGCAAGCGTTTCTTGAAAGGGCTGGGAATGGCGCGACGGTACGGCGCGGAACTCGACACCGCGATCAGGGACGCGGTGCTGGAGCTGGTCAGCCGCAACGGCCTGACCGGGGTCACCATGGAGGCCGTCGCCAGCGCCGCCGGAACCAGCAAGGCGGTGCTCTACCGGCGCTGGCCCGACAGCAGGGCGTTGCTGCGCGACACCCTGCTGCGCACCGCGGTCGCCGCGATCCCGCATGACGACACCGGCAGCTACCGCGAGGACATGTTGGCGATCCTGCGTGGCTGGGCTGAGCTGTTCACCGGTCCGCAGGCGCCCGCGGTACGGGCCGGGATCGCCGCGGCCGCAACCGATCCCGAGTTGGCTGAGGCTTTCCGCACCGATGTGATCGGCTGGCGCAAGAAGGAAATGGCCGACCTGCTGGCCCGAGGGATCGCCCGCGGGGACGTGCGGGCGGACGTCCCGGTCGAGATCGCCCGGGAGTTGGGTCAGAGTGTGCTGTGGCATCGCCTGTTGGTGACCGGCGACCCCATCAATGACGAGCTGATCGTGCAACTCGTCGACGAGGTGCTGGTCCCGTTTGCGGCGCCGCGACCGTCCCGCCGTGCTGAAACGTGAATCGCCGCAGCGTGCTCCGTGACGGCGACAGGTGTTGCGTGCCGAAAATCGGTTGAACGTCTCGGCTTCGGATGCGATCGTGGTCGGTTGCTCTGCCCAACCGACCGACGAGAAAGCAATGACACTCACCGACCGCACACTCGCGCCAATCGATGACCTCGGCGCGTGGCTGGACGGCCTCGACTACGGGGTCCGTCCGGCGCTGCGCGCCCTCGGTGAACTGCTGGTCGGTGTGGCCGAACGCGAAAGCGCGGAAAGCGCAGAGCGTTTCACCGCCCGTTGCCTCGGTGTACCGGACTGTGGCCACCTGGTCGACGAGGAGCGCGAGCTCAATCCGGTGTCCCGGCTGACCACGGCGCTGGCGCTGGCGGAATTGATCGATGCGCATGCCGACGTATGCGAAACCGGCCCCGGCGAGTGCGCCTATCCGCCGAAGTGGACCCAGACCGAGATCGGCGACCAGCGCTACCGGCACCCGCTGTGCTTGCGTGTGCATTTTCCCGCCGGCACGCTGCTTGCGGACGCAGGCTGCGTCATCCACATCGAGGCGCGCGACTCGATCATGCATTCGGCCGAGGTGTCCGCCTACGTGACACCGGACAACCAAGCGCGTGCCCGTGTCGTCCTCGACCGACTCGCCGAACGCGCCAACGAACTCAACCCCTACCGGGGCCGCGCGGTGCGGGCCAGCAACCGCCACGGACTGAATCTCACCGTCATCGACCTGCCGTCGGCGGCGACCCGGGACACCGTGATCGTGCCCGACGCGGTATGGACCGAAGTCGACCTCGGCATCACCGCGGTGCGTGACCGGCACCGCATTCTCAACGCGCACGGCCTCGGTGCGCGCCGCGGGGTATTGCTGTGCGGGCCACCCGGCACCGGCAAGTCGGCAGTCAGTGCCGTCGTCGCTCGCGAGGTGGTCGGGGAATTCACCGTCATCTATGTCGAGGCCAAGGCCGGCGAGGAATTGCTGACCGCCGTCGTCGAAGAGGCTCAGCGCCTCGGCGGTCCCGTGCTCATCGTGCTCGAGGACGTCGACCTGTGGTGCCGCGCCCGCGTCGCCGGTGATCGCGGACTCTCGGAATTGTTGCAGGCCATGGACATTGACGCCGATGCCCGCATCCTGACGCTGGCATCCACCAACGACGCCGCAACGCTGGACAAAGCGGCGATCCGCACCGGCCGCTTCGATTCCGTCGTCGAGGTGGGCTACCCCGCCGCGGCGGAGGCGGTCCGCATCCTGGCGGCGCTGATCCGCGACATTCCCGGCGGTCCGGCGGTCGACACCGAGGCGGTGGTGGCGGCGTTGCCGGAGCGCACCACTGGCAGCGACATCCGCGAGGTCGTCCGGCGCGCGGTGCTGGCCGACGACGAGGAGAAGGTCAGCACGCGAGCGCTGCTTGCCGAGGTGGGTGCCGGCAGGTACCGGGCGTCGGTACCGGCCGGGATGTACCTGTGAGTGTTACCGCGGAGGGCTACCGTCTGCTCTCGTCGGCGATCTGGTCCGCCGACTGCTGCGCGCCAGGGGCGTCGGGGTCGACATCCTGCTGTTCCAGCTGCGCCTCCTCGGCGAGCTGGTCTTCGGTCGGTTCCCTGGCATCCGTCGGCACGCCTGCCGGCTTGTCTTTTTGGTGCTGATCCACGCGGGGCCTCTCTGAGCGGCTTGAGTGTCTGCACTCAGGGTCTCCCCGTTCAGCCCCTTCGAAACCCGGTTACGGTCGAACCATGGATTTCGAGGAATACCGGAAATACGACGCCACCGGGCTGGCGAAACTCGTCGCCGACAAGGAAGTGACACCGGCGGAACTGCTCTCGCTGGCTCGGGACCGGGCGTCGGCGGTGAATCCCCGGATCAACGCCATCGTGCGCGACATCCCCGCCGCTCCCGATGAACAGCCGACCGGTCCGTTCGCCGGGGTTCCGTTTCTGATCAAGGACATTGCGCAGGACTACGCCGGCCTACCCACCTCGCAGGGGTCTCGGGCGCTGATGTCGACTCCTGTCGCCGAGCACGCGACCGTCGTCCAGCGCTGGCTCGACGCGGGGCTGGTGATCTTCGGTAAGACGAACCTGCCGGAATTCGGGGCGAAGGGCATCACCGAGTCCGACGCCTGGGGGCCGGCGCGCAACCCGTGGGATCTGCAGCGGACGCCGGGTGGGTCGTCGGGCGGTTCGGCGGCCGCCGTCGCGGCCGGGGTCGTGCCCTGCGCGGGCGCGAACGACGGTGGTGGTTCGATACGGATCCCCGCGGCGTGCTGTGGTTTGGTCGGTCTGAAGCCGGGTCGCGGGCTGACGCCGATGGGCCCGGCGACGGCCGAGGCGATGCATGGTGCCGCCGTGCAGGGCGTCGTTTCCCGAACGGTCCGTGACACCGCGGCAATGCTCGATGTCATCAGCGGCGGGGAGCCGTTCGGGCCGTATTTGCCGGGCTTGCCGGACGAACCCTTTGCCTCCCAGCTGGGCCAGGATCCGCCGAAACTGCGGATCGGGGTCCGCGTTCCTTCGGCGATCACCCCGAAACCGCACGCCGAAGCGTTCGCGGCCGTCGAGACGACCGTGCGCGCCCTGACCGAGCTCGGGCACCACGTGGAAGAACTGCCCCAGGCCCCGTACGACGATGCCGCGCTGGCTCGCGACTTTCTGTTGACCTGGTTCGTCCATCTGGCCTGGGATGTCGAGCAGGCCAAGCGGCTCACCGGTGCGGGCAACGAGTCGTTCGAGCGGGACACCCTGATCATGGCCGCGATCGGCCGGGCGACCAGCGGCGTGGATTATGTGGACGCCGTCGAACGGCGCCACGAGCACACCCGCCGGCTGACCACCTTCTTCGAGTCCTATGACCTGCTGTTGACCCCGACTTTGGCGACGCCGCCGCCCCGGATCGGTGAGTTCGAGCTGCCCGCTGCGCTGCAACGGGCATCGGACGCGCTGATCAAGACGCGTACCGCGAGCCTGCTGCGGTATACCAAGATCGTCGACGACCTGGTGGACAAGAACCTGGGCTGGGTCCCCTACACCCAACTGGCCAACCTCACCGGCCGCCCGGCGATTTCGCTGCCGCTGCACTGGACCGCTGACGGTATCCCGCTGGGTGCGCAGTTCAATGCGCCGCTGGGCGGCGAGGCGGTGTTGATCCGGCTGGCCTCCCAGCTCGAGCAGGCGGTTCCTTGGGGCGACCGGGTCGCGCCGCTGTAGCCAGCGGTCATCTACGGTGTGGCGGATGACGCTGCGAATGTTGCGGCCCGCCAACATGTCCCGGTAAACCTCGTGGGGACGAGTTTCGGTGACCGGTACCACTTTTCGTACTGTAATGTCTACGGTAAAGGTGAACAGCTGCCGCGTCGAAGAGGGGTGCAACGGTGCCGGAAGTTCTTGCGCGACATGACCAAGCGCGGCCCGACATCGATTTGACCGACGGGGGTTTCTACGCCGGCGATTCACGCTCGTACTACAAGTGGATGCGTCTGCACGAGCCGGTGTTTCGCGATAGCAAGGGCCTGGCCGCCGCGGCCAGTTACCAGGCGGTGATCGAAGCCGAGCGCAATCCCGAGGTGTTTTCCAATGCGGGCGGAATACGGCCCGACCAGGCCGCGCCACCGATGATGATCGCGATGGACGACCCGCAGCATCTGCTGCGCCGCAAACTCGTCAACGCCGGCTTCACCCGCAAGCGCGTCAAAGACCGCGAAGAGTCGATCGGCGCCCTCTGCGACGCACTGATCGATGCGGTGTGTGAACGCGGTGAGTGCGACTTCGTCCGCGACCTCGCGGCTCCGCTGCCGATGGCCGTGATCGGCGACATGCTGGGGGTGCTGCCCAAGGAACGCGAAATGTTCCTGCGCTGGTCCGACGACATGGTCAGCTTCCTCAGCAGCACCACCGACGAGCAGGATTTCCAGGTCTCGGTGGACGCCTTCGCCGCCTACACCGAATACATGACAACCATGATCGCGGCGCGCAAGGCCGAGCCGACCGACGACCTGGTGAGCGTGCTGGTGCATGCGGAAGTGGACGGGGAGCAGCTGGCTGACCACGAGATCGTCACCGAGGTGCTGCTGCTGCTGATCGGCGGTGACGAGACCACGCGCCACACCTTGTCCGGCGGCACCGCGCAGCTGTTGCGTGAACCGGAGCAGCATCAGCAGCTGGTGCGCGATCCGCAGTTGTTGCCGGCCGCGATCGAGGAGATGCTGCGCTGGACCTCGCCGGTGAAGAACATGGCGCGCACGGTGACCGCCGACATCGACTTCCACGGAACGCAGCTCAGGCAGGGCGAAAAGATCATCCTGCTGTTCGAAGCGGCGAACTTCGACGAGACGGTCTTCGATGACCCCGAGAGGTTCCGGATCGATCGGCACCCCAACAACCACCTGGCTTTCGGCTTCGGCACCCATTTCTGCCTCGGCAATCAACTGGCACGCCTGGAGCTGTCGATGATGCAGGAACGGCTGCTGCGGCGGCTGCCCGATTTACGGCTGGCTTCGGATTCCCCGCTGCCGTTACGCCCGGCGAACTTCGTCAGTGGGCTGGAAAGCATGCCGGTCCAATTCACCCCGTCCGCGCCAACCGGTCGGTAGCGGTTTTCCCGGACCGCCAACCAGGCCGGATGACCAGCGTTAAGCTGCTCGGTGGCCTCGAGACAGCCTCGACGGGCCAGCACCACTGCGCGTGGTGGCGATGGGGAATCGACGATGACTGCGATCTTTAGCCGGTGGCAACGGGCCGACCAGTATGACTGGCTCTCCGGTTACCTGGCTGCGCGGGGAATCAGCGGCGCCACCCGGGCATTGATGGCGTTCATCTCTGCGTCGATGGTGTTGTGCCTCTTCGCGCTGATGGCGGGGTCGGACGGACCGCGCGGATCGGTGCCGATCGCGATGACGTGGGCCGCGGTCGCCCTGGGTATCGCGGCGACGATGCTCTGGATCTGGCGCTGGCCAACACGAACCCAGTCGGTGGCGTTCGCGGTCAGCTGCAATACCGCGGTCGCGCTGGCCTGCCTGGCGCATCCCAACCCGCTGGCGTCTTTGATCGGATGCATCGCCTTCGCCACCTTCGGCGCCTACATCGCGTTCTTTCACACCACGGCCTTCGTGCTGTACAACTTCGCGGTCGCCGCGGCGGTCGCCGGCTACGAAGCCGTCCAGCTGGGGTCCTCGGGGCACCCGTCCCTGGCCGGTGTGGATCTGTGGCTGGTCCTCGAGGTCAACATCGCGCTGCCGTTGGCGATCCGGATCCTGGTCCGGGCGCTGTCGGGCGACCTGCTCCGCGCCGATCGCGATCCGCTGACCGGGCTGCTGAATCGACGCGCGTTCCAGCACAACGCCCTGGGGATGATGCTGGCCCGCCGCGGCATCGACGCGCACCTGGTGGTCCTGGTGATCGACTTGGACAACTTCAAAGGCCTCAACGACAACCGCGGTCATGCGGCCGGTGACCACGCGCTGGTCCAGGTGGGCCAGGCATTGCTGGCCGCCGCCGACGACCAGGCTGTGGTGGCGCGCAGCGGCGGCGAGGAGTTTCTGGTGGCCGGCACGGCGGCCAAATGCAACGCCGAATCGTTGGCGACGCAGATGTGCCTGGCCGTGGCGGGCTCGACCGCCGAAGTCACGGCCAGCATCGGCACCGCATGCGCCCTGTTGGACGACGCACCGGCGGGCGACCACCAGGCATTGCTGGAGCGGCTGATCACCGACTCCGACGCCGCGATGTACCAGGCGAAGCGCCTCGGCGGGAATCAGTGGTACCACCACGACCTGTGCTGAGCGGTATGCGACCATCGACGCGTGGCGGATCAGCTGGTCGAGATGATGAATGCGAGTCTGGCGTCGACGATTCCGATCGCCGACCGCATGGGCGTGCGGGTGATCGAAGCGGGGCGCGGTTTCGCCGCGACCAGTGTTCCGGTCGAAGGCAACGGCAACCACTTCGGCGTCATCTACGCCGGCGTGCAATTCACCGTGGCTGAGATCCTCGGCGGCATCATCGCGTTGTCCACGTTCGATGCCGCCAAGTACTTCCCGCTGGTGAAGAACGTCGACATCTCGTTCGTCGGCATGGCGACCACGCCGCTGCGCGCCGAGGCCAAGCTGGACGAGGACACCATCGCGCGCGTCCAAGCCGAGGCAGAGGAAAAGGGCAAAGCTGACTACACGCTCGAGGCGGTGGTCACCGACGCGACCGGGGCCGTGGTCGCCACCACCAAGGGGCTATATCAGCTGCGCGCACATCGTCGCTGACAGTTGACGGTGCCGGGCTCACGCCTCTCGGCAAGTGGTCGCTCGAAGCGACGGTTCTGATGTGGTACCCGGGGGAATCTCCGGCACCGCCGATCTGGTCAACCCGCGGGTGCGCCCGGATATTCCGGGACCGCTGAGCCGTTTATGACCCCGGCACGCCGGGTAACAACGTTTGCAGCGACTTGACTCGATGGCGGGCAAAGAGTTGTCGGACGTGTAACCGGATTAGCAAGGAATTGACCGTGAGCGCCAGACACCGCCTCATCGCAGGATCGAAATTCAGATTTGCCGGTGTAGGCGCAGCAGCATTCTCCGCATCCCTGCTTGCCGTGGCGTTGTTCGCCGCGCTGCTCAGCGGCCCGCTGTTCCTTTCCGCCGATGGCACAGACGAGGGACCCGCGGCCCCGGGTGCGGCCTCGTCGGCCGACAGCCAGCTCAGCCAGGAAGGAACTCTCGTCGCCGTCTCGGCCGAGTCGTTGACGGCACGCAGTGCCGACGGCTACACCCAAACCTACGTCGTGACCCCAGACACACTGGCGATCACCAAGGGGGGAAGTGCACCGATTGGCAATGCACCCGCTTTCGCGGTCAACGACGAAGTCGCAATCGTCGGGACGATCCAGAACGGGACACCGATGGTTACCGCGGTCGCACACCGCGGCATGGCGCACGGAGACGCTAGACCGATGGATTTTCTCGATGGAGCCGAGAATTGATTGTGGCCGAATAGTAACGCGGACAACGTTATCGCCCGCCCTGCCGATGGGTACCCCTGAACTATGAGCGTCCTGACATCCACCGCCGCCGACCCGGTTCGGCTGACTTGTGCGGGTGCGGCCGACGCCACGACGGCGGCGGCGTGGCGCCGCTTCCTGGACCGCTGGCTGGAACGGCGGGTGCAGGGACCGGCGGAGATCCGCGAGGACATCGTCCTGAGTGTGAACGAAGCGCTGGCCAACTGCGTGGAGCACGCCTACCGCGGCCATCGCGCGGTGGGCGGAATGCGCCTGTACGCCAGCTACGATCCTGCCGCGCACACCATCAGCGTGCGCGTCAGCGACCGGGGGACCTGGCATCGTCCGGTGCGCCGCCACCCAGACGACCCGTTTGCGTCCCGGGGCATCATGCTCATGCATACGCTGGCCGACCACTGCACCATCAACGCTCGCAGCACCGGCACCACCGTCTCACTGGATTACACCGTTCCAGCGGAGTCTGTTGGGACAGCCGACGATTGAGCGGACCCGCCGAACACTGCGGTGATCTCGGCCACCCGGTGGTCCTCGCGCAGGTCCTCCAGCGCTGTTGGAAGCGGCTGCCGCCAGTTGGGGTATTCGTCAACTGTGCCAGGAAGATTGGGTTGACGGGTCGCACCGAGCACGTCGTAGGGCGAGATCAGCTTCAGTCGGCTGGGGGTAGCCGCGAGGAAGCGGTGCATCGCCACGATGATCGCCGTCTCGTCGGGCTCGGCCGCGGAATGCCCAGCGGGCAGCAGGTTTTCGGAGCGCAGCAGCGCCAACCACTCGGCGCGTTCCCGGGTCGCTGCGGCCTCCTCGGCCGGCACGTCGTCAAGCAGTCCGAGATCGGCGCGCGCCCGCACGTGCTCACCGCGCAGGAAGCCGGCCGCGGTGGGCAGGTCGTGCGTGGAAAGGCTGGCTGCCGCCCTCGACGGCCACCGCGCCGACGGCAGCAGAGGTTCGCCGGGCGCGGACTCGTCGCGGGTGAACCACGACACCGCGCAGCCGAGCATGCCGTTGTCGGCTAAGGCCTGAGTGACCTCCGGTTCCACGGTGCCCAGGTCCTCGCCGACGACCGTGGCCTTGGCCCGGTGAGCTTCCAGGGCAAGGACGGCCAACATCACGTCGGCGTCATAGTGCACATAGGTGCCGCGGTCCGGACCGTCGCCGGGTGGAATCCACCACAGCCGCCACAGGCCCGCGACGTGGTCGATCCGCAGCCCATCGGCGTGCACCAGGACGGCCCGGACCATGTCCCGCAGGGCGGCATAGCCGGTTTGGGCCAGCCGATCCGGCCGCCAGGGTGGCAGCCCCCAGTCCTGACCGCGTGGGGTGAAATTGTCGGGCGGCGCGCCCACGCTGACCCCGGTCGCCAGTACATCGGCCAGCGCCCAAGCATCGGCCCCTTCGGGGTCCACCCCCACGGCGAGGTCGTGCAGGACACCAAGCGCCATCCCGGCGTCGTGGGCCGCCTGCCGTACCGCCACCAGTTGCTCGGCGCACCGATGCTGCACCCAGGCATGAAATGCCAGCCGAGGAGCCAACTCTCGGCGCGCCGCCGCCACGGCAAGCCCGTTGACGTCGCGCAGCGACTCGGGCCAGCGGGTCCACCGGCCGCCATGTACCTCGGCCAGTGCACAGTAGGTCGCGAAGTCGCGCAGACCGTCGGCGCCGGAGGAGTCGTCGAGCGCGGCGGGCCGGCCCGCGGCGCGCCAAAGCAATTCCAGCGCCGAGCGCTTGGCGGCCCAGACCAGATCGTGGTCGATCCGCGGGGTGGTCGATGACACCCGCAGCGCATCCACCTCGGCGCGGGTGTCGGGGTCGGCCCGGCGGTAGACGTCGAGGTCTTCGATGCGCAGCGCCAGCGGGTTGGCGAAGCGCCGGCTGGACGGCGTATAGGGCGATGGCTGGACCGGATGGGTGGGACCGGGCGCGTGCAGCGGGTTCAGCAGAACCGCGCCGGCCCCGTGTTCGGCGGCCGTCCACGTCAGGAAATCCTTGAGGTCCCCGAGGTCGCCGATGCCCCAGGAGCGGGCCGAGCGCAGCGCGTAGAGCTGCAGCATCCAGCCCCAGGTGGAGGGGGTGGACGGGACCTGAGGCGGAGCGGCGACCACGGTGATTTCCTGCCCGTCCCGGGTCTGCAGCCGGTACCAGCCCGGGGACAGTTCGCCCGGCAGCTCGTCGCGCACCTCGGTGTGGCTGCCGTCCTCGCCGATCAGCAGGCGGGCCCCGGGGACGGACCGCGTCTGCCCGGTGCGCACGGCGATGGTGGCCGGCAGCACACCGGCGCGGTCACGTTCCTCGAGCCGGGCCAGCTCGCGGCGCCGGTCGGCCTCGGTGGCTGCTTCGACATCCAGCAGACCGAGCACCCGGACCACCACGTCTGCGTCGACCTCTACGGGTTCGCGTCGTTCATTGCGGTAGGAGGTGGCCACCCCGTGCGCGGCGGCGAGCCGGCGCAGGTCTTCAGGTATCGCGCGCTGCGTTAGGGACACCGCGCAGGTATACCCGCGGTGCGTCCGCTCACACGCAAATTGCCTGCCGCCGTAGCGGTTTGCGCATCAAAGTTCGTCGGAGAAGTCCGCGGTGAGCCAGCGGTCCGGGCGGACGGAGAACATCACGGTCGGCTGGCCTTCGAGGCTACGCACAAACGCGCGCCCGCCCTCCTCGCCGAGGTATCGGATGGCGATCGCCTCCTGCACGTCGTCGGGAGCCGGTGTGGTGGTGTCGACTACCGTGCCCTCCACGATGACGTACTGGTACGGCGGATCTTCGCGTTGCACAACAAGTGTCACCGCACCGGCTTTCTCGATCAGCCTGGCCTTCCGCGTCGTAGGCCCGGTGGTGAAGCGAACCAGCCCGTCGGCGTAGTCGTACCAGATCGGCGCGCTGGCCGGCGGGCGGGGACCGCCGGAGCCGATCGAGAGCACCGCGATGTGCTTGTCGGCGAGAAACGCTTCACGTTCGGCTTCGGTCAAGGATCTCATGTGCGATGGAACACAGTGGGCTCACAGCGCTATTCCCCGGCGTCGGATTCGCGCCGAACGTGGGCCTCAAGAAGGTGATCCCACGTCGGGGCATGCATGAGCCCCACGTTCGACGAACTGCGCCGTCAGAGTCGGCCCAGCAACTCCGCCTTCTTGGTCGCGAACTCCTCATCGGACAAGATGCCCCGATCGTGCAGTCCGGCCAGGGACTCGATGGCCGCAACAATGTCCGTGGTATCCCCGGAGCGGCCGGCCTGCTGTTGCGGCGGGGGTGCGGCGGTGGGTGTTTCGGCGACCTGCTGTGCCCCGAGTTCCTGCAGGCTTGACACGTCGAAGGTGCCGAACTGGCTGGTGAAAGTGACCGCGCCGGCCCCGCCGCTCTGTTGCTGCTGCACGCCGGTGATGTGATGCTCACCGGTGTCGAAAACTCTCGTGACACCGTTGACCTGGATCGCCAACCGCCGAGTGCCCGGAAAGATCGCATACCGCGCGCTGTTCTGCCCACCCGACGAACTCGGCACACCCAAATCGGCCGGCCACCAGTTGCCGGAGGTGAAACCCTGCGCCTGAGCTTGTCCGCTCGGCGCGGCGAACACGGTGGCCGACGAAAGCAATTGGGACAATTCGCTGCACAGCGCGTCGACGCGCGCCTTCAGCGCGTTGTCGAACATGTTGCCGACCATCGTCATTCCGCCCCGCATCCACTGACCCGATCCGCCCAACTCGGGGATGTTGAACTGTGCCATGGCGCCGCCGCCGGCGTGCAGGGCGAACAGCAACGCCAGCACCGCCTCCCGCGAGATGCCATGGCGCTGCGCGATCTCGGTGACGGCGATTTCCGCCTCGGGGGTGACCGTTGCCTTCATGAGTTGCGAGTCTTTCGTTGGGGATACCGGATTCAGCTTACGGAAGCTGCCTGGACCTGGCTCGCATCGAATACCCGGGGTGGACGTCAGTAAAAACCACCGCCGCCGCAAAGTCTTGTGCGTCACACGGGCAGCCCATAGGGTAAGCCGCGACTTGTAGTCGACCGACTACAGCGCCCGACGTCCCACGGAGGATCTGCGTGAGCCCCACCCCGCCGACGGACGCCCCTAACGTCGTGGTGATCGTCCTCGACGATCTCGGCTTCGCCCAATTCGGTTGCTACGGTTCGGATATCGCGACGCCCACCATCGACCGGCTGGCCGGGGATGGCCTGCGCTACAACCGGTTCCACGTGACCGCGTTGTGTTCGCCCACCCGGGCGGCGTTGTTGACCGGCCGCAACCACCACGCGGTGGGCATGGGGTTTCTCGCCGATCTGCCCACGTCGCATCCGGGATACACCTCCCGCCTGCCGCGCTCGGCGGCCGCATTACCGCGGTTGCTGCGCGACGCCGGTTGGAGCACGTTGGCCGTGGGCAAGTGGCATCTGGTACCACGGGGGCAACTCGGGGGCGCCGGGCCATTCGACCAATGGCCGCTGGGGTTGGGTTTCGAGCGCTTCTACGGTTTCCTTCGCGGTGACGCCAATCAGTGGGCACCCGAACTAGTTCGGGACAATTCGTTCGTCGAGGCACCAATCCGCGACGGCTACCACCTGACCGAGGACCTCGCCGACGAAGCCATCCGGATGGTGCTCAACCAGCAGGCCGGTGCGCCGGGCAAGCCGTTCTTCCTGTACTTCGCCACCGGCGCCATGCACTCGCCCCACCATGTGGCGCGCTCGTGGGCCGACGCCTACGCCGGCCGATTCGACGACGGCTGGGACCAATGGCGCGACGCACTCTTCGCCCGGCAACTCGAAACGGGGGTCGTGCCCGCCGCCACCACGCTGACACCCCGGCCGTCGTGGGTACCGGCCTGGGACAGCCTGAGCGCCGAGGAGCGCCGACTGTACGCCCGCATGCACGAGGTGTACGCCGGATTCCTCAGCCACACCGACGCGCAGATCGGCCGCGTGGTAGCTGCTCTGGATCGGATCGGTCAGCTGGACAACACGCTGATCTTCGTGCTGTCGGACAACGGTGCCAGCGCCGAGGGCGGTGTGACGGGAACCGTCAACGAACACCGGTTCACCCACCGCGTCCGCGACAACCTCACCGAGAACCTCGCACTCCTCGACGACTGGGGTGGTACCGAGACCTACCCGCACTATGCCTGGGGCTGGGCCTGGGCCGGCAACACGCCGTTTCGGCTGTGGAAGCGCTACACCTGGCTCGGTGGGACCCGCGTTCCGTTAATCATCCACTGGCCCAAACACATTCGCGACGGCGGCGGCGTCCGCCCGCAATTCGGTCACGCGATCGACCTGCTGCCGACCGTGCTCGACGCGTGCGGCGTGACAGTGCCGGAGGCGGTCGACGGCATCACCCAAACGCCGGTTCAGGGCGCCAGCCTGCTGCCCACCTTCACCGACCCGTCCGCTCCCGACCCGCGCTCGGTGCAGTACTTCGAGATGCTCGGGTCGCGCGCCATCTTCGTTGACGGCTGGAAAGCCACCACTGACCACGTCTCCACCGGTCTCATGGACGAGGACTTGTTGCTGCCCGGCAGCCGTGACTTCGACCAGGACACCTGGTCGCTGTTCAACCTCGACGAAGACTTCTCCGAATCGCACGACGTCGCCGCCGAACACCCCGACGTGCTCGAGCGGCTGAAGCGGCAGTGGTCGGCCGAAGCCGAAGCGAATAACGTGCTGCCGTTGCTGGATTCACTGGTGGGGCGGTTGGCGGCCTTCGTACCGCCGCAGTATCCCATCGGCCAGACGGTGACGCTGTATCCGGAGGCAGGGCCGGTGTCCGACGAGTCGATACCCTTGCTGGTCGGCGGGGGCCGGATCATCGCCGACGTGGAGGTGGCCGACTCCGCCCCCAGCGGAGTGCTGTTCGCTATCGGTGACCACAACGGCGGCCTGGCGGGTTACGTCGTCGACGGCAGGCTCACGGTGACCCTGGCGCTGCCGGGCGGGGCCCTGAAAGTTCAAGCGGACCAACCGCTTCCGGCTGGTCGCCACCTGGTGGGATGTGTGCTGCGCCTGGCGTCCGGCGGGGTGCGGGCCGAAGCGGTAGTCGACGACGCCGTGGTGGCCACCGCCACGTCCGTACACACGCTGCCGTTCGTCTGGCAGCACGGCGGCACCCGCATCACGCTCGGCTACGAGCGCGGCCTGCCGGTGAGCCGCGACTATCAACCACCGTTCGCGTGGAACGGTGCCCTGCACTCGGTCACGGTGCACGCCGGCGACTCCGAACCCAACCAACTGGAGGCCCTGCGCGGCGCGCTGACAGCGGACTGAACCTGGAATGGATCGGGTGCGGCGATGTGTTGAGGACTCATATGGCCGATCAAATCGAACTGAGTCCCACCGACTGGGTACGCAAGCAGACCGAAAAGATTTTGGAGCAGGGCACCACCGACGGTGTCGAGATCTTCGACAAGCCCGTCGTTCTGGTGACCATCACCGGAGCGAAGACCGGAAAACAGCGTTATGTGCCGCTGATGCGCGTGGAGAAGGACGGCCGCTACGCGATCGTGGCGTCCAAAGGCGGCGCACCGGCGCACCCGTCCTGGTATTTCAACCTCAAGGTGAACCCGACCGTGACGCTGCAGGACGGCGAGAAGGTGGTCACCCTGACGGCGCGTGAGCTGGCGGGAACCGAGCGCGAGGAATGGTGGCAGCTGGCGGTCGAGGCCTACCCGCCGTACGCGGAGTACCAGACCAAGACGGACCGGCTCATCCCCGTCTTCGTGCTGGAATAGCGAAACTCAGCGGAACTCAGCGCGGGTTCTTCTCACCCGCCTCTACCGCGACCGGCAGTCGGTTCTCCGGCGGCGCCACCGGGCACGTGGCGTAGTCGGTGAACGAGCACGGCAGGTTCGACGCCCGGTTGAAGTCCAGCGTCACCTTGCCGTCCCCGTCGGGCAGGGCCACCGAAAGCGACCGCGCGCCAGGGTAGGTGGTGACACCGCTGGTCTCGTCGGTGAACAACACCTGCAGCCCACCGTCTTTGCCACCGAACGCAACCAGCCGCAGCGCAAGGCCGGCGAGTTCGAAGTCGATGACGCCGACCGCGTTGAGGTGGTGCCGTAGTCCTTCCACCACCGCGCCGGTGGTCACCGTTTCCGGCTGCGGGTACGGGCTGAAAACGCCGGGCACGCGCCACCGTTCGCGCGGCGGATAGGTGGGTATGCCGCGGTATTCCCGCAGGTGCGGGGATCGGGGATCGTGGATTCGCAACGCCGCGGCGCCGGTCCGGCGGATCACTTCGACGCGGCGCTCCCCGACGTCGACCAGCAGCCCCGGTGCTCCCTCGACGGGCTCGAGCCGGTCGGCTCCGTCGATGCCCGTTACATAGACGGCGTCCGTGTCGGCCCGCCAGCGGCCCGGCAGGTCGGCGACCGTCTCGAATTCTTCGGTGAGCCAATACAAGCCGGTCAAGCTCACCCAACCCAGTGGGTCGCGGAAATAGGCCTCGCGCTCGGCGTGCCAGCGTTCCCACGCCGCCTCGAACGTGTCGGTCTGTGACGGGGCCGTCATAGTCATCGTTGTAGAACTCCTTCACGAACACCGGGGTGTTTGAACCCACCGAGCGTCACGCCAGCGTGGCCCTCAGCGGTGACCGGCACGCTGGTGTGACGCTCGGCGCAACGATAGGTCCGCTGGGTTCATTCCCTGAATCAGGCCCGACGCTAACCTTGAGCACAACGGTACGTCTGCGTACCGTGTCGGCAGAAGGGAGGCGGCGTTGGTCGAAGCGACGACGGACATCGCGGCCACCCCGCCGGCGGCCGGCGGCCGCGCCGTCGGGTACGGCCGCAGTGCCGGTCGGCCCACGCAGCGCGAGGAGCGGGTGGCCGGATGAGCCTGTCCAGGGATTTCGACGTGCGCGGCCGGGTACTGGAGGCGGGTGAGCTGCCCGCCTGGCTGTCAGAACACAGCCTGGGCAATCGGTTCGGTCTGAGCGTTGCCGGCACCGGTACCGGATACGACGCGCGGGCCGCGTCCCTGGCGATCGTGGCGGCCGACGGGGATGGTCGTTTCCTTGACCTCGCCGCACTGACCCCGGATGACACGGAGGCGTTGGTGTCCTGGCTCGCCGACCCGGGTCCGCCGAAGGCCGTGCACGACGCACCGAGGGCGATGCACGCGCTGGGGCGCCGCGGCTGGGCCCTGCGGGGCATCACCTCCGACACCATGCTGGCGGCGCGCCTGTTGCGTCCCGAACGTCAATCAGGTTCGCTCAACGAGCTTTTGGTGCACCACATGCGCTGCGCACTGCCGCCGGAAGCCGTCGAGGGAGACAGCCCGCGGGGCTTGATCCTGCAGGCTTGCGCGGTACTCGATCTGGCCGACGTGCTGGACGAGGAGCTCGCGCGCATCGACTCCTCGTCGCTGCTGGGGCGGCTGGAGTTGCCGGCGCAGCGGGTGCTGGCCGAGCTGGAGATGGTAGGCGTCGCTGTGGACCGCCGGATCCTGGCGGCCGCCGCGCCCTCGAAACACGTTGCAGCGGACGGGCGTATCCACAGCTCGGCCCCCGGGCACCAGATGCGCGAGGCGGTCGTGGCGGGTGAGGGCTATGCCGGACTGATGATCGCGCAATACCGGGATCTGGACACCCGGATCCTGGCGCACTGGGCCGGCGAAGGTGCCGTGATCGACGAGGCTCGCAGCGTCGGGTACGCCTCGACCCTGCTGGGGCGGCGACACTATTTGCCGGACTTGGGCAGCGGTGATCCCCGGGTGCGGGCGGCAGCCGAGCGCGCCGCCGTCGCGATGGCGATCAGGGGCAGCGCCGCCGACATCATCAAGGTCGCGACGATCGACGTGGACCAGGCGATCAAGGCGGTTGGCCTGACGTCACGCCTGGTGCTGCAGCTGTCCAGCGGGCTGGTGTTCGAGGTCGCCGCCGGCGAGCGCGACGACCTGGCCGGCTATGTCCGCGACAGCATGCGCGGCGCCTACCCGCTGGACGAGCCACTCGAGGTGTCGATCGGCTATGGTCCTACCTTGACCGCGGCTATGTCTCACATCCGGTCTCACATCCGCGAATAGCGGCTCAGCGCAAAGCTATACAGTCCGTAGGCCGCGAACCCGATCGACGCCAAAGCAAGCAACACCATCCCGATGCGGGTCGCGGCAAGCGTTTTCACGGCGGCATCCAGACCCGCAGCCTTCGCGGGATCGACGTCGACGGACGCCTTGACGACCAGCCCTCCCGCGATGGCCAGCACCACCCCCTCGACGACATAACCGCAGCCGCCGAGCGCCGCCACCCCCTTGGGCCGATCGGTCAGGTCGGACAGGAATCTCTTCGACGCCCCTTTGTACGCGTGATAGCCGCCGACCACGACCACCGCGACTCCGCCGGCGATCAGGGCCGCCCGGCCCGCTCCCGATTGCATCAACCGGGCGCTCAGGCCGGCGGTCTGCTGACCGCTCGGCTGGCGATCGCCGAGAGCGAAACGCACCGCGGTCAGCCCCACGCCGCAGTACACCACCATCAATCCCAACGCCTTCAGGCGATTTCCCGCGCTTGCATCCTGCGAGTCGGCATCGACACCCTCGGCCGGGTGCAACCCGATCAACGCTTCGGCGAATCGCCACAGAGTCAGCGGGATCAGCGCGAGGGCCAAACCCCACAGCGCCGCTTCGCCGCCACCGCTGGCCGCCACCGTCGCCAGGGCGCCGGATGGATCGGCGTTGGCCGAACTCCCGCAAGCGATGCGGGCGATCAGGTACGCGATGAGCAGATGGATGACGCCGCTGACGATGAATCCCGTTCTGGCGGCGAATCGTAAGCCATCATGGCGCGTCGCGTCGTGCAGAAGTTTCCACCGCATGACGTCACTCGCTCGCGCCGTCACCTCCACCCTCGGCGGCCGAAGACGGATCGGCGGCGAACTCTTTGGAGCTGTCCTTCAGCCCCTCTCCCTCTGCGGCCTGCGGCGGTTGCTCGGCGCCCTCCGGGGGTGGCTGTTCGGCAGTCGTCACGATTTCTCCCTTCCAGGGGTGCGTGTCCCTCTCTGCTACCCGGATCGCGTTGGTGGGAAACCGGGCCGCGGGCGGGTCGTCCGTCCGGCGCGGCCGCTGTGTTCCAGCTGTGTTCCGCCTGTGTTTCAATAGCCCATCGACAGCTGGCGGCGGACTCTTTCCACCATGCGGTTACCGATGGTGCCCGCAGTGGCCCCGGCCGCCAATGTGCCGTCGGGCCAGGTGCTGGAGTTGCCCGGCCGGGGGAACACCTACGTCTATGACTCCGGGCCGTGCGACGGACCCACCTACGTCCTGCTGCACTCGCTGGCCTGCACCGGATTGATGACCTGGTACCCCGCGCTGGAGGCCATCCGGGAATTCGGCCGCGTGGTGATTTTCGACCAGCGCTGCCACGGCCAAGGGATCTCGCCGCCCCGGATGCTGTTGGAGGATTGCGCCGACGACGTCGTCGCGCTGGCCGACGTCCTGGGTATCGACAGCTTCGTGCCGGTGGGCTACTCGATGGGGTCGCTGATCGCGCAGCTGGTCTGGCGGCGGCACCGTGAACGGGTGGACGGGCTGGTGTTGTGCGCCGCCGCGGCGGCGGTGAGCCGCGCCCAGTACGAGCGGGTGGCCACCGGGTTGTTCGCGGCTCTCATCGAGTCACTGACCCCCGCGCCCCGCCGCTGTCAGCCCGCCGGGGCGGTGACCCAGGGCTTCCTGCCGGACCATCAATGGGTGCTCGGCCAGTTTCGCAGCACCTCTCCGGGCGGCATCACCCGCGCGATCGCCGAGGTGGTCCGGTTCGACTCAACCTCGTGGGTCGGCGACATCGACGTGCCGACCGCGGTGGTCGTCACGATGAAGGATCGCGCGTTCGGTGTGGCCCGGCAGAAGTGGCTGGCGGAGCAGATTCCGGACGCCGTGATGGTGCCGATCGAGGC
>NZ_LZKQ01000230.1 GCF_001668675.1 Mycobacterium asiaticum | reverse complement strand
GACCCCGCCCGGGGGGGGGGCCGGGACTGCTGCCGGGTCACCCGGAAGTGGCGGCGGCGCGAGCGGGTCGGGCAGCGGTGGCAGCGCCAGCGGACCGGGCGGCAGCGGCTCGGCGGGGCCGACCACGGGGCCGGGATCGGCCGGCGCGTCCTCGGGGTCCGCCAGGGCCGGCCCGGCGCCCAACATCAGCACCGCGACCACGCCGCAAGCATTGACAGCGGCGGCGACTCTAGCGGTCCGCCACCCCTTCGGGCGGCCTGTGATCCAGCGCGCCATATTGATTCCCTCCGGTCAAATTCTCGCCCCAGTGTGGCACAACGGAACCCCCAGTTAGCCATTCGGCGAACGCCACAGGACCGTTACGCACCGCGGTTCACGGCCTTGACCAGCGGTGTTACTCGCCCTGAGAATCTGGTACGGGCGGGGCATCGACGATCGGTCTGATCGCCGTCATCGCCACCAGCGCGACACCCATCAGACCCGCCGACGCGGTGAGCATCATCGCCACGCTGCGCTCGTACAGCAAACCGCCGGCCAGCGATCCGGCCATGATGCCCACCTGGAACGCCGTCACGTACAGCCCGGATGCCCCGTCCGGGTCGTCGGCACCCGCGCGCATCGCCGCGGACTGCAGCATGGGCGGCACCGCAATGGCCATCGCACCCCACAGCACGATCGCACCGGTCCCGACCACCAGCGCCGTCAAGGCCGAGCGGTGCCAGCCGTAGGCCAGCGCACTGAGCAGGACGAAGGCAGCCGTCAGCCCGGCCATGCAGAAGATGATCGCGCCCTTGGGCCGTCGGTCCAGCGGCCGCGCCACCAGCGCCACCGCCAGCACCCCGGCGATGCCGTACGCGGCCAGCAGCCACGCCACATTGGGTCCGCGCACACCGACGATCTGGCGGACGATCACCACGATGTAGGTGTAGGAGACGAAGTGGCCGGTGACGCCGATCATGGTGACCAGGCTGATCAGGACCAGCCCCCGGTTGCGGTGATGTTTGGCCTGCCGGCCGACGCATTGCAGCTGGTCGTCGGTCAGCACCATTTCCGGCAGCACCAACCGGGCCGCCACGGTGACCAGCACGGCCGCGACGGTCACACAGACGACCGCCAGCCGCCAGCCCCACATCAGGCTCAGCGCCGCGGTCAGCGGGCTGCCGATCACCAGCGCCAGGCTGGTTCCGATATAGATCGACATGGTCGCCCGGCCGGCGTGGCTCGGCGGCACCAGCCGGGTGGCGATCGGCGCGATCACCGACCACAGCAGGCCGTGCGTGACCGCGCAGAGCACCCGTCCGGCGGCCAGCACCGTGAAGTTGGGCGCCACCGCCGAAATAAGTTGCGACACGGTCAGGCAGACCAGGCTCAGCAGCAGCGTCCGGCGGCGCGGCCAGTGCGCGGTCCAGCGCACCAGCGGAACCGTCGTCACCGCCGCGACCAGGGCATACCAGGACAGCAGCGTGCCCACCCAAAACAGGCTCACGTTGAGGTTGCGGGCAATTGCCGACAGCGCGCCGACCGGCAGCAATTCCGCGGTGACGTAGATGAAGGCCGCCGAGGCCAGCACCACCAGCTGCACCGCGATCCGTGGCGTCCACGTTCGCGCGGTGGTTCCGGGTTCGGCAGTCATGGCAGTCATAGTGTGAGACGCAGGTGCGCGTTGTCCTCACGGTACGCACCCAGCGGGGCTTTACCCCGCTTTACCCCGCCAACACGCCAGATCAGGAACGAACGAGGCGCGCAATCGCCGCCGACGCCTCGGCGATCTTGTCGTCGGCCTCGTCACCGCCTTCGGCCACCGCCCGGGTGACGCAGTGGTTGAGGTGCTCATCGAGCAGATTCAGCGCCACCGACCGCAGCGCGCTGTTGACGGCGCTGATCTGAGTGAGCACGTCAATGCAGTACTTGTCCTCGTCGATCATGCGCGCGATACCGCGCACCTGACCCTCGATGCGACGCAGCCGTTTGGCGTAGTTGTCCTTCTGCTGCGTGTATCCGTGTGGTGTGGTCATCTGCTCTCCAAACGAATACCGGGCGGACGGGTGGGTTGCCGGACCATTCTATACCCCGCTAGGGTATCAGGCCGCGTGGTTAATTGATTTTGGCGGGATCGCGCCGCACCGCATACTTGCACCATGACCCCTCCCGTCGAGCAAGCTGACATCAAACCCCGCAGTCGCGACGTTACCGACGGTCTGGAGAAGGCCGCCGCGCGTGGGATGTTGCGGGCGGTAGGCATGGGCGACGAGGACTTCGCCAAGGCGCAGATCGGCGTCGCGTCGTCCTGGAACGAGATCACGCCGTGCAACCTCTCCCTGGACCGGCTGGCCAAGGCCGTCAAAGAAGGCGTTTTCGCCGCCGGCGGCTACCCGCTGGAGTTCGGCACGATCTCGGTGTCCGACGGCATCTCGATGGGTCACGAGGGCATGCATTTCTCGCTGGTGTCGCGTGAGGTGATCGCGGACAGCGTCGAGACCGTGATGCAGGCCGAGCGCCTCGACGGTTCGGTGCTGCTGGCCGGCTGCGACAAGTCGCTGCCCGGGATGCTGATGGCCGCGGCCCGCCTGGACCTGGCCTCGGTGTTCCTCTACGCCGGATCGATCCTGCCCGGGGTGGCCAAGCTGTCCGACGGCAGCGAGCGCGAGGTCACCATCATCGACGCCTTCGAGGCGGTCGGCGCCTGCGCGCGCGGGCTGATGAGCCGTGATGATGTCGACGCCATCGAGCGGGCCATCTGCCCCGGCGAGGGCGCGTGCGGTGGCATGTACACCGCCAACACGATGGCCAGCGCCGCCGAGGCCCTGGGCATGTCGTTGCCGGGCAGCGCCGCCCCGCCGGCCACCGACCGCCGCCGGGACGGGTTCGCCCGGCGCAGCGGCCAGGCCGTCGTCGAGTTGCTGCGCCACGGCATCACCGCCCGCGACATCCTGACCAGGGAGGCGTTCGAGAACGCCATCGCGGTGGTGATGGCGTTCGGCGGGTCGACCAACGCGGTGCTGCACCTACTGGCCATCGCGCACGAAGCCGAGGTCGAGCTGACGCTGGACGACTTCAGCCGGATCGGCTCGAAGGTGCCGCACCTGGCCGACGTCAAGCCGTTCGGCCGGCACGTGATGTCGCACGTCGACCACATCGGCGGGGTGCCGGTGGTAATGAAGGCGCTGCTGGACGCCGGCCTGCTGCACGGCGAATGCCTGACGGTGACCGGCAAGACCGTGGCCGAGAATCTCGCCGACATCGCGCCACCGGACCCGGACGGCAAGGTGCTGCGCGCGCTGAACAACCCGATCCACCCGACCGGTGGCATCACCATCTTGCGCGGATCGCTGGCGCCGGAGGGTGCGGTGGTCAAGTCCGCCGGCTTCGATTCCGACGTGTTCGAAGGCACCGCAAGGGTTTTCGACGGTGAGCGGGCGGCGCTGGACGCGCTCGAGGACGGCACCATCACCCATGGTGACGCCGTGGTGATCCGCTACGAGGGCCCGAAGGGTGGCCCCGGCATGCGCGAGATGCTGGCCATCACCGGCGCCATCAAGGGCGCCGGGCTGGGCAAGGACGTGCTGCTGCTCACCGACGGCCGGTTCTCCGGCGGGACGACCGGCCTGTGCGTGGGCCACATCGCGCCCGAGGCCGTGGATGCCGGCCCCATTGCGTTCCTGCGCGACGGCGACCGGATCCGGCTCGACGTCGCAAACCACACCCTGGACGTGCTGGTGGATCCCGACGAGTTCGCCGCGCGCCGAGAGGGATTCACTCCCCCGCCGGCGCGCTACAAGACCGGCGTGCTGGCCAAGTACGTCAAGCTGGTCGGGTCGGCGGCCATCGGCGCGGTCTGCGGCTGACGCACCAGCGCCATCGCGAACCCGTCCCGGCCCTTGCCACCGACGGTTCGCAGCATCGCGGTGTCCAGGCGCGGGTGTCCCCCCGTCGCCTGCGTTGTCTCGCGGCGACCCGGGCGTCGTCGCATTCGGTGAGAACTCGAACGGTTGCGGGAACCGCCGACCCGAATTGCGCCAGCGGGCATGTTTACCCTTACCCCCGAGGGGTATATACTGAGGGCGCAAGAAACCGACGACGAATGAAGGTGATTCGAATGGCAACCAACGAAGCCGGCACCCTGCTGAGCTGTGGCCACGAGGGCTGTGGCTGTCGCGTCCGTGTCGAGGTCCCCTGCCACTGCTCCAACGCCAACGAACCGTACCGGTGCACCTGCGGCGCGGAACTCGTTCCCGTCCAGTAGGCCCGGTTGGCCGGTCGTGCGTACGGGTGCGCCCCTCAGCGTCCGAACGTACGGCCGGCCACCTCTACTTCTGCTGCCAAATCCATCGCCGCCGCAGAGGCCCCGACCGCAACGGCATAGCGGCCCTGGCTGACCCGCCAGCACTGCGCCCGGCCGTCGTAGCGAGCCAATAGGCGTGGGTCGGCCTCGATGCTCACCCGCCGCGATTCGCCGGGCTCGAGCTCGACCCGCTCGAACCCGAGCAGCCGCAGTCGTCGCCCATCCGGCGCGCCGGTCAGATAGAGCTGCGGCACATCGCTGCCGCTGCGGTCCCCTATGTTGACGACGTTGAAGGAAGCCGTGACGGTGCCGCCGCCGGTCACCTCGAGGTCGCGATACTCGAAGCTCGTGTAGGACAACCCGTGTCCGAACGCGAACAACGGGGTCCGGCCGGTGGCGGCGAACCAGCGATGCCCGACCTCGGCGCCCTCCGAGTACTCGATGGTGGTCGGTGTCCCCAACTCCGGCCGCGGTGTCTGGTCCAGGTCGACGGGGAAGGTCAGCGGCAGCCGCCCGGACGGATTGACCTGTCCGGCAATGATTTCCGCAATCGCGCGGCCGCCCTGCTGCCCGGGGTACCAGGCCTGGACGATCGCGTTGACCGAGTCCCGCCACGGCATCGCCACCGGGTTGCCGGTCTCGAGCACCACCACCGTGTTCGGGTTGGCCGCGGCAACCGCGGCGATAAGAGCGTCCTGGCCCCAGGGCAACGACAAATCGGCACTGTCAAAACCCTCACCTTCGGCCCGGACCGCGAACACGATCACCACGTCGGCCGCCCGCGCGACCGGCACCGCCTCCGCCGGGCTGATGCCGGGGTCGAAGTCGATCTGGGCCTGGCCGAACAACCTTCGCAGTTCGTCGAGCGGGCTCGACGGCAGCAGATACAGATTGCGGAAGCCCGCCTCCAAGCCCGCCCCACCGATCGGGATCACGTCGGCGTAGCCGCCGGCGGGCAGCACGGTGCTGGAACCGAAACCGGCCGGCACCCCGCGCTGCGCATAACCACCGATGACGGCGATGCGCCCGGGGGACGTCAGGGGCAGCACGCCGCGGTTCTGCAGCAACACAATGCCCTGCCGCGCGATCTCCAACGCAATGTCGTTGTGCGCCTGCATATCCGGTTCGGGCGCGGCGCCCCACCGGTCGAGTCCGACCGCGTAGATCGACCGCAGGATCCGCCGGACCATGTCCGACAACCGCTGCTTGGGCAACCGGCCGTCGGCGAGGGCGGCGCGCAGCGGCTCACCGAATGCCTCGGCCTGCCACAGGATCGCGTCGATTTGAGCGCCGCACTCCTGATCCAATCCGTAAAGCGCGCACTCCCAGCCCGGTGTCCCACCCCAGTCCGACATCACCCAGCCCCGAAATCCCCAGGCGCCCTTGAGTATCCGATTGAGCAGGACGTCGTTCGAGGCGGCGTATTCACCGTTGATTTTGTTGTAGGCCGCCATC
The DNA here is from genome assembly GCF_001668675.1 of Mycobacterium asiaticum. GTDB lineage: Bacteria > Actinomycetota > Actinomycetes > Mycobacteriales > Mycobacteriaceae > Mycobacterium > Mycobacterium asiaticum_D. The sequence goes on along the minus strand of NZ_LZKQ01000230.1, from coordinate 55,720 downwards.
ACCGCGCCGGGCTCACCGCGCTCGATGGCGATCTCGAAGGCCAGCAGGTCGGATTCGCGGTGCGCGTCGGGATCGATCACCGCGTCCAGCCAGTGCCGGTTCGTCTCATTGCAGTTCAGCGAGAAGTGCTTGACCGTGGAGACGACCCCGTGCCGCTGGATCCCGATGATCTGCTCGGCGGCCAGCAGCCCGGTCAGCCACGGATCCTCGGAGAAGTACTCGAAGTTGCGGCCATTACGCGGGTCGCGGGCCAGGTTCATGGCGCCGGCCAGCTGTACGTTGAGGCCGCGGCTGCGCGCCTCCGCCCCGATCACCGCCCCGGCGGCCCGGGCCAGCGCCGGATTGAAGGTGGCCGCCAACGCCAGTCCCGCCGGCAGCGCGGTGGCGGAGTCGCCGGGCCGGAACCCGGGATTGGTCACGCCCAGGCCGGCGTCACTCATCCGCAGCGCGGGCACGCCCAGCCGGGGAACGCCAGGCACGTATGCGGCGCTCATCGGCACGTCCGGCGGTATCCGCTCGTCGCGCAGCGGCCAGAAGTCCCCGGCGCCCATCACGCCGACCACCAGGGCGAGGCGCTCGTCGTCGGTCAGCTCCGCTTCAACTTCGCGCGCCCGCGCATCAGGATCGGCCCGTTCGTTCACCGCACCCCTTCCTTCGCGTAGACGACACGCAGCACATGGCCCACCTCGGGCCCCATCACCAGCTCGGTCAGCGTGCACATGGTCGTCACGAAGGCCGGGCCGTGCGGCGGGGGTTCCTGACACAGGTGATGGGCGACCTCATGCAGTATCACCAGCTCGCGCATCGCCCAGCCGGCGCTCACCCGGTCGGGGACAGCGATAACGCCTGCGCCGCCGCGGTTTTCGTAGTGCGCGGCGGTGGCGGCCCGCCGGGCCCGCACCCGCGGCGCCGAGACGCCGGGCCATTGTTGGCGCACCGCCGGCAGATCCAGCACCTCGTCGACGTACCGCTGCGCCGAGGCCACCGAGGCGAACCGGCCCTCGGGCGGCAAAGTCAGCTGGGTGCCGAAGAACTCCACGCTGGGCGAGCCGCGCTCGGTGGCACGGTCGAACATCAGCCGCACGAATTCCTCGGCCGCGTAAACCTTGGCGCGCTGCGAGTCGCGCCCGGATGGTTCGGCCCGCGTCACCGGCCCAGCGCGGTGCGCGCCCCGGGCAGCTCGGGACTGTCGCCCAACCGGGCCCGGCGGCCGGCCCGGTCACCGGCGCGGCGCGCCGCCGACGAGTATCCGGCCGAGGCCCGGTGCGCCTGCCAGGTACCGCGCGCCTTCGATGCGCTGCGGTAGTAATCTTTCAGCTCAAGTTCCTTGTCCCGCAACGCGATCGCGGTGCCCGGCGCGCGACTGCGGTCCTTGGTCACCTCCTCGCGGGCCTGCTCGCGAGCCTCGGCCAGCCGCTGGCCCACGCGCGCCCCGAAGGCCAGCTGGAAATTGAGCCGCGCGGTGATGGTCGGGGTGGGCCGGTGTGCACCCGTGGCCAGGTAGGCATCGGAGGCCCGGACCATCTGCACCACCAGGCTGGCGTAGAGGGCATGCGTGGCGTCGATGTCCTCGGCGAAGCCATACGCATAGAGGAACGTCGAGTTGGACGCGATGTCGCAGCGCACGTCGTTGGCGGCGGCAATCAGCACGAACAGCTGCACGTAGGTACGCAGGCCACGAGTGCCCGCCTCACCGATGGTGATGGTGCGCTGGGTCGGGGCCTGGGCGGCCGAGCGGTTCGCCGAATGGGAGCGCGCCACCGCCAGGTCGATGGACGATGCGGTGGCCAACCGCTGGGCGGTGCTGAGGAAAGCGTCCGCCTCGTGGGAATTGTCGGTGCCTTCGGCCTGACGCAGCAACGCCGCGATACGGGACAACATCTTGTCGTCGGTCATGTCGCCAAACTAACGCAGCCCCCGGACATCTCGAGTTCGCTATTCACAGGCGCAGATTGATCCACGACACCACGTCGTCGAGCACCTGGTTCTGCTCGGGCTCGTTGAACACCTCGTGGTACAGCCCGGGGTATTCCTTCAGCGCGACGTCGGCCGAACCCACGCACTGCACCAGGCGGCGGCTGCCCTCGATGGGTATCAGCGTGTCCCCGGTGCCGTGCACCACCAGCATGGGGGCCGTCAGGGCCGGGGCCCGCTGCGGCATCGTCTCGCCCACCTGCAGCAACGCGCGGCCGGTCCCGGCTGGGACCTTGCCGTGGTAGACGAGCGGGTCGTTGTTGTAGGCGCTCACCACGTCGGGGTCCCGTGAGATGGCGTTGAAGTCCAGAGCCTGCACCGGCAGGCCGGGCGCCAGCACGCCGAGCACCTTGGCGGCCAGCGCCACCACGCCCGGCACCATCTCCTGGGCGGCGATCGCCGGCGCGGACAGCACCATCAGGTCGTAGTTGTCCGGCCGTTCCACTCCGTAGGCGAACACGATCGCGCCACCCATGCTGTGCCCGAGCACGATGCGCTTGGCGCCCGGGTTCTCCCGGGTGGCGATGCCGACCAGGGTGTCGAAGTCGGCGGTGAACTCCGCGACGTCCTTTACCAACACCCGCTTGCCGCCGGAGCGGCCGTGGCCCCGGTGATCGAGGGCGTAGGTGATCAGGCCGGCCGCGCCCAACCGCTGCGTGACGTGGTCGTAGCGGCGGGCGTGTTCGCCGAAGCCGTGCGCAAGGATCACCACTGCACGCGCCGGAACATCCGGGGTCCAAACGTCGTAGACGATGCGCACGCCGCCGACGCCGTCGAAGGTCCGTTCAGAACGGGTGGTAGTCATCACGGGCAGCTTACGGGTTTGCCGAACGCTCCTCTCGCTGTGTTTGTCAGAGACGCTGCGTAACCTCAGACGGGTGAGTGTCCTCGCTGAGAATCCAATTGGCGAAAGCCCGGGCGGGCCCGGTGGGGATTTCTCCGCCCATGCCGAGCCCTTCCGTCGTGAACTGCTCGCGCACTGCTACCGGATGACCGGCTCCCTGCATGACGCGGAGGATCTGGTGCAGGAGACGCTGCTGCGGGCCTGGAAATCCTTCGACCGGTTCGAGGGGAAGTCCTCGGTGCGCACCTGGCTGCACCGGATCGCCACCAACACCTGCCTCACCGCACTGGAGGGCAGGCAGCGGCGGCCGTTGCCGACGGGGCTGGGCGCGCCCAGCTCAGACCCCACGGACGAGCTGGTTGAGCGCGCCGAAGTGCCCTGGCTGGAACCACTTCCGCAAGCGGCAGAGGACCCGTCGGACATCGTCGGTTCCCGGGAATCGGTGCGGCTGGCCTTCGTCGCCGCGCTGCAGCATCTGTCGCCTCGGCAGCGCGCGGTGCTGTTGCTGCGCGACGTGCTGCAGTGGAAGGCGGCTGAGGTCGCCGAAGCGATCGGCACCTCCACGGTCGCCGTCAACAGTCTGCTGCAACGGGCCCGCAGCCAGATGGACGCCGTCGCGCCCAGCGCCGACGATCGGTTGGTGGCGCCGGATTCGGCCGAGGCACAAGACCTGCTGGCCCGTTACATCGCCGCCTTCGAGTCCTATGACATCGACAAGCTGGTCGACCTGTTCACCGCCGAGGCGATCTGGGAGATGCCGCCCTACACCGGCTGGTACCAGGGCGCGCGTGACATCATCGCCCTCATCCATCAGCAGTGCCCGGCCGAGCTGCCCGGCGACATGCGGATGATCCCGTTCGAAGCCAACGGGCAGCCCGGCGCCGCCATGTACATGCGCGCCGGCGAGCACCACGTGCCGTTCCAGCTGCACGTGCTCGACATCCGGCCGGACGGGGTGTCCCACGTGGTGGCCTTCCTCGACGGCTCCCTGTTCGCCAAATTCGGCCTGCCGGAGTCGCTGTGAAGCCGGATGTGACGCCGGTGGCCGGGACGCCGACGCTGCTGCTGGGCGGCTTCGACCTCGGCGAGGCGGGCTACGTCGCGCAGGAATTCTTCGTGTCCGGGACGGCCTCGTCCTTCGCCCCGGATTCCGAACCGGGCCAAGACGGCCGGTGGAGCGTAACCCCCAAGGACACCGCCGAATACACCACCCGGATCGTGGTTCTCACCCCGGCCGATCCGGCCCGGTTCAACGGGACGGCGCTGGTGGAATGGCTCAACGTCAGCGGCGGCATCGACGCTCCCGCGGTGTGGATGATGGCCCACCGCGAGGTGCTGCGCGCAGGCTATGCCTACGTCACCGTCTCGGCGCAGAAGGTGGGCGTGGACGGCGGGCAGAACCTGCTCGGTTTCGATCTGTCCCTCAAGAGCCAGAACCCGACGCGCTACGCCGCCCTGAGCCATCCCGGTGACGCGTTCGCCTACGACATCTTTTCCCAGATCGGCGACCTGGTCCGGGACAGTGGGGCTGACGGCGTGCTGGGCGGGGTGACCGCCGAACACGTGATCGCGCTGGGCGAATCTCAGTCGGCGATGTTCCTCACCACTTACATCAACGCGGTCGACCCGCTGGTTGAGGCGTATGACGGTTTCCTGGTGCATTCCCGGCTGGGGCCCGTCGGGCCGCTGGACAGCAGCTCGATCTTCGACGAACTGCAAAACGCCAGCGCGGCACCCGCGGTGAAGTTCCGGCCGGATCTGCGGGTACCGCTGATGGCGATCATCACCGAAACCGACCTGTACGGCGCCGGACGGCAGGGCTATTACGGGGCACGCCAACCCGACCACGACCTGCTGCGGGTGTGGGAGATCGCCGGCGCCGCGCACGCCGACAACTACACGATCCAGGTCGCGGCCATCGATTCGGGCTCCGCGCCGCTCGAAGCGCTGGTGGCCGCATGGGCGCCGACCGACAACCTGATGGGTCAGCAGCTCGAGCACTTCATCAATTTCGGCCCGCAACATCACTACGTGGTCCAGGCATCGTTGGCCGCGCTCGACACCTGGGTGCGCACCGGCGCCCCGCCGCCGAGCGGCCCGCCGCTCACCGTGCGCGACAGTAACCATCGCGACGGCCATCCCGAGCCGGTGCTCGATGCCCACGGCATCGCCGAGGGCGGCGTGCGCACCCCGTGGGTGGATGTACCGATCGCCCGCACCACCGGGGTCACCAGCGACGAGAACATCATGGCGGCCATCTTCGGGTCCGGTGAGCCCTTCGACGACGCGACCTTGCAACGCCTCTACCCAGGCGGAGCCGAGGACTACGTCGCAAGCTTCACCGACGCACTCGACCGGGCCATCCAATCCGGTTTCATCCTGGCCGCAGATCGCGAGGAGATCCTGCAGCTCGCGGCCGCGTCCTACCCAGGCCGCTAGAACAGCCGACTGTCCGGCGGCGGGCCGTCCACCGCGCGCACCAGGCCCGCGCCGGTGACCAACGGCAGGTCGAGGGCGGACAGCAGCCCGGGCTTGGCCGCACACACCGCGGGGATCGCGTTGACCATGCGCGATGCACCCGCAATGCGGGCACCGAGGTCGTGGTCGCGGTCCTCGGCCATCTCGAATTCACACCGCATGCTCGGGGATCCGTCGATTTCCACGCGATACAGGCCGCGCCCGGAGGCCGGCCCGAAGCCCAGGTCTTTGGGCTCGATGCTGATGCGCGGCTGCGGCCAGTCCGGTGCGATGTCGTCGCGCATCCGGGTCACATGGTCGACGACCAGCGTCGGCGTTTGGCCGACGTAGCCGGTCAGAGTGGAGCGCATCGCCGCGATGGTGCCGGCGTCGATGTGGCCGGTGGGCGTATCGAAGGCCGTCGGACTGGCCACGCGTTCGACGTTCTCCTCGAGGCGGTCGAGCTTGATGTCCAACCCGGCGGCCAACTGATGCAGCACCGGACCCCAGCCGAAGGTGAAGATCCCCGGCGTAGCGGCGAACGGAGTGACTTCCGGCGGCTGGCCGAAGCCGAGAATTTCATACACCGCGGCCCGGTCCGGATAGGTGGCGTAGTTGAAAATCTCCGTCACCCGCACGGACTCGATCACCCGCGACACACCCGTGAGCACAAGTGGCAGAACATCGTTGGCGAATCCCGAGTCGATGCCGGTGGTGAAAAATGAGGCGCCGCCGGCCAGGGCCGCCTCCCGCAGCGGCTCGGTGAGCGCCTGACCCTCCGGTTCCGGTGCATCCGGGAACACCAGCGGCACCACCGAGCACGACACCACGTTCTTGCCGGCCCGCAGGATCGAGGCCATGTCGGCAATGGCTTCCACCGGGCGCAGGTTCGCGGCGGCGGCATACACGACCACGTCGGCGTCACCGGCCAGCATTGCCGCGGGATCCTGGGTTGCTACCACGCCCACGGGCGGCACGCCACAGAGTTCGCCGGCGTCCCGACCGGACTTGGCATCGCTGTGCACCACCAGGTCCACCAACTGCAGCTGCGGATGGTCGATGACCCCACGCAGCGCGATCAGACCCATCGATCCCGGCCCCCACACCCCCACTTTCAGCATTTTTCTCCTATTATTAGGACTGCTATAGCTATATTTCGGACGGATGGTAGGGAGCCGATACCGGTGACGTCAACCGCGAAGTCGCCGCCGACGGCCAGGGTGATGGATGTGCTTGCCGCGCTGGCGGATTCGCCCGGTCCGCGGTCCTCGGCAGAGCTGGCCAAGCACTGCCGGATCAGCACCTCGACCTGCTCGTTGATCCTGACCGAACTGGAACGACGCGGCTGGGTGGCCCGGCGCGACGACCGCCGCTACGCCCTGGGCAGCGGATTGTTCGGACTGGTGCATGGGTTACGGCGCCAGTTCCCGTTGCTGGACCGGGGTCGTGATGCGCTGAACTTCCTGCACGGCACGCTCGGCACGGGTTGCTCGATGTCCAAGATCGGCGAACGGCACCTGGTCACCATCGACGCCGTCGGACATGGCACCGACCCAGAACACGCCGTCGGTCAGCGCTTCGGCATCGACCCGCCGTTCGGGCTGGTCGCCATGGCATGGCGCGACGACGAGTCCGTGCAGGCATGGTTGCGCAGGGTGACGCCACCGCCGACGCCCGCCGAGGTCGCCGGGCATCGTCGCGTGCTGGCCGATATCCGGGCCCGCGGCTATGGCGCATGGCGGTTCGATGACACCCACCAATCGCTGCACGACCGATTGGCCGCCGTGCTGGCATCACTGGGGCCCACCGAGCGGGTGACCCGCCAACTCACCGCGCTGATGACGATGATGACGCTGCGGTCCGTGACCGACATACTCGAAACCGAGTTGAGCGCAACGGAATTCGTGGTGCTGCCAATCTTCGGTCGGGACGGCCAGCCGGAGTATCAGATCGAGATTCACCTCGGCGGCGCCGTCGGCATGACGCTGGCCGAGCTCGAGACAACGTTGCGCCATGCCCAGCGGCTGCTGTCCGCGCCGACGTAACTGTCACTACTGTGAGTGTCATGTCTGCCACCGTGGATATTCGGCGCGCCGCCGAACGGTCCGTCACCAGGACACCATGGCTGGAGTCCCGACACTCGTTCTCTTTCGGCGACCACTACGACCCAGACAACACCCATCACGGGCTGCTGCTGGTGAACAACGACGACGTCGTGGCACCGGCCACCGGCTTCGACACCCACCCGCACCGCGATATGGAAATCGTCACCTGGGTATTGGAAGGTGAACTGGCGCACCGGGATTCCGCCGGCAATCAGGGCGTGATCTATCCCGGTCTGGCGCAACGTATGTCGGCCGGTAGCGGAATCCTGCACTCGGAGAAGAACGATTCCGCCACGCGGCCAGTGCATTTCGTACAGATGTGGATCCAACCCGACGAGTCCAACATCGTGCCGGGCTATCAGCAGCAGCAGATCGACGACCACCTGCTGCGCGGCGGGCTGGTCACCATCGCCTCGGGCATCGCCCGACACGACGCCGCCATCACACTGCACCAGCGCGCCGCGGCGCTGCACGTCGCCCGACTGGACACCGGCGACACCGTCGACCTGCCCGCAGCGCCGTTTCTGCATGTGTTCGTGGCGCGCGGGACGGTGACATGCGAGAGTGCCGGGGATCTCGGACCGGGCGACGCGCTCCGGCTCACCGACACCGACGGGCGACGCCTGATCGCATCGGAGCCCGCCGAGGTGCTGGTCTGGGAGATGCACGCGAAGCTGGGCGGCTGACCGACATTAGAGTGGGCTCGACAGACAGGAGCCCGCATGTCTCAGAAACACGCCCGGCACGCGGCGCCCAAACCCAACCGGAGCACCAAGGCGCTTCGCACGGTCCGGTTCTGGCTGGCGCCGATCGTTATCACCCTGGCTTTGATGTCCGCGCTGTCCGCGCTGTACCTGGGCGGCATTCTGAATCCGACGACGAACCTGCGGCATTTTCCGATCGTGATCGTCAACCAGGACGCCGGCCCGTACGGCAAGCAGATCGCCGACGGCATGGTGGGCAGCCTGGACAAGGAGAAGTTCGACGTCCGCTTGGTCACGCAGGCCGAGGCGAAGCAACTGCTGGACCGAGCCCAGGTATACGGCGAACTGGTCATTCCGCCCGGTTTCTCGTCGCAGTTGCGGGACCTCGGCGAGAGCGCGCTGACCGCCAATCGCGCCGAGCGGCCGTCCATCACCATCTCGACCAATCCGCGGGCCGGCACGCTGGGTTCGAGCATCGCAAGCCAGACTTTCACCCAGGCCATCGGCGTGGCGAACGGCAAAGTGGGCGAACGGCTTTCGGCGGACGTGGCGGCCCAAACCGGCGGTGCGCCACTGGCCGGCGCGTCGGTGCTGGCCCTGGCCAACCCGATCGATGTCAAAGTCAACGTGTACAACCCGCTACCCAACGGCACCGGTAACGGGTTGTCGGCGTTCTACTACGCCCTGCTGCTGCTGCTCGCCGGGTTCACCGGCAGCATCGTGGTCAGCACGCTGGTCGATTCGATGCTCGGTTATGTACCAGCCGAATTCGGCCCGGTCTATCGGTTCGCCGAGCAGGTGCACATCTCGCGATTCCGCACCCTGCTGGTCAAGTGGGGACTGATGGTGACACTGGCGTTGCTGACATCCGGCGTCTACATGGCGATCGCCCACAAGCTCGGCATGCCGATTCCCCAGGGCTGGCAGCTGTGGCTGTTCGGGGTGTTCGCGATCAGCGCGGTGGGCATCACGTCCAGCTCGCTGATCGCGGTGCTGGGTTCGATGGGCCTGCTGGTCAGCATGTTGATCTTCGTCATCCTGGGCCTGCCGTCGGCGGGCGCGACGGTGCCGCTGGAAGCCACTCCATCGTTCTTCCGCTGGCTGGCCGAGTTCGAGCCGATGCATCAGGTGTTCCTCGGCGTGCGGTCGCTGCTCTATCTCAATGGCCACGCCGAAGCCGGCTTGTCCCAGGCGCTGCTCATGACGGCGATCGGGCTGGTCATCGGCCTGCTATTGGGTGGCATCGTCACCACAATGTACGACCGCAAGGGCTTCCACCGGATCCAGGGGGCTGTCGCGCTGGCAATTGCCGCCGAACACCAGGCCCAGCATCAGGCGCGCAAGCGCAAGGAGGCTCAAGCCGAAAAGGCCCAGCCCGAACCCGAACCCGAACCCGTGCCCGAGTCCGAATTCAAAGCTGAAACCGACCCCGCACCCGAGACGGACGCGAAGCCCGAAAGCCCAAGCGAGAAAACGTAATTCCGGCGCGCCCTAACCGTCACGCACCTGTTACTAAAGTTGACAGTGTGACAGATGTGACTAATCCTTGGATGGTAATTCCGGATTTCGCGGCCGAAAGGGCTCCCCGTGCTGACCCCATCCGCGGTCTTGCGCAGGCTGACGGCGAGCTTCGCCGGGCTGACAATCTGCGCGGCCCTGGCCGTCACCGCCGGGCAGCCGGTCGCCCATGCCGCCGATGCCCGGGAGATGCTCGAGCAGGCCATCGCCACCACCAAGGGTTCCTACCTGGTGTACAACTTCGGCGGCGGCCATCCGATGCCGCTGCTCGACGGGTCCGGCCACTGGTACGAGATGAACAACGGTGGTCACCTGATGATCATCAAGAACGCGTCGTCCCGGTTGCAGCCGCACCTGTTGGTCGACACCCACCGGGGTGACCAGGCCCGCTGCGAGAACAACCCGGGCGCCCGCACCGGTGAAGGATTGTGGCAGGCCTCGGAGATCTACCCACCGCTGCAGGCGTGGCAGCGCATGGGGCAACCCACCATCGCCATCAACGCCAACTTTTTCGATGTCCGGGGACAGAAGGGGGGTTCCTGGCGCAGCACCGGCTGCAGTTCCCCGCTGGGCGCCTTCGTGGACAACACCAACGGCCAGGGCCGCGCCAACCAGGCCGTCACCGGCACCGTCGCCTATCCGGGCAAGCAGGGCCTGTCCGGCGGTAACGAGTCCTGGACCTCGCTGACGACGATGATCCTGCCGGTCGGTGGTGCGCCATACGTGTTGCGGCCCAAGGGCCGAGAGGACTATGACCTGGCCACCCCGGTCGTCGAGGACCTGCTGAACAAGAACGCCAAGTTCGTCGCGGTAGCCGGGATCGGTCTACTGTCGCCGGGCAATACCGGGCAGCTGCACGACGGGGGTCCCAGCGCGGCGCGGACCGCGCTGGCCTACGCCAAGCAGCGCGACGAGATGTACATCTTCGAGGGCGGCAGCTACACCCCCGACAACATCCAGGATCTGTTCCGCGGCCTGGGCAGCGACACCGCGGTGCTGCTCGACGGCGGGGGTTCGTCGGCGATCGTGCTGCGCCGCGACACGGGTGGCATGTGGGCCGGCGCGGGGTCGCCGAAGGGTTCGTGCGACACCCGTCAGGTGCTGTGCGACTCGCGCGAGCGGGCGCTACCCAGCTGGCTTGCGTTCAACTGAATCGGGCCCGTACCGGAAGATCAGCAGACTGGTCGCCACGACGGCCGCCGCCAGCGCCAGCACCGGTGCGACGGTGATCCAGGTGAGCGTGGCGCCGACCACCGCCCCGGCGCACATCGTGCACACCACGCTGTAGCGCAGCTTCTCGCGCTGTCCGGTCCCCCCGGCCAACCGGCTGTCCACGCCGAGGCCGACGATCGTCGAGGTAAGCACCGTGGTGGTGAGCTCCTGAATACCGAACTGACGCGCGGTGGAATGCTGCACGCCGTACGCGATCGCCATCCCGCCGATCAGGACGAGTTTGGTGTTGTCGTGATAGTGCAGCACCCCGGCGCCGGCCAGCACCGACAGGGCCGCCAGCAACACCACCTCGCTGCCCAACGCGGCGGTCAGCCACGGCCTGGTGCGCTCACCGAAGTGCCGCATCAACCGTCCGCCGACGATGGTGCCGGTGACGAAGGTGGGGAACGCCACGACGGCGGCGGTGAGGTCGACGGTGGTGTTTGGGGCGAACCAGAACCCCAGGAAGATCACGTTGCCGGTCATGTTGGCAACGAACACATGCCCCAGCACCAGCACGCTGATCGCGTCGGCCACCCCGGTCGAGAAGGTCAGCAACAGCAGCGCCGTCACGGTCAACCGGTTGGACACCGGGGACGAAACGACCATCGCGGAATCGAATCGCTACAGGTGCGGGGTCACATCCAGCTGGGTGACGGTGGTCATCCGGGTCACCTTCCAGCGGTCGTCGTCGCGCTTCATCACCAACCGATAGGACAGGTATTTCAGCGCCGGGATGTTCTTGGTCAGCGGGCTGGTCGTGGTGGTGTTGGTGTACACGATCGCGACGGCGTTCGGGCCATCCAGCGACTCGACAGCCACGCCGGTCACCTCGGTGGAGTTGGTGACCTTCGCCTGCTTGTTCGGCGCGGCGATCTGGTCGACGAACTTGCGGTACTGGGCACCGAAGTCGCCGGAGAGGTAGTTCGCGGCGCGGTCGGCCAGGCTGTCCATGTTCTCCGGCGTGTAGCTCCACAGTGTGGTGATCGCGTTCGCCGCGGCGCGCGCCACCTTGAGCTTTACCTCGATGGTGGCCCGCTCGGCCAGGTACGGCTGAACCGTCGCCCCGGCAAAGGCCGCCGAACCGACGAACAGGGCGGCTATCAGCGCGAACGCTGCGGCCAGCCGCCGCCCGGTGCGCTTCTTCTTCTGTTTCTTTTCCTCGGGGGCTGCCTCGGTAGCCGCGGCCTCGTCTGACTCGTCCGTGGTCTCTTCCTGAGCTTCCTCGGCGGTCTCGGTGGTCCCCGCGGGCTCAGTGGTCTCTGCGGCGTCGTCGGTAGCCGCGGCTTCCGTGGCTTCGGCGTCCGTCGCGGCTTCCGTCTCGTCGTTGACGGTCAGATCACCTGCTGCAGGTTGCTGATCTTCCACTGATTCCCTTCCTGCTTAGCTGTTGCCGACCAACGGTTGGTGTTCTCGAAGACCTGCTTGCCGTCCGGCGACTTGGAGGTTACGTCGGTCGCAACCAGCACGGTGACGCTGCCGTCGTCGTTCCATCGTTCTACTCCGGCCTCCAGCACTGTGCCGGTGGACCGCTCCGCACGCGCCACCTGGAGCAGGATCTCGTTGGCCTTATCCTCGTACTGCTTGTGGAAGTCGCCGGTGGCCTGGGCTAGCACCCGGTCGATGTAGTCGTTCGCGTGGAACGGGTCGATCGAGGTGAAGCCGGTCATGAACCACTTCACGTAGTTGACCGCCGACGTCTCCCGCTCGGCGGTACGGTCTCGCATGACATGGTCGATCAACATCAGTGTGGATACCGTGATCGCCGCGACCATCACCAACGCGGCAAAAGTCGAGACGAGTTGCAGTTCCCAGCGCCGCCGTGGGATCGGCTGGGCGACGAGCAGCGATTCCTCGCCGGGCTTGAACTTGCGGCGCGGGCTCATTTCGGATTCTCCGGCGGCTTCGGTTTGGCCAGGACGGTGAGATCGTCCACGCGCCAGTGCTGCTGGGAGTCTTTGGCGAATTTCACCCGGACGCTGGCGGTGATGTAGCGGACGTCGTTCCCGGCGCCGCGCCGGCCCTGCATGAACAGCAGCATCGTGGCTCGATCCGCCGTCGCCGACAACACCGAGCTGGCCGACACCCAGTACTCGTTGATGACTGGGTGGCCCTTCTCCACGGTCCGCTGCTGGGCGGCCAGCTCCGGACGGTATCGCTCGGTGGTCAGTGCCAGCGCGCGGGCGAAGTCCTCGTGCAATGTCGCCGGGTCGTACGTCAGCATCTGGGCGACCAGCTTGGGGCCCTGTGTCGAGATCTCGGCGCGGGAGCGGTCACCGGCCTGCGCCTCTGCGTAGACCGCCTGGTATCCGATCCCGGTGGCGTCCAGGCACAGCGTGGCCGCGACCAAAAGCGTCACCGCGGTCCACTGCCTGACCTTGGCGGGCCGCTCGTGCGGGACGACCCGTAGCACCTCGGTGCGGGTGAGGATGTCGGCGAAGGTGCGTCGCTCGGAATCCCACAGCGGCCACAGCCAGCCGATCAGCAGCGCCGCGGTGTCGATCAGGTGCGCGAACTCGCGGACCAGCAGCCGCCACGGGCCGATCTGCGTGCCGTCGCGGCGCACCACCGCGATGCCGAACAGTGCGCGGCCCAGGCTCCAGCCGGTGATGGTCGGCAACAGCAACCGGTTGACCAGCACCAGCAGCACAACGGCCGCCAGCACAGACACGCATGCCCACCACCACGGGCTGCGTGCCGGCAGCGCAAACGAGGTCAGCGTCAGGGTGGCGATCACGGCGAGCCCCGGCAGAACGTCCACGCCGAACGCGGCGGCCCGCAACCGCCATGGCGCCGCGGCCTTCTCGGGTAGGTCCTGCGCGGTGTCCGTGGTCGGGATGTCTTCGACCACCACCGTCACTTGGTCACCTGGTCGAGCTTGGAGATCTTGTAACTACCCTCCGTCGGCGTCATCTTCACCCGCAGGCGGTAGCCGGTCTCCTGGTTCTGCGCCTCGTCGTTGGAGACCTTCACGCGCAGTGCGACGAGGATGTCGACGGTGCCGTCGGGGTTGTTGCGCTCGACGGCCGCGCGCATGTCCGACACCTGCAGATGCACGTTGGCGGCCTGGTAGGCCTGCACGAGCATGCTGCTGTACAGCAGCGCCTGGGTGCGGTACTGGTCGGTGCCGCAGTCGATGATCTTCTGTTCACTCGCGGCCATGCTGCTGGTGTCCGGCGCCTGCGTCGCCGCGACGCAGTCCTTGGCTATCTGCAGGGCCTGCGCGTCGTTGCGCGCAAACGTCTGGATCTCCTGGTGGGACCGCAACGCGAAATATCCGCCGGCGCCAATACCTCCGGCGGCCAGCACCAGCAACGCCGCCACGCCGGCGAGCCAGGTGCGATTCACCCGCGAGGGGCGGCGTTCGACGCCCGGTTCCGCCACGTCCGGTTCCTCGGCGCGAGCTTCTTCAGATTCCTCGGACGCGTCAGCCACGTCAGCCGCTTCAGCCGCCTCGGACGCCTCGGTCTCCGAAGCGTCGGGCTCAGCCTCGGCCGCTGTGGTCTCGGAATCCTCGTCCGTCGCCGTGGCCGTCAGTGAATCGTCCTCGTCGATGGGGTTCAGCCGGCTGGTGCCAGCATCTCCTTCCATCCGTCGTCTCCTGTTTTGGTTGAGTTTTCGACGGAGTATTTAACGCCGTCGGGCCCCACCAGCTCGCCGCTCTGTGGGCTGTAGACCGCCGAAGGGGGTCCGCCCGGAGTGTAGACGCAGGGGTTGGGCTGTTGGCCGTTGCACTGCACTGCCCCGGTGCCGGGGCGGGTCAGCGGGTCGCTCATCGGCGGTGGTGTCAACCCGCCTGGTGGCAGCCGGTCCGCCGGCATGGGGTTCAGGCCGTTGTTCACCGACGGTGCCGGGGTCACCAGGCCGGGCTTGACCGGCTGGTCACACCGAGCCGCCGGCGCCGGGCAGCTGAGCAGCTGGTTCGGGTCGCCGTACCACGGGTTGGTGCCCGCGGGCTCGTACGGCTTGGTGCTGCGGCACTCCCGCGGTGTGGCGGCACGCTTGCCGGGCACGTCGACACAGGGGATGTTGCGCGAGCCGCGCACACTGTTGGCCGGGGTATCCATCGGGATCTTGCAGTACGTTCCCACCGGCAACGGCTGCGGGCTGGTGTCGGCGAACGACCGCCACTGCTCGGCCGGGATGAAACCGGTCAGACACGGCGGCGGCTGGTTGATCGCCAGCGCCAGGTCCAGGGCGGCCATGTTCGGGAACGGCGCGGCCACCGTCTGCGCGATCGAGGCGCCCTGCGGCAGGAACACCAGCACCTGCTCGAGGCCCTTGTGGTAGCGCTTCAGCAGGTCGAACACCACCTCGAGATTCGCCAGCGTCTGCGGCAGCGAGTCCCGCACGTCGGTGAACACCTCATTGACCTGGTCAGCCGTCGGAGCGGCCTGGGTCAGCACGCTGCGCAGGTGCTGGTCCTCGGCCGCGCTCTGGGCCGCCAGCGTGTTGAGGTTGCGCGCCCACCGTTCGATGGAGTTGCCCGAGTCGACCTGGCTCTGCAGGATCGGCCCGGAGTGCTGAATGATGTCGTTGATGTCGCCGATCTGGTTGTGGAAGTCGCCGACCAGCGCCTGAGTGGCGTCGGTCAACCGCTGCAGCGCCGGGCCGAGTCCACCTACGGCTAGCGCGGTTTCGTCGAGCAGCTGCGGGATCTTCTCCTTGGGCAGCACTTCCAGCCCGCGGTTCGCGGTATCCAGCGCCGGACCGATCTCGCTGGGCACCGTGCCCTTGGTGATCGTCTGGCCCGAACGGAAGAACTGTCCGGGGTTGCCTTCCGAGACCAGGTCCAGGTACTGCTCACCCACCGCCGACACCGAGTGCACGTTGGCCGTGGCGTCGATCGGAATCTTGTACCGGCTGTCGATGCTCAAGATCGCCCGGGCACCGGTGGGGGTCGGCTCGACCGCGTTGACCTTGCCGATGGTGATGCCGCGGTAGGTGACATTCGCGGTCGGGTACAGGCCGCCCGAGGCCGGCAGGTCGGCCTTCAGGTCGTAGCGCCCGATCCCGACCAACGTCGGTACCTGCAGGTAGTAGATGCCCAGCACGGACAGCGCAACTACGGTCAGGGCCAGGAAGATCCACAGCTGGCGCTTGATGAACGGTGTCAGCATTGGCCTCGCTCCGCCCTTTCCACCAGCGGTCCACCCGGCGCGTCGTTGGGGTTCGACGTGTAGCGGACGTCCGGGATCATCGACTCGGGGTCGCGGCCGAACGACTGCTCGATCGCGCGCAGCACCCCGCTGAACCCGGTGCCGGTCAGCACCGCGTTGTCCACCGCGCTGAGCGTGACGTCCAGCGTGGCGTTCACGTTCTGGTAGTCACCGCGGAAGATCTTCGGCACCGCGTCGATGTCGAACGGCTGCGTCAGGATCAGCTTCAGTGCGCCGATCAGGTACGGCGAACCCTTGCCGAGTTCCCGCAGCGGGCACTGCAGCGACTCGAGGTCGGTGTGCAGGTTGCTGCGCGCCTCGCCGAGGTACTGGTCGGCCGCCGAACTCAACCGGCCCACCGAGTCCACCGCGTTGATCAACAGGTTCTTCGTGTCGGCGAAGTGCTTGAGCAACGGCGGGAAGTCGGTCAACACCCGTTCCAGCACATCGTTGCGGTTGCCGACGTAACTCAGCAGCCGGTTCGTCGAGTCGATCGCATGGGTGATGTCGTCGCGCTGCTCGTTGAGCTGGCGGGTGAAGGTGTCGAGCTTGTTCAGGAACCCGCGGATCTGCTCGCCGCGTCCCTTGAAGATCGCGTAGATCTCGTTCTGCAGCACTTCCAGGTTGGGAATGCCGCCGCCGCGCAGGATCAGCGAGACCACGGCCAGCGTCTGCTCGATGTTGGGGTACACCGACGAGTTCTTCAGCGGGATCAGGTCGCCGTTCCTGAGCTGACCCTGCGGCTTGTCCGGGGACAGCAACTCCACGTGCTGCGATCCCAGCAAACTGGTCTGGCCGATCTTCAGCAGCGCGTTCTTGGGCAGCTTGACGTCCTTCTTCAAGCCCAGGGTCAGCGTCGCGATCCAGTTCTTCAGCTCGATCTTGCGGATCGAGCCCACCTCGACGTCGGCGACCATCACCTTGCTGTTGCCGTTGATGGCCAGGGTGTCGGGCACCTGCGCGTAGACGACGTAGGCGCCGTCGCCGCTGCCCGGTGCGCCCGGGATCGGCACCTGCGAGATGCCCTTCCACCCACAGGAACTCAGCAGCACCGCGCACACCAGCAGCACGAGCACCTGCCAGCTGCGGTAGCGGAACTTACGTAGCAAGCCCATCACTGACCTCCTGCCTCAGCGGGCAGCGGTGCGCCAACCGGCGCTGGCGGCGGTCCCGGTGCGGCGGGTGTCGGAGCGACCGGCCCGGGGATCACGTTCGGGCCCGGCGCCGGCGGCGGCACCGGTACCTGTGCATTCAGCGCGACCGGCGGCACCACGGGGTACTCGTCGTAGGCGTTGGGCGGTCCCGGTGGCGTCTGCAGCGTGGACTGGACGGGCTCGATGTCCGGCCCACCCATCAACTCGGCCAGGGACTCCGGCGTCAGCAGACCGGCGGTGATCGGACCCACCTGCGTGCCCTGCATGCCGGGCGCCACGATCCAGCCGTGCTGGGTGTTGCGGTGCGACAACGGGGTGTCGGGCACCCAGATACCGGGCACGGTGGTGTCCTTATAGCCGTTCGGCGGCTGCAGCCGCGGCTCGGAGTACGCGACCATCTTCGGCAGGATCTCGGCCGTGCTGAACGTGTTCAACCCGAACGGGAAGTAGTTGAACTTGATCGCGTCGAGCACCGGCGCCAGGTACTGCGCACACAGTTCTGCCGACTCCTGGTAACCCAGTCGGCTACCCGCCTGCACCGAGCTGCAGATGAACTGCATCGGGTTGGCGAAGCTGGTGATCTCCGGGACGGCCACCACCGAACCGTGCGAGGGGTGGTAGATCATGTTGACGTTCGCCGCGGCCGTCGGAAGGACGTGCAACGCGGTCTCCAGCCCGTTCAGCGGCTCGGGCTGCAGCAGCGTGTTCGTCACCGTCGCAAGGTTGTTGACGTCGTGCGTCAACACCTCGCGGTTCTTGTCCAGGAACGGACGCACGGTGGTCAGCAGGCTGTCCAGCTGCCGCAGGGCGCTGGCCAGCGCCTGGTCCGAACTCGCCAGCCGGCCGGTGACGTCCGCCAGGTTCTGGTTGAGCGCCACGAACTGCTTGTCGTCCTGATGCAACGCGTTGACGAAAAGCGCCAGGCTCTTGACGACCGCGAAGAAGTCGCCGCGCCCCTCGTTCAACGCGGTCAGCGCCTTCGACAAGTTGTCCAGCGTGGAGTTGAGTTGCTTGCCCTTGCCGGACAGGCCGTTCGCGAACGACTCGATGACCTCACCGAACGGACCCTTCGGCTGCGCCTCGGTGGGCCCCAGCTTGGAGATGATGTTGGTGATGCTGTTGCGCAGCTCGTCCCACTCCACCGGCACCTGGGTGCGCTCGAGCGGGATCACCGCGTTGTTGGCCAGCGCCGGGCCACCCTTGTAGGGCGGCTCCAGCTGAATGGCCCGCGAGGCGACCAGGGTCGGGTTGAGGATCACCGCCGAGGCGTTGGCCGGCACCTTGTACTTGTTTTCGTAGTGGAAGGTGACCTTCATCTTGTCGCCGGCCGGTTCGATCTTGTCGATCCGGCCCACCTTCATGCCCATGATCTGGACCTTGTCCCCGGCGTAGAGCGCCTGGGCCTGGGAGAAGTACGCGACGACAGTGTTGTTGGTCAGCTTCTGGTACAGCTGCCAGCCGAAGTATGCGGCCAGCAGGGCCAGGACCAACACCAGTGATCCGATGACCACCGTGGTCCGGGACATCCGGGGAAGCCGGATGTTGCGGACATCAAAGATGGTGCTCAATTCTCGCTACCTCCCGCTGCGCCGCTACCGCCGGTGCCACCGGGGTTGATGAACGGTGCCGGTAACTGGTTGCCGGGTCCAGGTGGTGCCGGCGGACCCGGGGGCAGCCCGGGCGCGAATGTCGACGGTGGTCCGACCGGTCCCGCCGGTCCCAGCGGCTCGGTGCGCGAGCCCGGGGGTGAGTTCGGCGGCAGCGGCACGGGCGTGCCGGGCACGTCCGGAGCCGGTTCACCCGGCCGTCCGGCGATCGGGATGCCCGGTGCCGGCTGGACGCCGTTGGGGTTCGGCGGCGAGGCCTGGACATCCAGCGGTGCCGGGAAGCCCTGGCCACCGAACGGTCCGATGTTGAGCCCGAGGCATGGCAGCGGGTTCTCCGGCCGCGGCAGCCCGTCGGCGGGCGGCGTGTACGAGCAGGGCGTCCCGGGCGGGACGGCCGGTCCCGGGTGCTCCGGGGTGCCTTCCAGCACCGGCGGTGCCGGCGGCGGCGCGCCGTTCGGGAATCGGGTGCCGTTCGGGTCGGGGAACCGGTAGGCGGGTAGCCCGGCGCTGCGCCAGAACTGCTCGGGGTCCAGGCCACGCTTCTTGAAGGCGGCGTCGATGAACGGCTGGATGATCTGGCCGGGCACCAGGTTGTGGATGACGACCTTGAAGAACGGTCCCGAACCGATCGCCTCGTTCAGCGACGGCAGGAAGCCGCCGACCATCAGCAACCCGTTGGCCACGTCTTCTTTGCGCTCCACCAGCAGGTCGCTGACCGTGCGCAGCTGCTCGAGCACGTGGTTGAGGTTCGGGTTGTCGTTGATCAGGCCCTCCACCTGTGTGGAGAACGAGGCCACGTTGCTCAGCAGCGCGTCGATCGCGCGGCCGCGCTCGTTGAATGCGGCCAGCAGGGTCTTGGCGTTGACCAGCAACCGGTCCACCTGCTGGCTGCGGTCACCGAGGACGCTCGCCACCTGGTTGGCCTGGGCGAGCAGGTGCTTGATCTCCTCGTCACGCTTGCCGAGCGTGTCGGAGAACCTGGAAACGCCGTCCAGGGCCGGGCTCAGTTGCGGGTAGGTCTGGTCGATGGTTTCCGACAGCACGTGCAGCGACTTCTTGACGGTGTCGATGTCCCAGCCGGTGGCCGCCTTGGTGACGTCGAGGAAGGCGTCGTAGATCTGGTAGGGCGTGGTGCTCTGACCCAGGGGCAATGTGCCGTTGGGCCGCAGCGGCTGGTTGCCACGGGCCTCGATCTCGAGCACCTTCTTACCGAGCAGGGTGTCGGTGCGGATGTTCAGCCGGCTCTCGGTGCCGATGCTCTCGGTACCGATCGAGAACTTCATCACGATGTGGTCGCCGTCGATCTTGATGGCCTCGACCTTGCCGACGTCCATGCCGGCGATGCGGACCTTGTCGCCCTTGTTGATGCCGCCGGTGTCGGTGAATTGCCCGAAGTAGTAAGGCTTCGCCATCAACATCGGCACGCTGGTGAAGCTCTGGCCCACACCGATGACCAACAGGGTCACCACGATGCCCATGAGGCCGATCTTCAGCCGGTTGGGCGGTTCCAGGGTTCTCATTGGGGCGCGCACCTTCCAGTCGGCTGGTGGAAGAGCCGGACGGTGCGGACCGGCCCACCGGGCTGCAGGCCATTGATCCGGAGGCTGATGTCACAGGAGTAGAAGTTCACGAAGTCGCCGTAGGAGCCGATGCCGCGTCCGATCAGGTTCAGCGCGGTCGGGACCTTGTGCAGGAAGTCGTTCAGCTCCTGACGCTGGTCGATCAGCGGCTGCTGGACGGCGTCGAGGTAGTTGATCGCCTTGTGCAGCAGGGCGCGGTCCTCGGACAACAGGTCGGCCACCGTCCCGGCGGCGTTGCTGATGTTCGCGGTTCCGGCCGCGAGCGGGTCGGCGTGGTCTTTCAGACCGGTGATCAGCACCTCGAGGTTGTTGACTGTCTGGTCGAAGTCCTTGCGGTGCCGAACCGTGGTGTCCAGCACCGTGTTCAGGTTCTTGATCACTTCACCGATCGCCTGGTCACGCTCGGCGAGCTGCGAGGTGAGCTGGGCGGTCTGGTTGAGGATGTCGTTGATCGTGCCGCCCTGGCCCTGGAATACCGTGATGAGTGATGCGGCGATGGTGTTCACCTTGTCCGGGTTCAGCGCCCGGAACACCGGCTTGAAGCCACCGATCAACGCGTCCAGGTCGAGCGCCGGAGAGGTACGCGACAGCGGGATCATGCCGCCCGGCTGCATGATCTTGTCCGAACCGTCGCCCTCGCCGCGTTTGAGCTCCAGGTAGCGGTTGCCGATCAGGTCGAGGTAGCGGATCTGCGCGGTGGTCGACTGGTAGAGGGGGATCGCGCGGTCGACGTTGAAGTTCACCTTTACGCGCTTGCCGCCGTCGATGAGTTCGACCTTGCTGACCTTGCCGATTTCCACCCCGGACGCGCGGACGAACTGGCCGTTGCGCAACCCGCTGATGTTGCTGAACTCGGCGGTGTAGGAGTTTGTCCGGTCGAATCGGATCTGACCGAACACGATGATGATCATGATGCTGAACAGCAGCAGCACGAACGCGAAGGCGCTGAGTTTGACGAGGGTCCCGGTGATTTTCATGGGTTGATCGTGTTATCCCCTACTTGACGGCCCCAGACGTACTCGAGTACGTAGGGCGAACCGGTGTCCAAGTGGTTATAAGGCGCAATGCTGTTCCCGGTGTCCATGACCAGCTCGGGAGCCGGCCACAGCTGACGGGTGATCTGTTGCCAGCAACCGGGCGCGCCGCCCGGCCCACCGCGTGCGTTGACCCGCGGCAAGTTCTCTGGGTAGGTGTAGGGGTTCGGCGCACCACCGATGACACCTGCGGCAAGCCCGCCGACCTGCGACAGCAGCAGCGGTACCAGTGAAATCGGGTTCAGCATCGCGCCCAGCGCCGAGAGGATCTGGGAGTGGCTGTTCAGTGAGTAGCCGTTGCCGCCGAGGAACTGGAAGGCCTTGGGCTCGATGTCGTGGTAGTTGCGCAGCGTGCAGAACAGTTCGGGGCTGTAGGTGTCCAGCAGCTGGGCCGTCGGCACCAGGTCGGCCGCGCCCCGGGCCAGGTAGGGTCCGCCGCGCTCGAAGATGTCGGCGCCGGTGTTGCCGAAGCCGGCCGCCGCGAGCAGTGCCTGGTCGAGGTCACGCTGCTGGGCGTTGATCGTGCGGGCGGTCGGCACCGAGTTGTTCAGGAAGTCCAGCAGGTCGGGCGCGGCGTTGGCGTAGACGTCGCCGAGGGCGGCCAGCTGCTGGATGTCACGGCGGGCCTGCGGCATCTGCGGGTTGATGTCGTCAAGGATCGCGTTGCCGTTGACGATCGACTGCCCGAACCTGTCACCCAATCCGGTCAGGGCCTGCGCGGCCGCGCTCAGGGTGAGGTTCAGCTTGACCGGGTCGACCTTCTCCGAGATCGAGGTCAGCGTCTGGAACACCGTGTTGATCTCGGTCGTCACAGCCGAGGCGTGCAATTCGCTCTTAGCGGTGAGGTGACCGCGAGAGATGATGTTGCCTTGCGAGTCCTTCGGCGTGGTCAGCGACACATACTTGCCGCCGAACACCGTGGTCGCCTTGATCTGCGTGTCCACGTTCTCCGGAATGACGCCCTTGGTCCCCAGGTACTGGGGGTAGATCTCCAGGGTGAATTTGGCGGCCGGCTTGCCGTTGCGCTGGACTTCCTGGATGTCGCCGACCCGTCCGACCTGGACACCGTTGTAGGTCACCTTCGAGCCGGGGTCCATCACCAGACCGGCTCGGTCGGAGTACATCGTCAGATTGGTCTTCTTGGTGAAGTCACCACGGAACTGGAAGTAGACCAACGTGAAGATGAGCAGCAGCACCAGGAAGGCCGCCAGGCCCACCGTCTTGTAGGGCGGCGACTTGATCTTGTTGGTTTTCAACGGACCTGTCATGGCGCTACACCGTCAGTGCGAAGTTGGGGTTGACGCCGTAGAGCGCCAACGCGGCGGACAGAACGACGATCTGCACCGATACCAGCGAGAAACGCATCGACCGGCCGACAGCCTCACCGACGCCGACGGGGCCGCCGCCGGCGTTGTACCCGTAGTAGCAGTGGGTCACCATCACGATCGCCGCGATGATGATCGCCTCCAGGAACGACCAGAAGACGTCGTCGGGACGCAGGAACGTTCGGAAGTAGTGCTCATAGGTGCCCGTCGACTGGCCGTAGAGCGCGGTGGTGACGATCTGCGGTGACAGGAACGACATGATCATGGCCAGTGCGTAGAGCGGGATGATCACGACCAGCCCGGCGACGATGCGGGTCGACGTCAGGTACGAGACGGATTTGATGCCCATCACCTCCAGGGCGTCGATCTCCTCACTGATCCGCATTGCACCCAGCTCCGCCGTCGCACCGGCGCCGACGGTCGCCGCCAGCGCGATGCCCGTCACCACCGGCCCGGCGATGCGCACGTTGATCAGCGCGGAGAAGAACCCGGTGAACGCCTCGACACCGATGTTGCCCAGCGATGCGAAACCCTGGATGGCCACCAGCGAGCTACCGGACAGCGTCACGAAGCCCACGATCGCGGCGGTGCCGCCGACGACCGCCATCGCGCCGGTACCCATGCCGATCTGGGCGATCAGGCGCAGCGTCTCCTTGCGGTAGTTCTTGATCGCGTGTGGGATCTGGCCGAGGCTGGTCAGGAAGAACCAGGCGAGCTGCCCCGATTCGTCGACTCCCCGGGTGACCGCGCCCGCGTAGCGGTTGACGTTGGCTACCGCCTTCGGGAACCGCGCCTTAACTACCGTCGATGTCGACATGTCAGCGCCCCGTCCCGAATCGAACCCCGATCGTGGTCAAGATGACGTTGACCGCGTACAACGCGACCACGCAGAGCACCACGGTTTCGTTCACAGCGGTGCCCAGGCCCTTGGACCCGCCGCGGACGGTCAGTCCGCGGTAGCAACCGACCAGGCCGGCGATCAGGCCGAAAGTCGCAGCCTTGATCATGGCGATCAGCACCTCGGGCAGCCCGGTGATGGTGGTGAGCGTGGCCAGGTAGGCCCCGCCCGAAACGTTCTGCAGGTAGACGCCGAACAGGTATCCGCCGACCAGACCCACGGTGATCACCAGCGCGTTGAGCAGGGTGGCGACCACCGTCGCGGCGATCACCCGGGGCACCACCAGGCGGTGGATCGGGTCGATGCCGAGCACCTCCATGGCGTCGATCTCTTCCCGGATGGTGCGGGCGCCGAGGTCGGCACAGATGGCGGTCGAGCCGGCCCCGGCGACCACGAGCACCGTGGTCAGCGGACCGAGCTGGGTGACGGCGCCGATCGCCGCGCCGGCACCAGAGAGGTCGGCGGCGCCGAACTGGGCGAGCAGCACGTTCAGCGTGAAGATCAGCAGCACGGTCAGCGGGATCGAGACCATGATCGTGGGCAGCAGGGCGACCCGCATGATGAACCAGCACTGCAGGATCAGCTCGCGCCACTGGAACGGCCGGCGGAACAGTGCCGCGCCGGTCAGAACACACATCCGGAAGAAACCGCCGATCATCGTCAGCGGTGTTTCGAGTTGATCGCGCAGATAGCTCACCAGGCGGGGACGCGAGGATGAGGATGTCGTCACGATTGCCCCCTCACAGCGGAAGCAGAAATGCGACGGCGCTGCGGCGGATGGTGTCGCACGCCTCCTCCTTGCCCCGACCCAAAGTGTGTGACCAACGGCTCCCTACCGACAGGTAGTAACGGAGACCACAGGAATGTACCCGATGGTCGGCTAGGTGTGTATACCAACTCGGCAATTGACGTCACGTCAGCACCCGGCAAACATTTTCTGGCCCGTCGACTTCCTCTCATGACGCAGAACCCGTTGACGCAGAACGGTTTTCGGAGCCGTCCCGGGCCCCGTACCGCAAACGCAATTCGGTTTTGAGGACCTTCCCGGCGGGGTTGCGGGGCAGGGCGTCTACGATCTCGAGCGCCTTGGGGTGCTTGTAGCGCGCGAGCCGCTCGGTCAGGTACTCATCTAGCTCTTCGATCGAGAGGGGTCCGTCCGTTACAGCGGCGACCGCGATCGGCACTTCGCCCCATTTTTCGTCGGTCCGGCCGATGACGGCGACCTCGACGATGCGGGGGTGGCCGGCGAGCACGTTCTCCACCTCGGCGCAGTAGATGTTCTCGCCGCCGGAGATGATCATGTCCTTCTTGCGGTCGACGACCCATACGTAGCCGTCGGCGTCCATCCGGACCAAATCCCCGGAATGGAACCAGCCACCGGCGAAAGCTTCCGCGGTGGCCTCCGGGTTGTTCCAGTACCCGTCCATCAATGTCGGTGCGCGGTAGACGATCTCACCGACCTCGCCGATCGCCACGTCATTCATGTCGTCGTCGACAACCCGGGCCGCGACCGTCGGGATCACCCGGCCGACCGAGCCGCGTTTGCGGATGGCGTCGTCACCGAGCAGCATGCAGGTGACCGGCGACATCTCGGTCTGGCCGAAGGCAGCCAGGATCTGCGTACCCGGAAAGATCTCGGACATCTGGCGCAGCAACACATCTGGCGCCGGCGCGGCGCCCCACGACATCACTCGCAGCCGCAGCTCCCGCGGCCTGGCCTGCTGCTCGGCGCACACCGCCTGCCACTGCGCGGGCACCAGGAACAGGCCGGTGACCCTTTCGGCTTCCAGCACGTCGAGGAGTTGCCCGGGATCGAACGCGCCCAGCGGATAGATCACCGTCGGCAGGCCGAGCAGCATCCCGGAAAGCAGGTTGCCGACGCCGGCGATGTGAAAGAGCGGGACACCGATGAAGCCGACGTCGTTGTTCAGGTCGACGCCGCTGGTGTACAGCATCGTCATCGTCTGACCGGTCAGATTGGCGTGGGTGAGCACCGCACCCTTAGGCCGGCCGGTGGTGCCGGAGGTGTACATGATCAGGGCCGGCGAGTCATTGGGGATGTCCACCGGCTCGGGCTCATCGCCCGCCTCATTCATAAGGTCTTCATAGAAGAGGACATCGTCGTCGCGCGTCGCCCCGGCGGCATGCCCCGCGACGATCACCGATTTCAGCAAAGGCGCGATCCCGCGGACACCCGTTGCCACCGGCGCGAGCACCGACTCGGTGATGATCACGCGGGCGCCGCTGTCCTCCACCAGGAAGGCGATCTCGCTGGGGGTGAGCCGGAAGTTGAGCGGGACGGCGATAGCGCCGAGCAGGTTGGCCGCCAGCACCGCCTCGACGAACTCGGTGCGGTTCAGCATCAGGATCATCACCCGATCGCCGAATCCGACGCCGCGACGATTCAGCGCGCCGGCCAGCGCCACCACCCGTTGCCGCAGTTCGGCCCATGTCACCGTGCGCCCGAGGAATCTCAGCGCCGGGGCCTGCGGCTGCATCATGGCGTGCCGTTCGAGCTGATTGACCCAGTTCTGGCGCCGGGCGCGATAGGGCTGCTCGAGAGCGAGGCCCTGAGCCTGTCCGGACGTCTCAGTCCGGTGGCTGGCCAGTTGCGCGGTCAACTAGTTCCCCTCAAGTCCCTTAGCTGTCTTCCGTTTACATACGCACCGCTTGCGCCAGGCTGATATTTGATAAAACATGTGTTGTCTGGGTCACATTAACGGGCCTGGAAGTCCTTAACAAGAGCCGGATAAAAGACCCGATACGCCGCTGAAAGGCCTGGCAGGCCACGTGAACGCACCTCTTTCGGCTGCCCCGGAGCCGAAGTCCCGGAAGCGCCGTCCACTGCGCCGGGCACAGCTGTCCGATGAGGTGGCGGGCCATCTGCGCACCGCGATCATGTCCGGGACGTTGCGGCCCGGCACCTTCATCCGGCTGGACGAGACCGCCGCCGAACTCGGAGTGAGCATCACGCCGGTGCGCGAGGCCCTGCTGAAGCTGCGCGGCGAGGGGATGGTGCAGCTGGAGCCGCACCGGGGGCATGTGGTGCTGCCGCTCACCCGCCAGGACATCGACGACATCTTCTGGCTGCAGGCGACAATCGCACGGGAGCTGGCCGTCACCGCCACCGACCGCATCACCGAACGCGACATCGCCGAGCTCGAACGCATCAACGACCTGCTCGCCGCGGCGGTGACAGCCGCCGACACCGAGGCCATCGCCTCGCTGGAGTTCTCTTTCCACCGCGTCTTCAACCAGGCCAGCGGCCGGATCAAGCTGGCCTGGTTCCTGCTGAGCGCCGCGCGCTACATGCCTGCACAGTTGTATGCCGCCGATCCGCAGTGGGGAGCGTCAGCGATCGACAACCATCGCCGGCTGATCGCCGGGCTGCGAGCCCGGGACGCCGTCGCGGTGGTCGAACACACGGTGTGGCAGTTCACCGACGCGGCCCGCCGGTTGACTGAGACGCTGGACCGAACCGGAATCTTCAGTTCATAGTCAGCTGGCCAGTTGCTCGGCGCGCTGCTTGACGTTGGCGGCCAGCTGGTCCAGCACCTGGTTCAGCAGCATCTTCGCCATCGGCGCGGGCACCGGCATGCTGGGTTCGACGTCGATGTCGACCGTCAGCAGGCTGCTGGCGCCGGTGGCCACCACGCTGAACAGCTGCTCCTGCTTGGCGAACAGATCACCCTGCTGCATCACGGTCTGGATCTGGTTTTCGCCCGGGTAGTAAACGGCGTGGATGTAGACGCCCTCGAAGCCGTTGAGATTGGTGTCCAGCCGGACCTGGCTGGCTCGACCGTCGTCGTAGCGGGCCAGTACCCAGGCACCCTTGACGCCTTCGTTCCATTCCGGGTACCGCTCGATGTCGGAGACGATGCCCATGATGGCGCCGGCGTCGGCATTGACCTCGACCGTCTTGCTCATAACTGGCATTGGCGAAGCATACGTGCGGCAAACGATGGCTAATTCAGGCAGGCGGTGGCCAGCAGGGAGCGGATGACGTCGGGAATCGGCACCGGCCTGCGGCCGACCCGGTCGACGTAGACGTGCACCCAGTGACCCAGCGCGGCGATCGGCCGGGGGTCGTCGGTTGCCGGGTCTTCTTTCCAGATCGCCAAGCGGTAGGTGACGCTGCTGCGCCCCAGCCGGATCACCGCCAGCCCCACGCCGAGCCGCTCCGGGAACGCCAGCTCGGCGAGATACCTACAGCCCGATTCCGCGACGATGCCCAGCTCCGGGATGGTCAACGGGTCGACGCCCGCGCCGCTGGCGATCCAGCCGTTGATCGCGGTGTCGAAGAGCTGGTAGTACACCGCGTTGTTCAGGTGGCCGAACATGTCGTTGTCGGCCCAGCGGGTGAGAACCGGCCAGTGCACCGGAAAGTCGGCGCTGGTGAGATCGTTCGCGTCCGGCACTGACGTCATGGTTGTATTCCAACATGTTTGGCATCCGGGGCGCCGTGCTGCAGCGCATCGGAGCCCCCCGCCCGTACGCGGAATCCCGGCCGATCAGCATCGTGGACGTCGACCTCGACGAGCCGGGTCCCGGCGAAGTTGCGGTACGCATCGAGGCCGCCGGCATTTGCCATTCGGACCTGTCGGTGGTGGACGGCAACCGGGTGCGGCCGGTGCCGATGCTGCTGGGCCACGAAGCGGCGGGGATTGTCGAGGTCCTGGGTGAGGGAGTGAACGACCTGGCCGTCGGTCAGCGGGTGGTGCTGGTGTTCTTGCCGCGCTGCGGCCACTGCGCGGGCTGTGCGACCGAGGGCATGACGCCGTGCGAACCGGGCAGCGCCGCCAACAACGCGGGGACGCTGCTCGGCGGCGGAATCCGGTTGGGCCGCGACGGCCGCCCGGTGTTTCACCATCTCGGGGTGTCGGGCTTCGCGACGCACGCCGTGGTCAACCGGGCCAGCGCGGTGCCGGTGCCGCCCGACGTGCCACCCGGCGTCGCGGCGCTGCTGGGCTGCGCGGTGCTGACCGGCGGGGGCGCGGTGCTCAACGTCGGCAATCCCCGGCCGCGCCAGTCCGTAGCTGTCGTCGGGCTCGGTGGCGTCGGCATGGCCGCGGTGCTGACCGCACTCACCTACGACGGCGTGCGAGTCATCGGTGTGGACCAGTTGCCCGAAAAGCTAGGCAAGGCAGCCGCTTTGGGCGCGCACGAAACCTACACTCCGGAACAGGCGGCGGGCATCAAGGCCGATGTGGTGGTGGAAGCCGTCGGGCACCCGCTGGCATTGGAGACCGCGATCGGGCTCACCGCGCCGGGTGGGCGCACGATCACCGTGGGCCTGCCCCGCCCGGATGCCCGGATCAGCCTGTCGCCGTTGGGTTTTGTCGCCGAAGGCCGGTCGTTGATCGGCAGCTATCTCGGGTCGGCGGTGCCCAGTCGCGATATCCCCCGGTTCGTCGCGCTGTGGCGGTCGGGTCGGTTGCCGGTGGAATCGCTGGTGTCGTCGACGATCCGGCTCGAGGACATCAATCAGGCGATGGATCATCTGGCCGACGGCACAGCCGTGCGTCAGCTCATCACCTTCTGAACGCCCGCGACAGGGCGTCGCCTTGTAGCGCGAACAGGCGTTGCGACGCATGCCATTCCGGCAGCAGCGAATCGAACCCGTGACAGGCGCCGGGAAAGACGTGCAGTTCGGCGGAGACACCGGCGCGCAGCAGCCGGCACGCGTACTCCACCGCTTCGTCGCGAAACGGATCGATCTCGGCGCAGGTGATCAAAGCCGGCACCATGCCGTTCAATTGGGATCGCCGGGCCGGCGCCGACCGGGCACTCGGTGATTGACCGGCCAGATAGTGGCGCCACATCAACTCCGCGCCCTCGCCGTCGAACGCCGGGGTCGCCCGGAATTCGATCTTGGACGGGGTGGAGCGATCGTCGAGTACCGGTTGATGGAGCAGCTGAAATACCACCGGCGGTGACTGGCCGTCCGCAGCCAGGTGCGCCAGGACGGCGGCGAGGGCGCCGCCCGCGCTGCTGCCCGCCACGGCGATCCTTGTCGAATCGACGCC
Source organism: Mycobacterium asiaticum (assembly GCF_001668675.1). Lineage (GTDB taxonomy): Bacteria > Actinomycetota > Actinomycetes > Mycobacteriales > Mycobacteriaceae > Mycobacterium > Mycobacterium asiaticum_D. Next base: position 26,123 of record NZ_LZKQ01000230.1, on the reverse strand, counting down.
TAATCGGGTTGCGTTGTCCGCCAGCCAGTTCAGCACCGCGACGGCGTCGTCCAGGGCTGCCGGAAAGGGGTGCTTGGGTGCGAGCCGGTAGTCGACGGACACCACGCAGCAGCGGGCGCGGCGGGCCAGTTCCAGACACTGCCGGTGGTCGGTATCGAGGTTGCCCAACGCGAACCCACCCGCGTGGCAGTAGACGACGGCCGGCGCCTGCGTGCCGTCGCCGCGGTAGATGCGCACCGGCACATTGGCGGCGACCTCGTGTTCGACGCTCACACCGGCGGCGTCGTGGTGCGCCTGCGCGCGCTGCTGGTTCATCGACTCACGGATCAGCGGGATCGCGTCGGCGGTGAATACGGTGCGGGTCACCGCGACCTGGCGCAACTCCGGGTCCAGCCGTTCGACCTGCTTGACGCTCAGCGGATCTGCAGGCATTGCCCACCATCGACGACCAATTCAGCCCCGGTGATGAACGACGCTTCCTCGGAGACCAGGAAGGCGACTGCGTCGGCGACTTCGGCGGGACGGCCCAGCCGGCCGAACATCGCCACCGCGGCCAGCCGTTGCTGGACGTCGTCGTCGAGCATCGGGGTGGCGATCGGTCCGGGCAGGACGGCGTTGACGCGGATGCCGGCCGGGCCGAGTTCGGCTGCGGCCGTCTGGGTCAGGCCCCGCAGCGCCCACTTCGCCGAGCCATAGGCGCAGTGCTGCGGGAACGGCCGGACCGCGCTGGTGCTGCAGATGTTGACGATCGCCGCACCATGCTGCAGATGTGGGAGCGCGGCTTGGATACCCAGGAACGCGCCGAAACAGTTCACCCGCCAGGAGTTTTCGAAGTCCGCGGCCGTCTCGTCAGCCAGTGCGCCGCGGTGCAGCAGGCCGGCGTTGTTGACCAGCGTCGTCAGTCCGCCGAATCGGTCGACGGTAGCGGCGACGGCGGCCCCCCACTGCCGCTGATCGGTGACGTCCAGCGCGATGCCGAGCACCGCGTCGTCCGCTGCTCCCCTGACCGCTGCGTCCAGTTCGTCCGCTCGGACGTCAGCGGCCGCGACGGAGTAGCCGCGGTCCCGCAGCCGCTGCACGATTGCCCAGCCTTGCCCCCCGGCGGCTCCGGTGACGAATGCGACTCGCGTCATCGTTACGTGGCCTCCGGTGTGTCGCTGAGTCCGGCACCGGTGACGAACCGGCACCGACGCCGGCCGAACAACCATCGGCCGTCGCGGCGGGTCAGGTCATCGTCGTAGAGAGCCGAACGCAGTTGCTGGGTAACGGCTTGGGTAACAACATTGACGAACAGCACCTGGGAACGCGAAGTGGCGGTGTCGTGGTCGACGTCGATGCGCGAGGCCCCGGTCAGGTGCAGGCCATGGGGTGCCGCGCGAAACATACCGCCGATGTCGTCACGGCCTTTGAACGTTTTCCCGTACACCTGGAATTCGCCATCGGCGGCGAATAGTTGCAGGGCCCCGTCGAAGTCGCCCACGTCGAGGGCGAGCGCGTACTCGGACAGCAGGTTCCGGATCGCTTCGATGTCACTCATTTTCCCGTCGCCTCGCGCAGGTGTTCGGCCGCTCCCCGACGCAGCGCCTGTGATTCCGATGCCAGGGTGATCAGCTGGAAGCCAAGCTCCGCCATCGCGTTACCGGTCTTGCCATCACTGGCATGGATACCGGTGACCAGCCCGGCGGCGCCGGCGACATCGCGGGTTCGGGTGATCGCCTCGAATACCCGCTCATCTTTGGTGGCCCCGAGGGGGCTGGCGCCCAATGAGATCGCCAAATCGGCAGGCCCGAGATAGATGCCGGTTAAACCCGGTACCGCGCAGATGTTTTCGAGGTCGGCCACAGCCGCGGCGGTCTCTATCATGGCGAACACGTTCGCCCGGGATTCGAGTGCGGTTGGATCGAGGCCCAGGCCGGCCCGCAGCGGGCCGAAGCTGCGTACGCCGGCTGGGGGGTAGCGGGTGGCGGCGACCGCGGCCGCGGCCTGGTCGGCTGACTCGATCATGGCGATGATGACGGCGTCGGCGCCGGCGTCCAGCACGCGCCCGATGGGTGCCGGGTCGGCGTTGGGCAACCGGACCGCGGTCGCGATCGGTACGTGTTCGAGGTGGCGCAGCAGGTTCGCGACGTCGGCGTCGTCGAGATACCCGTGCTGGGTGTCGAATCCGACGTAATCGTAACCGGCACGGGCGAATTCCTGTGGTCCGAGCTGGGTTGGTCCGGTCACCCAGCCACCCCAGATCGGCGACTTGGAGTTGTTGCGGAACACACTCACAGCGTGACCGCGATCTTGACCCGCTCGGGGACCGGTTGGCAGGCCAGCTCGAACGCATCCTGGACGTGGTCGACGGGGAACGTGTGGGTGAGGTAATTCTCAAGCAGGCCCGGGTGTTCGGCCGCGAACCGGCTCGCTGCTTCCAGAACCCGCCGACGGTCCAGCGTGACACCGGATTTCAGGGTCAGGCTCTTGCGCAGCATGGCCCGCATATCGATCGGATACGTCGGGTCGTCGGCGACCCCGAAGTAGAACACGGTGCCGCCCGGTGCGACGGCTTCGATGGCGTGCCCCAGGGTCGCCACCTGGTGTCCGACCGCTTCGACCACCACGTCGGGCCGGTCCTCGGGCGCGAGTTGGCTTACCCACCTGTCGCTGGTTGCCCGCACCGCGTCGTCGACACCGTAGGCGTACGAGAGCTTTTCGCGATCTACCGGATCGATCCCGGTCACCCGCCGGGCTCCGGCGGCCTTAACCACGTAGGAGAAGAGCAGTCCGATAGAGCCTTGGCCGATGATGGCCACGTGGCGTCCGGTGAGGTCCGGCAACTGTCCGCATGCGTAGAGCACGCAGGCCAGCGGCTGCAGACCGACCGCCTGCGCGGGAGTGAGGGCGCTGTCGTAGCGGGCCAGCCCGTCGCCGTCGCTGATTACGCGCTCCATCAGGCCGTCGAATCCCGATGCCCAGCCCACCACGCGGTCACCCGGCCGGTGCTCGGGATGCCGGCTGGCAATGACTTCGCCGGCCACCTCGTGAATGGGGAAGCCGTCCTTCTCCGCGGCGCTGCGTCCGTCGTCGCCCGGCAGCCGTCCCTTGGCGCCGCGGAAGCCGGGCAGGTCGCTACCGCAGATACCGGCGGCCTGAAACCGGAGCAGCACTTGGCGATCCGCGAGGCATTCGGGCGTCTTGTCCGCGATCGTGGTGCGCTCGAAGAGGTAGGGAGCGATGATCCGGTAGGACCACACGTCACACCTCCACCGGAATGTTGTTCCAGCCCCACTGGAAGCTGGAGGGCAACCGGGTAGCGTCGCGGTCGCGGACGCCGAAGTCGGGAACCCGGCGCAGCCATTCCTGAACCAGCACGGCGACTTCCAGTCTGGCCAGATGGTAGCCGATGCAGAAGTGCTGCCCCCGCCCGAAGGCCAGGGAGCGCTTGATCGGGCGGTCCCAGATGAACTGGTCGGGGTCGGGGTACTCCCGCTCGTCACGGTTCGCCGACGCCAGCAGCGTGATGATGCGTTGCCCCGGCTCAATGGTGTGGCCGTGCAAGGTAAACGGCTTGCGCGCGGTGCGGGCAAACCATTGCGCCGGTGCGCAATAACGGATCATCTCTTCGCGGGCGACCGGCACGTTGGCGGGCGGGTCGGCGCGGACCGCCGCCAGTTGCTCGGGCCGCCGGCTGAGTTCCCACAGTCCGTGGGCGACGATCTTGGGCACGGTTTCGGTGCCGCCGATGAAGATGCACAGCGTCTGGGTGGCCACTTCGGTGTCGTCGAGTGCACTGCCGTCGGGCAGCCGGTAGGCGAGCAGGCCGTCGACGACGGGCAACGCGTCGTTGCGCTCCGCGCGACGACGCTCGACCACCGGAACCAGGAAGCCCAGGTAGTTCGGCCGCGCCTCGGCCGTGTCGACCCCTTCGCCGGGTTCGGCCAGGCTGCCGGCGTTGACCGCGGCCAATACCTGCGGAGCGAGATCCGTTGCGATGCCCAGCAGTTCGCAGACGATCGTAGCGACCACGATGCCGCCGTAGTCCTGGGTCAGATCGAAAGAGCCTCGCGGGATCAGCTCGTCGAGGCGTTCGTTGGCCAGCGCGCGGATCCTGCCCTCCAGCGACGCGACCGACTTGGGCCGCAGCGGTTGAGAGTGAGCACGCCGGATCTCGCCGTACAGGTCCGCGTCGAACACCGCATGGAACGGCAGCGGATGCAGTGGCGGGTCGGGCACCGGCCCGGAATTGTGCTGAGCCAGAACGGATGCCGCCGGCAACGTTCCTTCAGAGGCGACAAAGGTGCCGTCGTTGACTTCCAGCACCCGCCAGATGTCGTCGAGGCGGGACAGCGCGTAGGTGTCCCACTGCGGCATGTAGTAGAGCGGATGTTCGTCGCGCAGCGTGCGGTAGTACGGCAGCGGGTCGGCCATCACCTGCGCGTCGAACGGGTCGTAGGAGAACCTCACTGCAGTGGCGACGGCGGTAGCGCCTGCAGGATGGAGTCCTCCCAACCGTCACGCAGCGCCGGGGCCACGCTCATCCAGGTGACGATCTCGGCGGGCGGGCTGTCCTTCCAGGACGGGTAGTGGTTGGCAAAGCATTCCCAACCGCCCTCCAGCGCCCAGTAGTGGATCACCTCGTTGAACCGGAAGGTCGTGGTGAAGGAACCGAGCCAATGCTTGCCGGTGCGCTCGGACCACGGCACATACAGCCGTTCCAGTTCGCGGATGTAGTCGTCCTGCCGGCCCGGCTTGGTCTGCATGATTTCTTGAATGACCAGCGACGCATCAAAATTGGTCTCGCGCAGCTGGGCCAGGGTCCTGTTGCTCGGTCCGGCGTACATGATCCGGCCCTCCCCCTTGGCGCCGATGTCCGCCAGAAACGCCGCCCACTTGCCGGCCGCGGCCTCGTGGCTGCCGCCGCGGGTCTGCGCGGCCCCGATCCGGGCATAATCGGCGAACGCGTCGATCTCCCAGATGATCGTCACTTGCGGCCAGTGCCCGTTGTAGGGCGTGCTCTCCCAGATGGAGAAGAGCCGGGCACCCAGCTCCTCCATCAAGGGCTGATAGGTGTCGACGAAGACCTCGGTGAAGCGATCGCTTCGCCCGGAGCCCAGCTCGATCGTCTCGTGCAGGTAGAGCAGGGTGTGGCCGAAATACTTCTTCATCGCAATGCGTCAGCCCAGCCAGGCTGAGCCAGTGAACAAGGTTTCGGTGGGATCGATTGACCGGTAAGCGATTCCGGCCGCCCGCAACGCCTGCCCCTTGAAGGCCCGGGCCGCGGCGCTGAGCTGGTACTCGGTCCGGACGAGGCCGCGCTCGATCCCGAGCGGCCAGCCCTGGCCCCATAGCGCGACTTCGACCAGCCGGTTGCCCGTGGCCTTGCGTATCTTCTCGCGCAGGCACCCGTGGGCGATGAACGCCTCGCCGCTGACGGCGAGACTCTGGCTCAGTGGCGCCGAGGGCTCCAGCTCCGATTCCAGGTCCAGCACCTGCACGCCGAGGATGCGCAGCGACCGGTCGCCGCCTTCGCCGCGGCCGTCGCCCGGCAGCATCACATTCACCTGCCAGCCCGCCATCACCCGGTCGAACAGCCAGCCGCCGGCGGTCTGTACGACGTCATCCGGCCGAGCGGCGAATACGTCCAGCCGATGCCGCAGCACCTCGCCGTCGGCGGAGGTCCGGCGAGCACGGTTCGCAGGGCGCCCGCTGATGTCGAACGTTGGAGTGACCATCGATCCCTTCCTCGCCGCGCTGTCAGGGCATTGGACAGCGTGACAGTTTTAGGGAGATTTGTAAAGCTACCGCGGGCACTCAGGGCGCGCGCCGGGCGGCCAGTTCAGCGAGGACCTCGTCGGTGTGCTGACCGAGCGCCGGCGCCACCGACCGCGGTGACCAGGGCGTTCCGCGAAAATCCGCCGGGGTGGCCACCATCGGCACGCTGGAGTCGCCGTCCGGCACGTCGACGATCCCGCCGGCGGCGTGGAACTGCTCGTCGGCGACGACATCCTCGATGGAATTGATCGGCGACCAGAAGAAATCCGGCTCGGCCGCGAAGAGTTCCGACCACTCGGCCAGCGGCTTGGTCGCGAAGAGCTCGTCCAGTTCGGCGATGAGTTGCACCGCGTTGACGGCGCGCCCGCGCGCGTTGGCATACCGCGGGTCGTCCAGCCACTCGGTCCTGCCCACCACTCGGCACAACGCGGGCCAGTGCCGGTCTACCTCGAGGCCGACGATCCAGAAGCGCCGCCCGTCGCCGGCGGCGTAGTTGTTCATGCACGGGTTGCCCATGGAGGCGCGCTGTCCGATCGCGATCGGCTGACCGGTGAGCAGGTAGGTGTTGAGGTCGAAGCTCACGGTGTAGGCGCCTTGGCGGTACAGCGAGGTGGACACCAGTTGCCCGGCGCCGGTGCGCTCACGGGCCAGCAACGCCGCGCAGACCGCCGCCGCCAGGGTCATCCCGGCCGAATGGTCACCCATGCCGCCACGCTGGAAGGGCGGCGTGTCACCGGGCCTGGTGAGCAGATGCGCGATGCCGCCGCGCGACCAGAAGGCCGCCACGTCGTAGGCCGCGCGGTCGGCGTCGGGCCCGCTGTCGCCGTAGCCGGTGATCAATCCGTAGACCAGTCGGGGGTTCGCGGCCGACACCGACTCATAGTCCAACCCCAGCCGCTGCAGCGCCCCCTGTCGCACGTTGGTGATGAAAACGTCTGCGTCGGCGAGTAATTCGAGGGCGGTGCCGCGACCTGACTCGGTGGTGAGGTCCAGCACGATGCTGCGCTTGGAACGGTTGTCCATTTCGAACGGCGGGTTCACCCCGAGGTCGCAACCCAGCATCCGCCCGAAGAGCCGCCCGGGATCACCACTCGGCGGCTCGATCTTGATGACGTCCGCGCCCCAGTCGGCCAGGATGCCGCCCGTCGCCGGCCCCGCCACCCAAACCCCGAGCTCGACGACCCTGATGCCTTCAACCGGTCCGGCCATGAACGAAACCCTAACCGCGCACTAGAAGGGTGGATCGTCCGGACCGGATGCGCACCTGAAAAGGTAGAGACGAGCGCCTACACACCCGGAGGAACACCATGAGCCTGGTCGCCGGCCGCGGGCCACTGAGTGCCGATCCAGCGGGACGCTTCGCGCCGCCGATACCCGCAGAGGTGGTGTACATCGAACCTCATCCGCGCCGGATTCAGGCCGTCCACCAAGGCCGGATCGTCATCGACACCGAGAAGGCGCTCCTGGTGCATCGGCGAAATCGTCCGCTCAGCTACGCATTTCGCACCGAAGACATCACCGGCCTGCCTACCGAGCCCGAACCCGAAGCGTCCGGCTACGTGCACGTTCCGTGGGACGCGGTGGACGCCTGGTTCGAGGAGGGCCGCAAGCTGGTGAACTATCCGCCGAACCCCTATCACCGGGTCGACTGCCGCCCGACCAGCAGGCGCCTGCGCGTCACCATCCACGGCACGCCGCTGGTGGACACCGACGACACCGTGATCGTCTTCGAAACAGCGCTCGCACCAAGGCTTTACGTGGCAGCGAAGCACGTCCGCACCGACCTGCTGCAGAAGACCCATACTTCGTCGTACTGCAACTACAAGGGCGTCGCCGCATACTGGGCGGCCAGCATCGATGATCACACGACCGTCGCGGACATCGCCTGGAGCTACGACGAACCGCTTCCCGAAAGCGCCACCATCAAAGGCTATTTGAGCTTCGACGCGGAAAAGGTTCAGGTCGAGGCGGAGTTGCCGGAGGCACCGTAAACCGGGCGCCCCAGCCGCAGTTCCTGCTGAGCGATCATGTTGCGGAACACTTCCAGACTGCCCCCGTAGATCCCCATCGGCAGGGACAACCGGAAAAGGTGTTCGGTCACACCATCATCCGGCGATCCCTTGACTTCGGTCGGCAAGGCCGACGCCGGCCCCACCAGATCCATCAGATCGGCGGCAATGTCACGCATCGTCTGCCCGATCGCGACGCGGCCGTACATGCTGGGCGTGGACAGCGCCGCCTCGACACGGGCGAAGTCGCGTCCGAGCCGGTGCAGCGCGGCGTCGTCGCCCACGGAAACCAGGGCGGCGACCTGATCGACCGCCTCGGCCATCAGCATCGCGTGCCCGGCCATCGCGGCCACATCGTGCAGGCCCTCGTCGTCACGTTCGGTCAGGCCGTGTTCGGCCGCGAGCGCCGACCGCATCACCGTCCAGCCGTCGTTCACGCCGCCGATCCGGTAGAGGTCGTCGACCCGGACGTTGCTGTAGAAGACGATGTTGGTGCGATCGCCGTCGAGGGTACGGATCCCCTGAATGTCGATGCCAGGCGAATCCAGCGGGACCAGAAACATGGTCAGGTTCCGGTGTTTGGGCCTTTGGGGATCGGTGTTGGTAAGCAGGAAGACGTATTTGGCGTTCTGCGCGTTCGAGGTGAACATCTTGGAGCCATTGATGATCCATGAGCCATCCGCCTCCCGCACCGCGCGGGTCTTGCAGGTGGCGACGTCGGAGCCACCCTCGGGCTCGGTGTAACCCAGGCACAGCCGAATGTGCCCGGAAAGCACGCCTGGCAGCACCGTGTCCACCAGTTCCAGCTGGGCGAATTCGGCTACCAAGCGCGCGACCGCCGACGTGGTGCCCCAGTGATACCACGGGGTGTGCGCCCGGCCGATCTCGAGGTTGAAGATCCGCCGCCGCACCGCGGTGAAGCCGCCCTCGGCTTCGGGCATGAAATCCCCGGCCAGGTAACCGGCTTCGCCCAACGCCAGATGCACGCCCTCGTCGAAGTTTTCACCGAACTCGCGATTTCGGCGGCGCACGTCGTCGGTGACGTGTTCGGTGACAAAGGCCCTGGTCTCCCGATAAAAAGCCTCGTCTTCATCGGAGAGTGTGACGCGCGCGAAATCCATTCAGATCACATCGATTACCAGCGAGCCGAACCTGTCGATACTTTCCACCGCATGCGACACGCTGTCGCCGGGCAGTCCGACCTGTAACCAGGTGACACCCAGTGCCGCAAGCTTTTCCACACCCGCCAGGTATGCGTCGGCGTTGAAGTCGTCGGCCGCGGGGCTGCCGCCCTCGAAGTTGGTAAAGGTGATGTCGATGGCCGTTGGGTCCTTAGCGGCCGCTTCGCACCGCCGCCGCAGGTCGTCGATGCCGGAGGCGAGGGCGTCCACCGAATCGATGACAGCGGTGCCCGCGGTGCGCGCCAAGCCCGCCGGCGCCGCGAACGGACACCAACCGTCACCATGCTCGGCCACTCGCTTGCGCGCCGCAACCGTATTGCCGCCGATCCAGATCGGTGGGTGCGGCTGGGAGGTAGGACGCGGGTGCGCGGTGATCCCGCGTGCGGTGAAATGCTTTCCCTCATAAGTGATGTCGTCACCGGTCCAGACCGCGCGAATCACTGCCAGAGCCTCTTCGAACAACTCGGCGCGCTCGTCGTAATCCACTCCCAGCGCGGCGAATTCCTTCTTCAGGTAACCCACCCCCACCGCCAGCGTGAACCGGCCACCCGAGAGCAAATCGAGTGTCATCCCGGATTTGGCCACCACGAACGGATTTCGGTAAGGCAAAACCACCACGTTCGGAATCAATCGCAGGGTGGTCGTATGTGCGGCCGCAAAGCCAAGAGCCGCAAACGGATCCAGGGCATCGTGTCCGCCCGCGTCCAGCCAGCGTTGGGACGGGGCCGGATGATCGGTGAACCCGAACCCGTGGAATCCCGCCTTCTCCGCCGCGCCCGCCACCGTCGCGATACCCGACCCACTGGCCAGCTCCGGGTTGTACGGATGGCTGTGCATGGGGTGGGTGATGGTGAAGCGCATTGAAGTCAGAACCGGGCCGCGGCGTCGATCGAAGTGTCACTGGTGCGCAGCGGACGGATCAGCGCCTCCTGCGCGAAGGAACAAAGCAATTCGCCCGCCTCGGTGTGTACCGTCCCGCGCACATACGACATTCCCGCACCCACCTGGGTGCTCTCGTGCGAGTAGAGCAACCAGTCGTCCCAGCGCACCGGTTCGTGGAACGACACGAAGATCGACATCGGCGCGGTCGACACGGTCAGGTGAGCCTGACTGGTGCCGATTCCCGGGTGCGCGCGCATAGTGGTCGAAATACCCAGATGGCCAGTGAAATACGCGACGAGCGCCTTGGCCAGGTCGTCACGTTCGGGAATCGGGTCGTAATGCAGCCACGCATACAATTCCGGCGGGCCGACCTCGTCGGGACTATTGACGTCGACCACGTCGACCACCCGCACCTCCCGGCCCAGCATCGGCATCTCTGAGCTGTGCGCGTCCGCGGGTGCGGCGACGTCGGGCCGCGGCAGATGATGCCGAATAACGTCGCCGGTCGGGACGTCGGTCAGGACGGTCACGGTGACACAGCGCTTGCCGTTCTGCACGGCGGAGACGATCGCAGTGGCGGTGGACCGGCCCTCGTTCAAGACGTCGAGCACCAACTCGACCGGCGGGCCCACCAACACGGCGCGGGCGAACACCGCATGCGCGGACCGAACCGCCTTGCCCTGGAAGCGATTCGCCACGGCCACGATCGCCTGGGCAACCACTTGGGTGCCCTCCACGACCTGACGGCCGTCCTGCCCCGACAATCCGGTCTGCGCGGTGAACCGATCAGGTCCGGCCGCCTCCACCTCGAAAAGCTCCAGCAGACTCTGTACCGACCATTGGACCTGTTCAGATTCTGTCGTCAAAGCGCTCACCCCTCGTTCCGGCAGCTCACGGCTCAGCGTGACACTTTGCGCACTATTTGTAAAGTTGCCTGCGCGTTGACAGCAACGCACATGGTGCATGACACTTTTGCAGTGATTTGTAAAGGTTTGGCGCCTCCTACGCCGCTGGCCGACGGCTTTTGCTTCGGCGAGGGTCCACGCTGGTTCGAGGGGCTGCTGTGGTTCTCGGACATGCTCGGCGAAGCCGTCCACACCTCCGACATCCGTGGCTCGCTGACCACCGTCCCGTTGCCGGGACACTCGCCGTCCGGCCTGGGCTTCCGCCCCGACGGCTGTCTGCTGATCGTGTCGGCCGAGGACCGGATGGTGCTGCGCTACGACGGCGAGACCGTGCTTCCCCTGGCCGACCTGTCCGAACTGGCGCCGGCCAACCTCGGCGACATGGTCGTCGACGACAGCGGGCGTGCCTACATCGGCTCCCAGGCATTCGAGGGCGGAGCGATCCTTCGCCTCGACCCCGGTAACCACGCGACGGTCGTCGCCAACGACCTCGACTTTCCCAACGGCATGGTGATCACGCCGGACCGCAGGACGCTTATCGTCGCCGAGTCGATGGGCCGGCGGCTCACCGCGTTCACGATCGACCCGGACGGGAGCCTCAGCGACAGAAGAGTGTTCGCCGACAAACTCGACGGGCCGCCCGACGGCATCGCGCTCGACGCCGAGGGCGGAGTATGGACGGCCATGACGCTGACCCACCAGTTCGAGCGGATCACCGAAGGCGGCGAGGTGACCGACCGCATCGACATTGGCGACCGGGTCGCGATCGCCTGCGCGCTCGGCGGGCCGGAACGACGCACCCTGTTTCTGCTGTCGAGCACCGACGCGTACCCCAAGCGCCTGGTGGGCACCCGCCTGTCCCGGCTGGACGCCGTACGGGTGGACGTCCCCGGCGCTGGACTGCCCTGAGCTAAACGAAGAGGTCCCATGTCCGACTCGTACTACGAGCTGATCGACGCCGACGACGCAGCGGGTGAGAAGTTCCGGGCCACCGACCTGGCCCGGGGCACCTGGTCGGCGGCCATCCAGCACGGCGGCCCGGTTTCGGGGTTGCTGGTCCGCGCCCTGGAACGCTGCCAGGCGCGCGAGGACACCCGGCTCAGCCGGGTGGTCATCGACCTGCTTGGCCCGGTCCCGGCCGAGGGTGACCTGTGGGTGCGCTCCAGCCTGGACCGCGGCGGCCGGCAGATCGAGCTGGTGACCTCCGAGATGCTGGCGCTGGGCCCCGACGGACAACCGCGGCCGGTCGCCCGGGCCAGCGGCTGGCGGCTGCAGAAGCTCGACACCACCGCGGTGGTACATGCACCCACGCCGTTACCCCGGCCGCTGTCCGAGGCGTACAACCGCGATCTCAAAGCCATGAACTGGGACCGCAACTACGTGCACAGCCTGGAGTGGCTGTGGCTGACCGAACCGATGAAGCCAGGTCCGGGTGAATCGTGGATCAAGCCGGTCGCCGACCTCGTCGCCGGTGAGAGCATGACCCAGCTGGAGCGGCTGTTCGCGGTGGCCGACTGCGCCAACGGCATCGGCAGCAAGCTCGACATCAGCAAGTGGACCTTCCTCAACACCGACCTGGCCGTGCACGTGTTCCGGGTCCCGGAAGGAGACTGGATCGGCATCCGGGCGGAGACCAGCTACGGGCCGGACGGCATCGGAACGACGATCGGGACCCTGTTCGACGAGCACAGCGCGGTGGGCGCCATTCAGCAGTCCGTACTGGTACGACCCAGACCACCCAAGACCAACAAGCCACCGGGGGAGAACTGATGAGCCAGAATGCCCAGGTGGATGAAATCCCGGACACCGACACATCGACTCGTCAGCGGATCCTGGCCGCCACGGCCGAGGTGCTGGCCCGCAGCGGCAAGACCAAACTCAGCCTGTCCGAGGTCGCCGCCCAGGCCGGGGTGTCCAGGCCCACGCTCTACCGCTGGTTCGCCTCCAAGGAGGAGTTGCTTTCGGCGTTCTCCCGCTACGAGCGCGAGATCTTCGAGCGGGGTCTGGCCAAAGCGACCGCCGGGCTCAAGGGAGGCGAAAGGCTCGACGCCGCACTGCGGTTCATCGTCGACTACCAGTACTCCTATTCCGGCGTGCGGATGGTCGACATCGAACCCGAGCACGTTATCGCTCAGATGTCGGGCGTGATCCCGGAGATGCGCGCGGGTCTGCAGCGGTTGCTGCCCGGCCCCAACGCCGCGGTGAAGGCGGCCACCGTGATCCGGATCGCCATCTCGCACTACGTGGTGCGCAGCGACGACGGTGAGCAGTTCCTGGCGCAGCTGCGGCACGCTGTCGGCATCAAAAATGCGGATTAGAAGAGCACGGCCGGATTGAGATAACCCGTCGGGTCCAGCGCCGCCTTGACCGTCCGCATCGCCGCAATGTCGGCGGCCTCACGCGACATCGACAGGTAGGGCCGCTTGCGGGTCCCGACACCGTGTTCGGAGCTGACGTTGCCGCCGCAGCCGGCGATCAGGTCCATCATCTCGGCGTACAACGCATCCTCGCGCTCGGTCGGGAAACGCAGCACGTTCAGGTGCAGGTTGCCTTCCCCGATGTGACCGAACAGCACCGGCAGCGCATCGGACTCGTGGCGCCGAACCAGCGCGACCGCATCCCGAGCGAAACCGCTCACCGCCGACAGCGGCAGTGAAACATCGAATTTCAGCGGTGGCCCGTACACCCCGAGCACCTCGGCCAGCGTCTCGCGCACCCGCCACAGCCGTTGCTGCGCAGCCACATCCACGCCGACGGCCGGTTCCGAACCCTCGGCAGACGCAACGCCGTCGAGCAACTCGGCCAGCCGGTCGGTCTGGTCGTGGTCGCCGGCCAATTCGACGAGCAACAGCCAGTCACCGGGCACCGGAGCGCCAACCCCGGCGTGCTCCCCCGTCAGCACCGCACCCCGGGCGTCGATCAACTCCAACGCCGCGATGCCGTCGACGTCGGCGAACACCCGGCCCGCCTCGACCAGCGCGGCCAGGTCGTCGAATCCACACACCGCGGTCACCCGGTGCGACGGGGTGGGGTGCAGGCGGAGGTCCAGCGCGGTGATGACGCCGAGCGTGCCCTCCGCGCCGACGAACAGCGACGGCAGGTCGTAGCCGGTGTTGTCGCGCCGCACCGCAGAGTGCCGGCGCACCACCGAGCCGTCCGGCAAAGCCACATCCAGTCCCAGGACCTGCTCGCCCATGTTGCCGTAGCGGACGGTCCGCAAGCCGCCGGCATTCGTCGACGCCATGCCACCGAGGGTCGCGGCGTCACGCGCGGCCAGATCAACGCCGAACAACAGCCCAGCCGCCGCGGCGGCACCCTGCACCGCCGCCAGCGTGGCACCGGCGCCGGCCGTCACCCGCCGCTCCATGGTGTCCACATCGCTTATCGCACTGAGCCTTTCGGTGGACAACAACACGTCGTCATGCTCCGGCACCGTGCCGGCCACCAGCGACGTCCGGCCGCCCTGCACCGTCACGTACACGCCCGCATCGCGGCATACCCGCAACGCCGCGGCGACCTCCTCCGCCGAGCCCGGACGTACCAGCGCACTGGCCCGGCCGCGGTACCGGCCGGTGTGGTCGACACTCCGGCCGGCCAGCACGTCCGGGTCGGTGATGACGTGGTTCGAGCCCACCACGGCGGCCAGGCTCTCCAGCATCGGCTAAGGCCTCATCCGGCGCTGAAGTCCTTGTGCGGCACGTCGGTCACCAGGCCGCCGTCCATGATGAACTCGCTGCCGGTGGCGTAGGACGCCTCGTCGCTGGCCAAAAAGACGACGAATGTCGCCACCTCTCGCGCCTCGGCCGGCCGGCCCAACGGGATGGTGACCATGTCCTCGGGCAGGTGCGCGGTCATCGGGGTGCGGATGAAGCCCGGATGCAGCGAGTTGACCCGGATGTTCAACGGCGCCAGCTCCAGCGCCGCCGACTTGGTGATGCCGCGCACCGCCCACTTCGAGGCGACATACGGATGCACCAGTGGCGCGCCGCGGATCCCCTCGATCGAGGACACGTTGATGATCGACCCGCCGCCGGCCTCGGTCATCGGGTCGACGGCGGCCCGCATGCCCAGGAACGTCCCGGTCAGGTTGACGTCAATGACCTTCTGCCACTTGTCCATCCGAAACTCGCGCAGTGGCCCGGCCGCGACGATGCCGGCGTTGTTCACCAGCACGTCGAGCTTGCCGAACTCGCCGGTGGCCGTTGCCACCGCGGCCTCCCACTGATCGAGCTGGGTCACGTCGAGATGGACATAGCGCGCCGCATCACCGATCTCAGAAGCGAGCGCCTCGCCCTCCTCGTCGCGAATGTCGCCGATCACCACCTTGGCGCCCTCGGCCGCCAGCAGGCGCGCGTCCTCGGCCCCCATGCCTCGCGCGCCGCCGCTGATCAACGCGACCTTGCCGTCTACTCGCCCCATCAAAGGGCTCCTTTCCGTTTAGTTCGGTGTGACCAGACCCTTGCTGCTGATCAGTGGTAAGTCGAGCGTGGACCGGATCCCGGGCGGGGCCGCGATGACCGCCGGGATCGAATTGACGATCCGTCCCGCGGCGCCGACGATCGCGGCATGGTTGTGGTCGCCCTTGCGGCTGCTGGGCACGATATCCACCGCGTACGACGGCTCCCCGGTGATCTCGATGCGATACGAGCCACCGCCCGCTGCGGGTTGCGGCCAGTCCGGCTGCAGGTCCGGCCGGAGCCGGGTGATGTGCTCGATCACGATGGCCGGCCGGCCGTTGACCATGCCGCGAATCTCGAATTGCAGTGCGGCCAGCGTGCCTTTGGCCACGTGTCCGACCGCGATGTCGAAGTCCTCCGGTGCCGGTTCGCGGCGATACGACTCGGTGATCTCGTCAACTTCGATACCCAGTCCGGCGGCGAGTTGCCGGATCGCCGTCCCCCAGGCGATGCTGAGCACCCCGGGTTGCAGCAGCATCGGCACCTCGTCCAGCGGCCGGGCGAAGCCCATGTAGTGCATGACCTCCGCGCCGTCGTAACTCGCGTAGTCGTGAATCTCCATGCAGCGCACCTGGTCTATGCGCTGGCAGGTTCCCGCAAGCGCGAACGGCAGCAGGTCGTTGATGAATCCCGGGTCCACGCCGGTAATGAAGATACTTGAATTGCCCTGCTGCGCAGCGGCTTCCACCCGGTCGATGTACTTGTCGGGCATCACGCCCCACGGATATTGCAGCAGTCCCGGCGCCGAGCCCACCACGTTGATCCCGGCGGCCAGGATGCGCATGACGTCGGCCATCGCATCCGGGAGCCGGGTATCGCCCATCGCGCAGTAGACGACGCAGTCGGGCTTGGCGGCCAGTAGCTCGTCCAGGTCGTTCACGGCGTTGACACCGGTCTGAACCGGCTGGTCCAGTCCGACGCCGCAGAGTTCGCCGGCGTCCTTGCCCACCTTCTCCGGCGTGGAGACGCAGACGCCGGTGAGTTCGAACTGGGGGTTGGTGATGAGTGCGGCGAGGGCGAGCCCACCGACATTCCCGGTGCCGACGTGGGCGACGCGAATCGCCATGAGTGTCCTCCATCCCGACGCTGCGACTTTTCTAGACACTAGTCCATAATTTCGTCAGCACTACGGCGGCACTATGGTTGCGTCATGCCAGAGCGCGAGGACGTGTGGTTCACCTCCGGTGCCGACCGGATCAGCGCCTGGCTGTACCGGCCCGCCGGCGACGGCGCAGTCCCGCTGATCGTGATGGCGCACGGTCTGGGCGCGGTGCGCACGATGCGGCTGGACGCCTACGCCGAGCGGTTCAGCGCGGCCGGCTATGCCTGCCTGGTGTTCGACTATCGCAACTTCGGCGACAGCGAGGGGCAGCCGCGGCAACTGCTCGACATTGATATGCAGCTGGCCGACTGGGCGGCGGCCGTCGCCTTCGCCCGGACCCTGCCGGGAGTGGATTCCAACCGAATCGCCCTGTGGGGCACTTCTTTTGGCGGCGGCCATGTGATCACCTCGGCGGCACGGCTGACGGGCATCGCCGCCGCAGTGGCGCAGTGCCCGTTCACCGACGGCCTCGCGTCCATAGGTGCGATCAACCCGGCGACCGCGGCGCGCATCACGGCATTGGGGATCCGCGACGTCATCGCAAGCCGGTTGGGCAAGCGGCCGGTGGTGATCCCGACGGCCGGTCGCCCGGGCGAGGTCGCGTTGATGACCGCGCCCGATGCGTACGACGGATATCTGAATCTCGTGCCCGACGGTGTCGAGCTGCCCAACGAGGTCGCCGCGCGCGTGGGCCTGAAGGTGCTGATCTACCGTCCCGGCCGCAACGCCGCGAAGATCACCTGCCCGATCCTGTTCTGCGTCTGCGAGACCGACTCGGTCGCGCCGGCCGGCCCGACCCTGCGCTACGCCGCCAAGGCTCCTCGCGGCGAAATCAAGACGTATCCCGAGGGGCACTTCGCGATCTACGTCGACGACGCCTTCGAGCGGGTCGTCACCGACCAGATCGCGTTCTTCCACCGGCATCTGCAGAGCGCCCGCGTTTAACGGCCGAAACGCCGGATTTCCTCACGGACCAGCTTTACTCTTGCTCTGATATCTACTACCCGCGGTTTCGGGTATTGGAAGGACGGGGGCCATGTCCTATTTGCTTACAGTCCCTGAGTCGCTCGCTGCGGCGGCCACGGATGTCGACGAGATCGCGGCCGCGATACACGCCGCCAATGCCGCCGCGGCCGGCCGTACGTCGGGCCTGCTGGCGGCGGCCGGCGACGAGGTATCGGCGGCGATCGCGAATTTCTTCAACGCTTTTGGCGACGAGTACCAGACCGTCGTCAGACAGGCAGCGCTGTTCCAGAGCGAGTTCAACCGGGCGCTGTCCGACGCCGCACGCACTTACGCGCAGGCCGAAGCGTTCAACGGTGCGCTGCTGAACTCGTTCGGGGGCACCGGGACCGCGACGCCTCTCGCGGCGCCGGCCGAGCCGCTCGCCATTAATACCGCGCTCATCATGGGCGGCACCGGCAACCCGCTACCGCTGGCCAGGTACGTGGCGGATATCAACAAGAACTACATTCAACCGATCTTCAGTGGGGGCACGCCTGTCGGCCTGTTCACCCCGGAGCAGTTCTGGCCGATCACCCCCGATCTCGGCACGATGACCTATGCCCAGTCCGTCGCCAAGGGGGTGGCGCAACTCAATGCCGCGATCAACCAGCAGGTGGTGAACCTGGGCAACAAGACCGCCGTCTTCGGCTACTCGCAGAGCGCTTCGATCGTGCACAACCAGATCGTCAACATGATCGCCGCGGGTTCACCCCACGTCAACGACGTGGCCTTCATCATGGCCGCGGCCGGGAACAACCCCAACGGCGGTTTGTTGTCCCGCTTCCCGGGCTTCTACATCCCCGGTCTGGACGTGCTGTTCAACGGTGCGACGCCGGCGAACAGCCCGTACGAGACCTACATCTACACCGCGCAGTACGACGGGATCGCGCACGTCCCGCAGTACCCGACCAACATCCTGGCCGACATCAACGCGCTGATGGGCTACTTCTACGTGCACAGCAATTACCCGGACCTGCTGTCCACCACCGCGGTACAGCTGCCAACCTCACCGGGATACACGGGCAACACCGAGTACTACATGTTCCTGACGCAGAACCTGCCGATACTGCAGCCGATCCGCGACATCCCCTACGCCGGACCGGTTATCGCCGACCTGCTGCAGCCACCGCTACGAGTGATGATCGACCTCGGCTATTCCGACGGCTACGCGGATCTGCCCACACCCGCCGGCCTGATCAACATTCCGAACCCGTTCACCTTCGCCTACTACATGGGACAGGGGCTGCTGCAGGCGCCGTACGGCGCGGCCGTCGAGATCGGCGTTCAGGCCGGACTCTGGGGACCGGAGTACTTCCCGGACGCCTATCCATGGGTTCCGATGGTCAATCCGGGTCTGAACCTTTACTTCGGCCCGGCCCTGAGCCAACCTCCGGTGACGGCGCTGTCTCTGCTGAGCGGAACACTCGGCGACGTCCTGCACATCATCCCGCCGATCTTCAACTAGCCGGTCACGGCCCCAGCGGCGCGGTGGTGCGGATCTCCTCATCGCGAATCAAGCCGCGCAGCAGCGCGGTGCTGAATTCCGCCGCGATCTCCTTGGCCGTACGCCGGCCGCTCGGCCGCAGCCACCGGTAACTGCCCAGCGTCATCCCGATGTAGCCGAGCGCCACGACGTGCGAGTCGCACTCATAGAACTCGCCGCTGGCAATGCCGCGGTCGATGAGGCCGTGCACATGCTCGTAGACCTGGGCTTCCTTCTCACGCACCTCCGCGACCTGTTCGGAGGTGAACCACTCGGTGATGTAGGGCTGTTCCTGGAAGTAGACAGCGGCGCGTTCGGGGTTACTCGCGATCCCCGTCAGCAACCGCACCGTGTACTGGTAGAGCGCCTCGCGGGCCGTCCAGGACGGGTCGTCATGAACGGCGGCCAGGGTGCCCTCGGCGGCCTGGCGGTAGATGTCGAACAGGATCAGCGCCTTGCTGGCGTAATAGTGATAAACCGTCGCCTTGTTCAGCCCGATCACGTCGGCGACATCATCCATCCGAGTGCCGTGGTAGCCGCGGGCAGCAAACAGCTTGGTGGCGACCGCCAGCAACTCCTCACGGCGCGAAAGGCCATTTCCGGACGGCATCTGCACTCACTATCGTCGCTGCGTTATCAATCAACTAGTTGGACAGTTTAAGCAACACCGCGCCTGTCGCCCCGCAGCGGATGGGACTAGACTCGCTTCAGGAGAACGCAGTCGCTTGAGAGGTGGAGTAATGGACCCGGTTCCTGACTACGACGGCAGCGACGAGATCGAGTTCTTCTTCAGCTATCTCACCTGGGGTTTACGGGGTGTCGAGTCCGGTAACGGCTACCCGCCGCCGGCCTACCCACCCGTCTAGAACTCACCACAGCGGGAAGTCCGCACCGTGCTCGCTCGCCGGGCGCGGGCCGAAGATCCGTCGCTCTGATTCGGTGATCGGCACGTCATTGATGCTGGCCTCGCGCCGCGCCATCGATCCTTCCGGATTGAACTCCCAGAGTTCGTTGCCGTAACTGCGGAACCACTGCCCGGTGCGGTCGTGGCTCTCGTACTGGAACCGCACCGCGATGCGGTTGCCTTCGAAACTCCACAAGCCCTTGCGTAACGAGTAGTCGAGCTCGCGCTGCCACTTGCGAGTCAGGAACGCGACGATCTCTTCCCGTCCGACGACATGCTCGTCACGGTTTCGCCAGACCGAGTCGACGGTGTAGGCCAGGCTGACCCGTTCGGGATCACAGGTGTTCCATGCGTCCTCGGCGGCTTGCACCTTCTGCAGTGCGGTCTCGAAGGTGAACGGCGGAAACGGCGCGGGCATGCACCTTTCTACCGCGAGCAGACACAGAATCGCACCCATCAGTGCTCTCAGATGCGATTCTGCGTCTGCTCGCGGGGGTTGGTGGCCGTTGTCATATCGTGGCGGCATGGACTTCGCAATGTCGGCCAAAGCCAGCGACTACCACAAGCGGTTGACGGAATTCATGACGGACCACGTCTTCCCGGCCGAGGCCGAGTACGAGAAGTACCGCCACGCCGCCGGCCCGGGCGACCACACGGTGCCGCCGGTGATCGAGGACCTCAAGGCCAAGGCGAAGGAGCGCGGCCTGTGGAACCTGTTCCTGCCGGCCGAGTCGGGTCTGACGAATCTCGAATACGCACCGTTGGCCGAGCTGACCGGCTGGAGCCTGGAGATCGCGCCGGAAGCGCTCAACTGTGCGGCGCCCGACACCGGCAACATGGAGACGCT
Source organism: Mycobacterium asiaticum (assembly GCF_001668675.1). GTDB lineage: Bacteria > Actinomycetota > Actinomycetes > Mycobacteriales > Mycobacteriaceae > Mycobacterium > Mycobacterium asiaticum_D. The sequence goes on along the minus strand of NZ_LZKQ01000230.1, from coordinate 5,591 downwards.
GCACCTGTTCGCCACCGAGCAGCAACGCAAGGACTGGCTGGAGCCATTGCTCAACGGCGACATTCGCAGCGCCTTCTCGATGACCGAGCCGGCGGTGGCCAGCAGTGACGCCCGCAATATCGAGACCTCGATCGTGCGCGACGGCGCCGACTACGTGATCAACGGCCGTAAGTGGTGGACATCGGGCGCGGCGGACCCGCGCTGCAAGATCCTGATCGTGATGGGCCGCACCAATCCCGAAGCGGCCAGCCACCAGCAGCAGTCGATGGTGCTGGTGCCGATGGACACCCCCGGCGTGACGGTGGTCCGCTCGACCGGCGTGTTCGGCTGGCAGGACCAGCACGGCCACTGCGAAATCATCTATGACAACGTCCGGGTGCCGGCCACCAACCTGCTCGGCCAGGAGGGGGCCGGCTTCGCCATCGCGCAGGCCCGGCTCGGCCCGGGACGCATCCACCACTGCATGCGAGCCCTCGGTGGGGCCGAGCGCGCGCTGGCGCTGATGGTCAACCGCGCCAACAACCGGATCGCGTTCGGCCGTCCGCTGGCCGACCAGGGTTTGGTCCAGCATGCAATTGCCAAGTCCCGCAACGAAATCGACCAGGCCAGGCTGCTCTGCGAGAAGGCGGCGTGGACCATCGACCAGCACGGCAACAAAGCCGCGCATCTGCTGGTGTCGCAGATCAAGGCGGTGGCCCCGCAAGTGGCATGCGACGTGATCGACCGGGCCATCCAGGTGCATGGCGCGGCCGGCGTCTGTGACGACACACCCCTGGCCCGGCTGTACGGCTGGCATCGCGCGATGCGGATCTTCGACGGTCCCGACGAGGTCCACATGCGCACCATCGCCCGCACCGAGTTGGGCCGCGAGCAGTCCGCGCTGGCCGCGGCGGTCACCAACCATGGCTGACGGTTTACGAGACCTCCCGGGCGCGTGGAATTTTCGTGACGTAGCGGATGCCACCACCGGGATCAGGCCGGGCCGGTTGTTCCGCTCCAGCGAGCTCAGCGGCCTCGACGACCGGGGTCGCGAGATACTGCGCGGGCTGGGCATCAGCGATGTCGCCGACCTGCGCTCCACCCGCGAGGTCAACCGGCGCGGTCCGGGACGCGTTCCCGATGGGGTCGACGTGCATCTGCTGCCGTTTCCCGATCTTGCCGACGACCAGGCCGACGAATCCGACGAGGCACCACACGAATCCGCATTCAAGCGCCTGCTCACCAACGGCGATTCCGACGAATCCGATGAAGCCATCGAAGCCAACGCGGTGCGTTACATGACCGAGGAGTACCGCGAATTCCCGACGCGCAACGGCGCCCAGCGCGCGGTGCACCGAGTGTTCACCCTGCTGGCCGACGAGCGGCCGGTACTCACCCACTGTTTCGCCGGCAAGGACCGCACCGGGTTTGTGGTCGCGACGGTGTTGGAAGCGGTGGGCGTGGACCGCGACGCGATCGTTGCCGACTATCTGCGCAGCAACGCCGCCGTGCCGCAGCTGCGCACCCGGATCACCGAGATGATCCAGCAACGCTCGGATGTCGAGCTGACTCCGGAGGTCGAGACCTTCACCAAGGCGCGGCTTTCGGACGGGGTGCTCGGCGTTCGCGCCGAATACCTGTGGGCGGCATGGCAGACGATCGACGAATCCTTCGGTTCGCTCGACGGATACCTGCGTGACGCCGGACTCTCCGAGGCCGACCTGTCGAAGCTGCGGCGCGCGCTGCTCGGCTGAGGAGTCTATGAGCTCGGGCCAAAGCCCGGACAGCAACGCGGAATCGCTTTACCCTCTACCGGTACCGGGAGGGGTCAGATGTCGTACGTGTTCGCGCAGCCGCCCGCGTTGGCTGCTGCGGCAACTGAGCTGGCGGGGATCGGGTCGGCGCTCGGGGACGCGGTCACGTCCGCGGCGGCGCCGACCAGCGTCATTGCCGCCGCCGCCGCCGACGAGGTGTCGTCGGCGATCGCCGGTCTGTTCCAAAACTTGGGCCAGGAATTCCAAACGGTCAACGCGCAATTCGGCGCTCTCTACGCCGGGATTGTTCAGCGACTGACCGCCACGGTGGAGTACTACGCCAACGCCGAGGCGATCAACACTGCCCAATTGGTGCAAAGCGTCACGGCCGGACTGACCACGCCGACCGTAGGCGCACCGACGAACGTCACCACCGCGATCATCATGGGCGGCACCGGCACCCCGATACCTGGTGCCACCTACCTCAACGCCATCAACAGTCTCTTCGTGCAACCGATTTCACCCGGAGCGATCGTCCAAGCCCTGTTCACGCCGGAAGAGCTGTATCCGATCACCGGGGTCAGGTCGCTGCCGCTGGCGACATCGGTGTCCGAAGGACTGCAGATCCTCAATACGGCCATCGGAGAGCAACTCGCAGCCGGAAACAACGTCACCGTCTTCGGTTACTCACAGAGCGCCATCATCTCGTCCCTACTGATGGAGCACTACATCTCCCTCGGCCCGAATATGCCGGACCCGTCCAAGCTCAACTTCATCCTGACCGGCAACGAAATGAACCCCAACGGCGGGATTCTGTCCCGGATCCCGGGGCTCAACATCACCACATTGGGCCTGCCCTTCTACGGCGCCACCCCGGACGGTCCGTACCAAACGACCACGTACACACTGGAATACGACGGGTTCGCCGACTTCCCGCGATACCCACTCAACATCCTGTCCGACATCAACGCGGTCTTCGGCATTCTCACCGTGCACACGACGTACGCCCACCTCACTCCCGCACAGGTGCAGTCGGCAATTCAATTGCCGACTCAGGGCCCGACGAACAACGAGTACTACATCATCCCGCACCCGGATCTGCCGCTGCTGGACCCAGTCCGAGCCATCCCCGTCATCGGGGAACCGATCGCCGCACTTGTTCAACCGAATCTGAAGGTCATCGTCAACCTCGGCTACGGCGATCCGAACTACGGCTATTCAACGTCACCGGCGAACGTGCCGACACCGTTCGGCTTGTTCCCCAATGTGCCGCCGGACGTCATCGCCAATGCTCTCGTCGCCGGCACCCAGCAGGGCATCAACGACTTCCTGGCTGTGGCGCCGACGGCACTCACCACACCGCCGGTGATCAACCCGCCCGCGTTCCCGCCGCTGATTCAGCAGTACCTGGGACCGCCGCCGCCAACCGTCCCGGCCACACCGGCCAATATCGTGAACACCTTGGCGTCGGCGGTGTCCACCGGCTACTCGGTGCTGCTCCCGACGGCTGACCTGGGCACGGCGTTCCTCACCACCATGCCGGCCTACGACGCGACGTTGTTCTTCAGCCAACTCGCGCAGGGAAATCTACGGGATGCCATTGAACTGCCGCTTGCGGCCACTGCCGGATTGGCGGCGCTGGGCGGCATGATCGAGTTCATCGCGGTCGTGGAAGCAGCGGCCGAGATTGTTCAGGATTTGCAGAGTCTCGCCATTTGACGCCAATTTCTGCACAACCGTACCATTTTTAATGCCTGTTCTCTATTAGACTTGATTCAGTAACTTTCTTCTGCGTCAAAACTCGTACATGAATGGCCGGGAGCCATTACGCTCACCAATTGTTTCCACCAGTAAGTATGGTGGCCGGGGGTACGGGGGGTAGGCGATGACGCAGCTGTTGGTGGACCCGCAGATCATCACGACGGTCACCGCGGACATCGACAGCATCGGTTCGACGATCGCAGCGGCGAGCGCGGCCGCCGCCGCGCCGACGTCCGGGCTGTTGGCGGCGGCCGCCGACGAGGTATCGGCGGCGATCGCGAATCTCTTTGGTGCACACGGACAGCAGTTCCAGGCTGTGGTCGGCCAGGTCGAGGCCTATGCCAATCAGTTCCAGCAGACGCTGGCCGCGGCGGCGAACGCCTACGTGCAAACCGAGAACGCCGCGGCCGCCGCCCTGACCGGAGCCTTGGGTGTGGCCGCCGCCCCGGCGGCACTGCCGCCGGCGCTTCCGCTCACCAATCCGCCATTCCCAGCCCTGGATACTTCGGTATTCATTGGCCCCACCGGAGTGCCCATACCGCCGCCGGCATATGCCACGCTCGCGAACGAGCTTTATGTACATGCGACCGGCCTCCAACAGATCCTGTACACACCGGAAGAGTTGTATCCGATCACCGGCGTCAAAAGCTTGACGCTGAATCAGTCGGTGTCCGAGGGGTTGACAATTCTCGGGAATTACGTGCAGTCGCAATTGGCCATACCCGGTAATTCCGTCACCGTGTTCGGCTACTCGCAGAGCGCCATCATCTCGTCGCTGTACATGCAGCAGCTGGCGGCCGCGGGCTTCCCTATCGCGCCGACCGATCTCAATTTCATCCTGGTCGGCAACGAGATGAACCCCAACGGCGGCATGCTCGCCCGGTTCCCGAACCTGACGCTGCCGACGCTGGGCCTCGACTTCTACGGCGCGACACCGTCGAACACGCCGTACGACGTGGCGATCTACACACAGGAGTACGACGGGTTCGCCAGCTTCCCGCGCTACCCGATCAACTTCATCTCGGACCTGAACGCGGTGTTCGGTATCGCCACCGTGCACACCAAATATCTGAATCTGACGCCCGCACAGGTCGACAGCGCCATCCAGTTGCCGACGTCTCCCGGTTACACCGGCAACACCACGTACTACATGATCCCGACCGAGGAACTGCCGCTGCTGACCCCGTTGCGGGCGATACCGGTGATCGGCAATCCGCTGGCCGCGCTGATCGAGCCCAACTTGGAAGTCATCGTCAACCTGGGTTATGGCGACCCGAACCTGGGTTACTCGACCGGCTACGCCGATGTGCACACGCCGTTCGGGTTGTTCCCCGAGGTCAGTCCCGGCACCCTGATCGACGCGTTCGCCAGGGGAACGCAGCAGGGCATCACCGACTTCCACACCGAGCTGCAAGCCCTGGCCGCCCAGCCGCCGCAGTTCCCCACGTTCGCCCCGCCGCAACCGATGGACATCCTGGCGAAGCTGAGCCAGCTGCCGTCACCCGAGAAGGTCGTCAACACTGCCGCCACAGTTATCTCCACCGATTACGCCGTGCTGCTTCCGGCGGCCGACACCGTGATGGCATTCGCCACCACGTTGCCGCTGTACGACTCTCAGCTTTTCGTGGAACAGCTGGCGCAAGGCAACCTCGTCAACGCGATCGGCTACCCGATCGCCGCGGACGTGGGACTGGCCACAATCGCCGGCATTGTCCAGTTCCTTGTCATCTCGAAGGCAATCTCCCAGAACATCAGCGACATTCGGGCCCTCATTCCCTGAGTTGAGCACCGGCTGGCGCTAATCGGCAGACAGCATCGCGAGATGCCTCTACGCTGACGACCGTTGCCTGTCGGGAAGGGTCGTAAATTCATGTCGTTTCTGCTTGCCGAGCCGGAGTTCATAACGACGGCTGCCGCGAACATCGAGGGGATCGGCTCAGCAATCACCACCGCCAGCGCGGCGGCCGCGGCACCGACGTCGAGTGTGCTGGCGGCCGCCGCCGCCGCGGGGGGGGGGGGCCGCGGGGGGGGGGGGGGGGGGCCGGCCGGGGGGGCCCGGGGGGCGCCCGGCCGGGTGGGGGGGGGCGGGCCCAGGTG
>NZ_LZKQ01000229.1 GCF_001668675.1 Mycobacterium asiaticum | reverse complement strand
CGTTGACCACGCGACCGGCCTCGCGGACCTTGAGTACCAGGGCATCGGCGGCCATGAACGTATACGGGCCGGCATCGAGGGGCCGAGTGCGGAAGGCCTCCACGACGGTGTCGAGTTCTTTGGCCATCACCGACACCTGCGACTTCGACAAGCCGGTGATCCCGAGGGTTTCCACGAGCTTGTCCATGCGCCGCGTGGAGACCCCGAGCAGATAGCAGGTGGCCACCACCGTCGTCAGGGCCCGCTCGGCGCGTTTGCGGCGTTCCAGCAGCCAATCCGGGAAGTAGGAGCCTTGCCGTAGCTTGGGGATCGCCAAATCCAATGACCCTGCCCGGGTATCGAATTGGCGATGCCGGTAGCCGTTGCGGGAGTTGGTGCGCTCGGCACTGCGCTGACCGTAGCCCGCGCCGCACAGCGCATCCGCTTCAGCGCCCATCAGCGTGTGGATGAACGTGGCCAGCAACTCGCGCAACACATCAGGGTGGGTGGTAGTGAGTCGCTCAGCCAGCAGTGCCGGCAAGTCGATATCGTGGGCAGCGGTCATCGCGTTGATTCCTTTGCTCGAGTGACTTTGGACGGTCTCTCGAAGAATCACGCGATGACCCTTATCTAGCCGGCTGCGACACGCCGGTCCTCA
>NZ_LZKQ01000228.1 GCF_001668675.1 Mycobacterium asiaticum | reverse complement strand
CTAGAAAGAATCGCGCTGTCGCGCATCCGTGGTCACCATCGAAACCTTCTCGTCGCCGCCACCGGCACCGGCAAGACTGTGATGGCGGCCGTCGACTACGCCCGCCTGCGAGACCTGCTGTCGCGGTCTCGGTTACTCTTCGTCGCCCACCGGAACGAAATACTTGACCAAAGCCTCGCGACCTTCCGCCACGCGTTGCGCAACGCTTCTTTCGGGGAGAAGTGGATCAGCGGATCGCGACCACAACGCTTCGACCACGTATTCGCTTCGATCCAAAGCCTGAATGCTGCCAACTTAGGAGATCTCGCGCCCGACCATTTCGACGTTGTTATCGTCGACGAGTTCCACCATGCGGCGGCACCTTCTTACCGCAAACTCCTCAATCATGTGCAGCCGCAGGAACTACTAGGGCTCACTGCCACGCCGGAACGCAGTGACGATCTGTCAATCTTGCACTGGTTCGACGATCGCATCGCCGCCGAGCTCAGGCTTTGGGATGCAATCGATCAGCATCGCCTCTGCCCCTTCATGTATTACGGCATTCATGACGGGTTGGACCTGACCAATATCCCGTGGCGCCGAGGGCAGGGTTACGATGACCAAGCCCTCAGCAATCTGTACACCAGCACTGACGCATGGGCCCGCACGGTATTGCAAGAAGTGTTGCGACTGGCAGATGATCCCGACACGATGCGAGCCCTTGGCTTCTGTGTGGGCATCGAGCACGCTCAGTTTATGGCGAGGCATTTCAATAGGCACGGTGTTCCTGCAGTCGCAGTCTGGGGAGATAGCCCTCCGGCTGACCGCGCCTCAGCCCTGCGCGACCTCGCGGCCGGCAAGGTGAAAGTCGTCTTTTCGGTTGACCTATTCAACGAAGGTGTGGATGTCCCCACCGTGGACACCCTGCTCATGCTGCGCCCAACCGAAAGCCCAACACTATTTCTCCAGCAACTCGGGCGCGGACTTCGCCGAGCCAGGACGAAAAACTTCTGCACCGTACTAGATTTCGTCAGCAACCATCGCAAGGAGTTCCGCTTCGATCGCCGCTACCGCGCCCTGCTAGGCGGCACCCGGCGCGACATCGAAAGCGCGGTGAGACAAGGCTTTCCGTTTTTGCCGGCCGGCTGCTACATGCACTTGGATGCCAAAGCGTCTGAAATTGTGTTGCGCAGCCTACGAGATGCGATTCCGTCGCGGTGGCCTTCCCGTGTGGCTGAACTGCGCGTCGTGCACAAGAAATATCCAGAAGTCACCCTCTCGCAGTACCTGGAGGAATCCGGCCTTGACTTGCCTGACGTATACGACGGGACCCGATGCTGGTCCGATCTGTGCGCGGCAGCGGGCGTACCGATCGCTGCACCCGGCGAGCACGAGACGCCGCTGCGTAAGGCAATCGGCCGCCTTCTCCACATCGACGACGACGAACGAATCGCCACCTACCGGCGGCTTCTCGAGGCGCCAAGTCCGGTAACCGTATCCACACTCCCGGAACGCGAACGTCGGCTGGTGCGAATGCTCGTCGCTAGTTTGTGTGACCAAGTGCTTACCACCGAACATTCCCTGCAGGACGCTGTTGATCTCGTATGGTCGCATCCTCAAATTTGTGCCGAACTCGCCGAACTACTCGTCGAGCTTGACGAACGAGTCGACCACCTACACGGCGTGCTGGACCAGCATCCGGATGTGCCGTTGCAGGTGCACGCCCGCTACTCGCGTATCGAGATACTGAGCGCCTTCGGTATTGGGGATCGCGCAAAAGCAGCCCCTTGGCGCGAGGGAGTCTATGAAGCCAAGGATGGCAACGCCGACTTGCTTGCGTTCACGCTCGACAAGAGCAGCGGAAGCTTCTCGCCGACTACTCGCTACCGCGACTACGCCATCAGTCCGTCACTCATTCACTGGGAGAGCCAGTCGATGACTCGCGCCGACAGCGAAACCGGTCTCCGCTACCGCAATCACATGCGCACGGGCCGCTCGATCATGCTATTCACACGACTCCGGGCGACTGACCGAGCCTTCTGGTTCCTCGGCCCAGGCACCTACCGTGGACACGTCGGCGAGAAGCCGATGGCTATTACCTGGGAGCTGGAGACTCCGTTGTCCGGTGATCTTTATCAGTCGTTCGCGGCCGCAGTGGCTTAAAGAATTCGCCCAGTCGATCCAGTCCGCGCTATACACCGGTAATCATGCGTCCGTCGACACGGCACAGGGTGGGTCAATCAGGTGTCGTCTCCTACCTGAATCGACCCGGGTCAAGTCCAGGGACGTGGTGTACGACGTCGTCGTGTGATTCTTCGATGTCGTGACTTATGCGGTTAGTGCTGCGGGTGCGTCCTCCTGTTCTGGTGTTGTGGTGGTGGTGACTCGGGATTTGCTGAGGACGTCGAG
>NZ_LZKQ01000227.1 GCF_001668675.1 Mycobacterium asiaticum | reverse complement strand
GATTCTCTTACGCGCCAAACGGGGTTTGGGGCGACCACCCCAAAACGCCCCCTTGGGGGCCCCCAACGGGGCGTTTTGGGGGGGGCTCGCGGGACATTGCTAACGTCTGAGTAAGAGAATAGTATTCTCGCAAATTGCGAAGGAGGATTTCATGGGGCAGTTGTCGCATCGGGAGGACGTTCCGTTCCCGATCTTTGACGCGGATAACCACCTCTACGAGCCGCCGGAGGCGCTCACCAAGTACCTGCCCAAGGAGTACAAGAACCACGTCCAGTACGTGCAGATCAACGGGCGCACCAAGATTGCCATCCGCGGCCAGATCAGCAACTACATTCCCAACCCCACCTTCGAGGTCGTAGCTCGCCCGGGTGCCTGGGAGGAATACTTCAAGTACGGCAACCCGGACGGCAAGAGTAAGCGCGAGTTGTTCGGTGAGCCGATGCGCGCGATTCCGGCGTTCTTCGAGCCCGGACCGCGGCTGGAGAAGATGAACGAGTTGGGGCTGGACCGCACCCTCATGTTCCCGACCCTGGCCAGCCTCCTCGAGGAAAGGCTGCGTGACGACCCGGTCGCCATCCACGTCCTGATCCACGCGCTCAACGAGTGGCTCGATGAGGTCTGGGGTTTCAACTACGAGAACCGCATCTTCACCACCCCGGTCATCACTCTGCCGATCGTCGAGAAGGCGATCGAAGAGCTGGAATGGGCGGTCAAGCGTGGCGCCCGCGCCATCCTGATCCGCCCGGCTCCGGTCCCCGGGTTCCGTGGCCCCCGGTCGTTCGCGGTGCCGGAGTTCGACCCGTTCTGGGAGCGGGTCGTCGAGTACGACTTGTTGGTCGGCATGCACTCCAGCGACAGCGGCTACTCGCGGTACACGTCCGAGTGGGACGGCGCCGAACAGGAAATGTTGCCGTTCCAAACCAATGCGATGGGCATCCTGAACGAGTGGCGGCCGATCCAGGACGCCGTGGGCTCGTGGGTCATCCACGGCGCGCTGTACCGCCACCCGAAGCTGAAGGTCGCTATCGTCGAGGCCGGTTCGAAGTGGATGACACCGTTGCTGGACGGCCTGGCCGAGGTCTTCCGCAAGGCACCGGAAGCTTTCCCGAGCGACCCCGTCGAGATGGTCAAGAACCGTATCCACGTCAGCCCCTTCTTCGAAGACGGCATCGACGACCTGATCAACCTCGTCGGCGTGGACCAGGTCCTGTACGGATCGGACTGGCCGCATCCGGAAGGGCTGGCGGAGCCGACCTTCTACGTCAACGCGCTCTCGCACCTGTCCGTTGACGACCAGGCAAAGATCATGGGCGGCAACCTCGGTCGACTCGTCACGGTGTAGCGCCCGGTGACGATGCAGACCGCTGGGCGGTCTGAGGAGGAGGCGGGCAATTAGGCGCCCGGTGACGATGCAGACCGCTGCGCGGTCTGAGGAGGAGGCGGGCAATTAGCCCTGACTCTCTGCCTTGGCAGACCATCCCCGAGATGGTCTTGAGCGCAGCGGATCGTTTCAGCGACGCAGAGGCGGTGGTCGACGGTCCGCTGCGTTACACCTTCGGTGAGCTTGTCGGTCGGATCCGTTGCGCTGCGGGAGCTTTCGCTGACCTTGGGATCGACCGGGGCGACCGGGTCGCCATTTGGGCGCCCAACTGCGCCGAGTGGATCGTCGCCGCCTTCGGGTTGCTCACGGCGGGCGGTGTTCTGGTTCCGGTCAATACCCGGTTCAAGACCGCCGAGGCCGGCGACATCCTGCGCCGCAGCGGGGTGAAGGCCGTCCTGGTCCGGTCGGGGTTTCTGGACCAGGATTACTCCGCGCCCGCAGGGATACCGGTCATCGACCTCGAATCCGACTTTCTTTCCAGCGGTTCACCATTCGAGCGACGGGTGGACGGCGATGACACCTCCGACATCATTTTCACCTCGGGCACCACGGGGCGCCCGAAGGGCGCGATGATGAACCATCGCCAGACGCTGCGGATGTACGAGGAGTGGGCGACCCTGGCCGACCTACGTCCGGGCGACCGTTATCTGCAGATCAATCCGTACTTCCATACCTTCGGACTGAAGGCGGGGCTGGTGACCTCCTTCTTGCGCGGGGCGACGATGGTGCCGGTGGCGGTGTTCGATATCGACACTGTGGTGGATCTGATTGAGCGCGAACGCATCACGATGCTGCCGGGACCGCCGACGCTGTATCACTCGCTGCTGACGGTCGCCGACAAGTCGAAGCTGTCGACGTTGCGGGCCGGGGTCACCGGCGCCGCCGACATCCCCGTCGAGCTGGTTCGGCGGATTCATGGCGAGTTGCCGTTCAAGACGCTGATGACGGGGTACGGGCTCACCGAGGCCGGCAACGTGACTCTGTCCAGACCGGGCGACTCCTTCGAAGACGTCGCCACGACGGCGGGACTGCCCTGCGCCGGCGTCGAGGTGCGCATCGCCGACGACGGCGAGGTGCTGGTCCGGGGTTACGGCGTGATGCAGGGATATCTCGACGACCCCGTGGCCACGGCAGAGGCGATCGACGGTGACGGCTGGCTGCACACCGGGGATTTGGGCAACATCGATGACGCCGGCCGGCTGCGCATCGTGGGCCGCAAGAAGGACATGTTCATCGTCGGCGGTTTCAATGCCTATCCCGCCGAGATCGAAGGTTTGTTGATCGGCCACGCGGCCGTGGCGCAGGCGGCCGTCATCGGTGTACCCGACGAGCGGCTCGGGCAGGTGGGCAAGGCATTCGTCGTCCGAAAGGGTCCCGTTGAGGCGCAGGAGTTGATCGACTGGTGCCGGCAGCGGATGGCGGGATTCAAGGTGCCGCGCTCGGTGGAGTTTCTCGAGGCCCTGCCGCTGAATGCGACCGGCAAAGTGGTCAAAGACCTGCTCCGTTAGCGGGGGAGACTCCGGATGAGCAGTCGCGCGCCGTTACCCGCGCCGAGTAGGGTGAGCCAACGGCGACGCCCGTCGCATCACAAACAGCGCTGGAAGAGGCGGCCAGCGCGATCTTCATCACCGGCGGGCAAGCGGTGGTAGAGGAGTTTGGTTTGGGCGACGATAAGCCTCGTTCGATGCTTGCAAGACGGAATTATCCCCGTTGAAAGGGGACGACGCGCCCCAGACGGCGGCCGAATTTCGGTCGCTGGCGGATCAGGCCGAGGCTGAGGCGACCGTCGCCGAAGCTCTCGCCACCGCGGGGGGCGCCCGGGCCCGCGCCATCCGATTACGCCACCGAGCCGCGACTGTGGTCGCTGAGAAGAAGACCGAAGAGCCGGTTACCCACGATCCGGTCACCGTGGACGCGAAGGCGTATTCCGAGTCAGCAGACGTCGACACCGTCGAGCCGGAAGTTGTCGTGGACGCGAGCGACTTGGCTGACGAAGACACCGACTGGCCCACCGCCGAGCCTAGGGAGCTGGGCCCCGGCCTGTTGAGCCGACGGCGACTGGGTTTGGTTGCCGCCGCTCTCGCCGTCATCGTGATTCTTGCCGCGCTTGGCGCTGGTGTCGAAATGATGGTGCTGCACACGAACGCGGTCCGGGAGCGTCAGCGGGTCGCGGAATATGCTGCGGCCGCGCGGCACGGCGTGGTGACCCTGACATCATTGGACTACGAACACGCCAACGAGGACGTGCAGCAGATCCTTCAAGTCTCCACCGGTACTTTCAAGGACGACTTCCTGAAGACAGCGGAAGACTTCACCACCTCCGTTCGGGAGTCAAAGGTGGTTCTGCAGGGCACTGTTCAGGCCGCGGCGGTCGAGCTGGATTCGGTGACGGACAAGTCTGCGGTGGTGTTGGTTGCCAGCTCCTCGGAAGTCACCAATGCTGACGGCGCCAAACAGGATCCACGCAAGTACCGGATCATCGTTACCGTCACCCGCGAGGGCGGGCAGCTCAAAATGTCGAAAGTCGAGTTCATTCCGTGACCACCGAAGCATTTATGCCGCAGCGAGCCGCGCGGAAGGCGGGCCGGACGAGGGGGCGATGGTCGGGCAATGTCGGCGCCGCCCTATTGATGCTGCTGGTGGTCACCTCTCTGTCGGTGTTGGCCGCACTGTACTGGTCCACCTACAAACCGGATCGCGACGTCAACAGCGACGCGGCGAAGGCGGCGATCTCCGCGGCCAGCGAGGGAACGGTAGCCATCCTTTCGTATTCGCCCGACACACTCGACCGCGACTTCGCCACCGCCAGGTCGCATTTGACCGGTGAGTTCCTCACTTACTACGACAATTTCAGTAAGCAGGTCGTCGCACCCGCCGCCACGATGAATGGGGTGAAGACGAGTGCTGTGGTGCTGCGTGGAGCGCTCACGGAGTTCCACCCCGACTCGGCCACCGTGTTGGTGTTCGCCAATCAGAGCACCCAGAGCCAGGACCGGCCCGAGCCGGCCACGAAATCCAGCACGGTGCTGGTCACGCTGACGAAAGCTGATGGAAAGTGGCTGATTTCGCAGTTCAATCCGGCCTAGGGGAGCGGCGCCAATGACCGCGCCGGCGACGATGCAGAGCGTAGCGATGAGGAGAAGCGGCGCCAATGACAAACGGTGACCTGCACTCGATGGTGATCGCATCGGACTACCGGATCCCGGACCCGACCCGGGTGTGGCCGCTGCTCGAGCGCAACAAGGCGGCCCTGGCCGACATCGGCGCCCATCACGTCCTCGTCTACTTGTCGACGCACGATTACGGTCGCGTGCTGGTGATGATCGGAGTGCACAGTCGCGAACCGATTGTCGAGTTGCTGCAATCGCGGGTCTTTTTCGACTGGTTTGACGAGGCTGGTGTGGACGACATTCCGGCGGTATTCGCCGGCGAGATCGTCGAACGATTCATCACCACCCAGCCCGCCGCGCCCAAGGCGCCGGGCGTGGTACTGGCCGCTTTTGCGTCGGTGGAGGACGTGTCCACACTCACCGCGGAGGTCGGGTACGCCATGGACAGGTTCGCCGCGGCCGGGATCCGAAAGACCTGGGTGTTCCAGGCCTTTGACGACTCGCACGAAGTACTGATCCTGCAGGAGTTTCCGGACGAGGAGGGTGCGCGGCGGTGGATCGACCATCCCGATGCCACCGCCGAGTGGATGACGGGCGGGGCAGGCACGGGCGCCTATCCGCCGCTGTTCGTGGGCCGCTACTTCGACATGATGCGGATCGACGCGGAATAGACGGACCAGCCGATGTTCGTGTGCCTGTGTAACGGCATCACCAGTCAGGCCGTGGCCGATGCCGTAGCGGCCGGGGCCACCACCTGCAACCAGGTTGCCGCCGCGTGCGGGGCCGGCGAGGAGTGCGGGCGGTGCCGGCGCACGGTGCGGGCGATCATCTCGGCGACCGGACGAGTGTCGAGCGGCTAGCTCCGGTGCGCGTCCTCCGGCGGCGACATGGATCCGACCAATTGCCCAAGCAAGTAAGGGATTTCCAGTCGGGGCAACACCACTTCGACGAACACCATCCGGTCCTTGTGTTCGGCGGCAGCCGTCAGCGCGTCGTCGAGTTCGCCATAGGTTTGTGCGCGGAACGCCAGGTGATTGGCCACCCCCAACGTATTCGGAACGTCGGTCCACCGCCAGGCCACAATGTCGTTGTATGGGGCCGTTTCGCCGTGGATGGCCCGTTCCACGGTGTAGCCGTCGTTGTTGACCACCACAATCACCGGGGACAGCCCTTCCCGGGAGAAGCTGCCCAGTTCCTGCACAGTGAGTTGCGCTGCCCCGTCGCCGATCAGCAGGACGGTCCTGCGTTCCGGATGTGCCACCGCGGCGCCGAACGCGGCTGGCAGCGTGTAACCGATTGAGCCCCAGAGGGGTTGGCCGATGAAGGTGACGCCCTGAGGCAGCACGTGGTCGGCCATGCCGTAGAACGACGTTCCCTGGTCGGCCAGCACGACATTTCCGGGGGTGAGCGCCGAGCACAACCTGTCCCACAACAGCCGTTGCGTGAGAGGCTCGTCCCGAGCGGGAGTGGGAGGTGGCGGCGTCGCGGGTGGCGGCGCCACCGCCGGCGATTTGATTCCGCGTTCGGCGATGATCGCGGCCAATGCTTTGAGGGCGGCACCCATTTCCAGCGCGGCGAACACCTCGTCGCCGACGCTGCTTTGGTACTGCCCGATGTCGATGGTGCGGGCGGGGTCGATCCGTTGGCTGAAGAACCCGCTGACCATGTCGGTGAACACCACCCCGGCGGTGACCAGTACCGGTGCCTGCTCGATGGCCGTGCGGACCCGTTCGGCGCTGGCCGCTCCGGCGTAGATGCCCAGGAAGTTGGGTGAGCTCTCGTCGAGCAGGCTCTTGCCCCACACCAGCGTGGCGTGCGGCACTACATCGGCCGCCAGCAACGATTCGAGCTCGTCGACTGCCTGCAGGCGGTGGACCAATAGGTCGGCCAGCACCGTCAATTGGTGGTCGGCGATCAGTTTGGCGGCGGCTTCGGTGAACAAGGCCAGCGCCCGGGGACTGGTGCCGCCGGAGTAGCTGCGCAGGGGCGCGACCGGCGGTTCGGTGGGAAAGCGTGCCACGTCGGTCGACATCAGAATGTATCCGGGGCGCTTCTGCTCCCGCACCTCCTCGAGCACCCGGTCGATCTCCCGGCATGCCGTTGCTGGCATCAGATTGGCTTGAGCACAGGTGATTTCGCGACTGATGCGGTAGAAGTGCTCGAAGTCGCCGTCGCCGAGCGAGTGGTGCAGGGCCCGGCGGGTAGCCTGAGCGTCCTTGGACGGGCCGCCGACGATATGGACGACGGGCACGTGTTCGGCGTAGCTCCCTGCGATCGCGTTGGCGGCAGAAAGCTCACCCACGCCGAATGTCGTTACCACAGCCGACAATCCGCGCAACCGGCCGTAGCCGTCGGCGGCATAGCCGGCGTTGAGTTCATTGGCGTTGCCGACCCACCGAAGCTTCGGATGGGCCACGATGTGGTCGAGGAACGCCAGGTTGTAGTCGCCGGGCACGCCGAAGATTTCCGAGACGCCGAGTTCGGCGAGGCGGTCGAGGAGGTAGTCACCGACGGTGTAAACGGGATCAGCCACGGAAACGACGGTACGCCCCGCAAAGGGCGCTTCGGCAACAAGACTATTCCCGCCGAGACACTGTTTCGATATGGTGCGGGCCATGGCAATCAAAGAATCCCGCGACATCGTCATCGAAGCCAGTCCCGAGGAGATCCTGGATGTCATCGCTGACTTCGAGGCGATGCCGGAGTGGTCCGAACCGCACCAGAGCGCCGAGATCCTCGAGACGGGAGCCGACGGGCGTCCCAGCAAAGTGAAGATGAAGGTCAAGACCGCGGGCATCACCGACGAGCAGGTGGTGGCCTACACCTGGAGCGGCAACGAGGTCACCTGGACGCTGGTCAGTTCCGGGCAGCAGAAGTCGCAGGACGGCAAGTATTCTTTGGTGCCGCAGGGCGGCAAGGACGGGGAGGCCACGTTGGTGAAGATGGAGATCACCGTCGACCCGAACGTCCCGCTGCCGGGATTCGTGCTCAAGCGGGCCGTCAAGGGCACCATCGACTCGGCGACCAAGGAACTGCGCAACCGAGTGCTGAAAGTCAAGAAGGGGAAGTAGTTCACGTGGTTCGCGGGGGACCACTGGCCGGGGTCAAGGTCATCGAACTCGGCGGTATCGGACCGGGACCCCATGCCGGCATGGTGCTGGCCGACCTTGGCGCCGACGTGGTGCGGGTGCGCCGGCCCGGCGGCCTGACGATGCCGGCCGAGGATCGCGATCTGTTGCACCGCGGGAAGCGGATCGTGGATCTGGATGTCAAGACGCAACCCGACGTGCTGCTGGGGTTGGCGGGCAGGGCCGACGTGCTGCTGGACTGCTTCCGCCCGGGAACCTGCGAGCGTCTGGGCATCGGCCCCGAGGACTGCGCGGCCGTCAACCCCGGCCTGATCTATGCCCGCATCACCGGTTGGGGACAGCACGGACCGCTCGCGTCGACGGCGGGACACGACATCAACTACCTGTCGCAAACCGGCGCGATGTCTTCGCTCGGCTACCGCGACCGGCCCCCGACGCCGCCGCTGAATCTGGTCGCCGACTTCGGCGGCGGGTCGATGCTGGTGCTGGTAGGCATCGTCACCGCGTTGTACGAGCGCGAGCGTTCGGGACGGGGTCAGGTCATCGACGCCGCGATGGTGGACGGGGTCAGCGTGCTGGCCCAAATGATGTGGACGATGAAATCGACCGGCGCACTGCGCGATGAGCGCGAATCGTTCCTGCTCGACGGCGGCGCCCCGTTCTACCGCTGCTACGAAACCTCCGACGGCAAATACATGGCCGTCGGCGCCATCGAACCGCAGTTCTTCGCGGCGTTGCTGGCCGGACTCGGCTTGTCGCCCGAAGAAGTGCCGAATCAGCTTGACGTGTCGGCGTTCCCGCGGATGCGTGAGCTGTTCACGGAAAAGTTCGCGAGCCGCACTCGGGACGAGTGGACCGAGGTGTTCGCCGGTACGGACGCATGTGTGACGCCGGTGCTGACCTGGACGGAGGCAGCCGTCGACGCGCACCTGCGCGGGCGATCCACCGTGATCACCGCACACGGTGTCGATCAGGCCGCGCCCGCACCCCGGTTCTCTCGCACCCCGGCCGATCCGGTGGGACCGCCGCCCGCTGCCACCACGCCGCTGGGCGAAATCGGCTGGTAACGAATAATTGACGCAACACCGCCCGCAACCGCGGCAGCGTTGCTAGCTTGGCCTGGATGGCCGTACAAGCGTCGCGGGAAATCGTGATCGACGCGCCGCCGGAGAAGATCATGGCGGCGCTGCGAGATATCGATGCCCTCCCACAGCTGTCGCCGGTGCACAAGAAGGTCGAGGTTCTCGACTGTTATCCCGACGGCAGTCCGCATCACGTAAGGGCGACGGTCAAGATTCTGGGCATCGTCGACAACGAGATCCTGGAATATCACTGGGGACCGGACTGGGTGGTCTGGGACGCCAAAGAAACCTTCCAGCAGCACGGGCAACACATCGAATACACCGTAAAGCCCGAAGGCGTCGACAAATCCCGGGTGCGATTCGACATCACCGTCGAACCGGCCGGACCTATTCCCGCTTTCTTCGTCAAACGAACCAGCAAGGCGGTACTGGCGGCGGCGACCGAAGGTCTGCGCAAGTTGGTCGAGGACGCCGACCGCTCCGATGAGTCCGAGTAGCCACGATTAGTTCGGCCGCCGCCGGGTAGTCGACTTGGCGATGAGCGATTCTCCGACGACGGCCGGCCCCCCGGGGCCTCGCGATCAGCGGACAGTCGCGAACGCCACCCGGTTCGCCGGTGCGGTGGTAGTGGCCGCACTGCTCGTACTGTTCCTGACCGTCATGTGGGCCAGTGGCTGCAAATCCGGCTCCGGGGACCAAGCGCTGGAGCGGTGCGGCGCGTTGCGGCGCAACGCCTTAGCGTTCGGGTCACCGCTGATCTTGCTGCTGGGCGGCATCGCCGCATTCGTGCGCGCGTACCGGGTCTGGCTGGTGCGAGGACGGTGGTGGGTCTGGCAGGGCGTCGGCTGGTTCCTGCTGGCGCTGATGCTTGCCGTGCTGTTCATGGCGGTTCCCGCAAGTCTGCTCTAGCTTCGGCGCGTCGCGTTTCGCCATGGTCCGTGACGGCATTGCATTGATAATTTGGTAGCAATGGCCGTCCAAGCATCGTCCGAAATCGTCATCGAGGCTTCCCCCGAGGTCATAATCGACGCGCTTGCCGATATGGACTCGGTACCTTCGTGGTCCGCGGTGCACAAACGCGCCGAGGTGATCGACACTTACCCCGATGGCCGCCCGCATCATGTGAAGGTCTGGATCAGGGTGACCGGCATCGTCGACACCGAGCTGCTGGAATACCACTGGGGTCCCGATTGGATGGTCTGGGACGCGAAACGGACTGCCCAGCAACACGGACAGCATGGCGAGTACAACCTCATCCGCGAGGGTGAGAACAAGACCCGGGTGCGATTCACCATCACCGTCGAGCCTTCGGCCCCGCTGCCCGAATTCTGGCTCAAACTGGCTCGAAAGAAGATCCTCAATTCCGCGCTCGAGGGTTTACGCAAGCGCGTGATGGGTGATTAGCGCAATGCGGCCAAGCGCCGCAGCGCCTCGTCCAGGGTGTCGTCGCGTTTGCAGAATGTGAAGCGCACCAGATGATTCCAGAGGTCGGCGTGCGGGGCGGCCGGGTCACAGAAGGCTGACATCGGGATGGCGGCTACACCGACCTGTTCCGGGAGCGCCGCGCAGAAGGCGGTGCTGTCGTCGTAGCCCAATGGACGGGGATCGGCGCACAGGAAGTAGGTGCCGCGACTGTCGTGTACCGAGAATCCGATCTCGGTGAGGCCGGCTGCCAACCGATCGCGCCTGGCTTGCAACGAGTTGCGCAACTCGGACACCCACTTCTCCTGGGTGTTCAGTGCCAGGGCTACCGCGGGCTGGAACGGGGCGCCGCCGACATAGCTCAGGTACTGTTTGGCCGCGCGCACCCCGGTAATCAATTCCGCAGGGCCGCAAGCCCATCCGATCTTCCAGCCGGTGCAGTTGAACATCTTCGCCGCGCTCGAGATGGTCAGGGTGCGCTCGGCCATGCCGGCGAAACCGGCCAGCGGCTCGTGGGTGTGGCCGTCATAGACCAAGTGCTCGTACACCTCGTCGGTGATCACCAGCAGGTCCGCTTCGATAGCAATGTCGGCGATCGCCTGGAGTTCGGGCGTGCTGAGCACCACCCCGGTGGGATTATGCGGCGAGTTCACGATCAACGCCCTGGTTCGGGGCGTTACAGCGCGCCGCAGTGCGTCGGCGTCCAGGGCGAAGCCCCGCCCGTCCGGGACCAGCGGCACCGCGACCCGGTGCGCACCGGCCATCGCGACCACCGGCGAATAAGAGTCGTAGAACGGCTCGATCAGCAACACCTCGGAGCCGGGCTCCACCAGGCCCAAAACGGCGCTGGCGATGGCCTCGGTGGCCCCCACGGTGACCAGCACTTCGGTGTCGGGGTCGTACTCGACGCCGAAGTGCCGTTGGCGCTGGGCGGCGATGGCCTGGCGCAGCGGAGCGATGCCCAAACCGGGTGGGTACTGGTTGACGCCTCCGGCGATGGCGTCCTGGGCGGCGCGGAGCATTTCCGGCGGGCCGTCCTCGTCGGGAAATCCCTGTCCGAGGTTCACCGCGCCGATGCGCGCGGCCAGCGCCGACATCTCGGCGAACACCGTGGTCGCGTAGGGCTGCAGCCTCGGCACCGTCATGGTGGACGAGCTTAGGGCCACGGCGTCGGCCCGCCGATGCCTACTTGCTGAGCACCGTCACCGTGCCGTCGCCGGAGTTGGTGACATAGATGGTGCCGGTGGCCGGGTTGACCGCCACCCCGGTCGGCAGGTCGCCGACGGGGATGGTGGCGGTGACGGCGTTGGTGGTGGGGTTGATCACCGACAGCGAGTTGGAGCCGAGGTTGGTGACAAACACAGAGCCGCCGGGGTTGACCGCTACCCCGGTCGGTGTGCTGCCGACGCCAATCGTGCCGGTGACCGCGCTGGTAGCCGGGTTGATCACCGACACCGTGCCGTCAACTTGGTTGGTGACATACACATTGCCGCCGGGGTTGACCGCCACCCCGACCGGCCCGGTGCCGACGCCGATGGTGCCGGTGACGGTGTTGGTGGCGGGATCAATCAAGGACACCGTGCCGGAGCCGAAGTCGGCGACATATACAGCGCCGCCGGGGTTGACCGCCAGCCCCAGCGGGGAGGTGCCGACGCCGATGACGCCGGTGACGATATTGGCGTTGGGGTCGATCACCGACACCGTACCGAAGCCGTTGAAGTGAGTGACGATCACGCTGCCGCCGGCGTTGACCGCAACTCCGTTCGGTTGGTTGCCGACGCCGATGGTGGTCGTGACGGTGTTGGTGGTCGGGTTGATCACGGACACCGAATTGCTGCCGCTGTTGGTGACGTACACCGTGCCGCCGGCGTTGACTGCCACGCCGACCGGCTGATTCTCGACGCTGATGGTGGCGGTGACGGTGTTGGTTGCGGTGCTGATCACCGACACCGAGCCGCTGTCCTCGTTCGTGACGTACGCGGTGCCCGTGATTGGGCTGAGCGCCACGTTCTGCGGGTTGCTGCCGACGTTGATGGTGGTGATGTGGCCGGGGTCCCCGCCCGTGCCGCCGGTACCGCCGGCGCCGCCGGCGGAGCCCACGGGTGCGCCGCCCGGTGTGCCTGCCGCGCCGGGCGCGGTGAAACCGGCGAGTGCCGCGCCGCCGGTGCCCCCCGCCACCGCGGTGGCCGCCCCCGATGC
>NZ_LZKQ01000226.1 GCF_001668675.1 Mycobacterium asiaticum | reverse complement strand
GCTGATGCTGGCCTATAAGGAGAGTGAAGTCGGTCAGATCCTGCACGAGGGCATCAACGAGGCCGGGGTGGTAGTACGGGGGCAGATAGGGGTCTTCCTCCAACTGGGCGTCGCTGATCGGGATCCGCATGGCGTCCCGGAAATGCTTGAGGTCTTCCAGCGCAAGCTTTTTCATCTGGTGCGTGGCGTTGCGGCCCTGGAAGTGGGCGCCCAGCGAGTAGCCCTTGATGGTCTTGGCCAGGATGACCGTCGGCTGTCCCTTGTGGTCGACCGCGGCGCGGTAGGCGGCGTAAACCTTGCGGTAGTCGTGCCCGCCCCGCTTGAGGTTCCAGATCTCGGAGTCGCTCATCTTCTCCACGAGGGCCTTGGTGCGCGGGTCCCGGCCGAAGAAGTGGTCACGCACGTAGGCGCCGTCGTTGGCCTTGTAGGTCTGGTAGTCCCCGTCGGGGGTGGAGTTCATCAGGTTGACCAGCGCGCCGTCACGATCGGCGTGCAGCAGGGCGTCCCATTCGCGGCCCCAGACCACCTTGATGACGTTCCAGCCGGCGCCGCGGAAGAACGATTCCAGCTCCTGGATGATCTTGCCGTTGCCGCGCACCGGGCCGTCGAGACGCTGCAGGTTGCAGTTGATCACGAAGGTCAGGTTGTCCAGCCCTTCCAGGGCGCCGACGTGCGCCAGGCCGCGACTTTCCGGCTCGTCCATCTCGCCGTCGCCCAGGAAGCACCACACGTGCTGCTCGGAGGTGTCCTTGATGCCACGGTCGTGCAGATAGTGGTTGAACCGCGCCTGATAGATGGCGTTGAGCGGCCCCAGACCCATCGATACCGTCGGGAACTCCCAGAAGTCGGGCATGAGCCGGGGGTGCGGATAGGAGGGCAACCCCGGTGCGTGGCTGTGTTCCTGGCGGAATCCGTCGAGGCGCTCGGTGCTCAACCGGCCTTCCAGGAAGGCGCGGGCGTAGATGCCGGGGGAGGCGTGGCCCTGGATGAAGACCTGGTCCCCGCCGCCGGGGTGGGATTTCCCCTTGAAGAAGTGGTTGAAGCCGACCTCGTAGAGCGCCGCCGACGACGCATACGTCGAGATGTGCCCGCCGACGCCCACCCCGGGGCGTTGCGCACGGTGCACCATGATGGCCGCGTTCCACCTGATCCACGCCCGGTACCGGCGCTCGACGTCCTCGTCACCGGGGAACCAGGGTTCGAGTTCGGTCGGGATGGTGTTGACATAGTCCGTCGAGGTCAGCGATGGGATCACCACTCGCTGCTCGCCGGCCCGCTCCAGCATCCGCAGCATCAGATACCGCGCCCGCGCCGGCCCGGATCGGGCCAGTAGCTCGTCGAAGGACTCCAGCCACTCCGAGGTCTCCTCGGGATCGATGTCGGGCAGATACGACGCCACGCCCTCGCGGATCACCCGAACCCGGTCGGGTTCGCCTGTGCTGCTTGAGGTTTTGGCCAGATCGTTGCGGGCGAACTCGGTCGTCAACTTCTGCTCCTGAAGGTGGCAGGGTAGCTACTTGATCGATCTTCCTCCTATCGTGCCGCACCGGAGTGCTCCGCGGATAGGCGACGCCTGCCGTCAGCACATGATCAAAGTCGGTGCTAATGGGGCAGATGGGATCGTGACCCGGTAACGTCAGATCCCGTGATTCACGTGGGGGAGATCCCCAGGCGAGGCGCCCTGGCTCTCGGCTGTGTTGCGGTGCTGGTGATCGGCATCGTCGGCTGTACGAAGGTCACCGAGGGGAGCGGTTCACCCGACACCAGCCTCGCGCCGGCCTACCGGTCGTCGGTGTCCGCCTCGGTGTCGGCGTCGTCGGTGACCTCAAGCGTCCGCGAGTCCCAACGGCAGGCGTCGGTGACGACGCGGGCGATGCGGACCTCATGTGATGCGTTGGCCACCACCAGCAAGGAAGCCATCGACAAGGTGAATGCCTTCGTCGCGGCGTTCAACGGCGGCAGGAATACCGGGCCCACCGAAGGTCCGGCCATCGAGGCGCTCAATGCCAGTGCGACGGCGGTGGAGAACAGCTACAGCGAGGCGTTGCCGGCCCAGATGCGCGACGCGTTCAACACCTACAACGACGCGGCTCGTCAGGTGGCCAATGCGATCGGTACCCATGCTCCGACCGGTGAGTTCAACAGACGGGTTGATCGGCTGAACGATGCCAAGACCAAGGCGCTGAAACTGTGCATGGGTTAGCCGTATGAACTCTGAGGTGCCTGTGCGACGATAACGGTCGTCGCTTGTCGTGCGGTTTGTTGAGGAGGTTCCACGGTGGTCGCGGCGGATCACGCTCGAAAATTGGGCATCCAACGGGACCAGGTCGTGCAGGAGTGGGGCTGGGACGAGGACACCGACGACGACATCCGCGCCGACGTCGAGGAGGCGTGCGGCAGTGAGTTGCTCGACGAGGACACCGACGAAGTCGTCGACGTGGTGTTGCTCTGGTGGCGCGACGGCGACGGGGACCTGGTGGACATCCTGATGGACGCGATCAGCCCGCTGGCCGAGGACGGCGTGATCTGGGTGCTGACGCCCAAGACGGGGCGGCCGGGGCATGTGTTGCCCGCCGACATCGCCGAGGCGGCCCCCACCGCGGGCCTGATGCCGACGTCGTCGGTCAATCTGGGCAATTGGAGTGCCAGCCGCCTGGTCCAGCCGAAGTCGCGGACCGGGAAGCGCTGATGCTTGACGTCGGAGCCACTGCCCCCGACTTCAGCCTGCGCGACCAGAATCAGCAGCCGGTTGCGTTGGCCGACTACCGGGGCACCAAGAACGTGCTGCTGGTGTTCTTCCCGCTGGCGTTCACCGGGATCTGCCAGGGTGAGCTGGATGCGCTGCGCGATCACCTGCCCGAGTTCGAGAACGACAACAGTGCGGCGCTGGCCATCTCGGTGGGACCGCCGCCCACCCACAAGATCTGGGCCGTGCAGAGCGGCTTCACCTTTCCGGTGTTGTCCGATTTCTGGCCGCACGGTGCGGTCAGCCAGGCCTACGGGGTGTTCAACGACGTCGCCGGTGTCTCCAACCGGGGCACTTTCGTGGTGGATCGCTCTGGGATCATCCGGTTTGCCGAGATGAAGCAGCCCGGTGAGCCCCGCGATCAGGACCTGTGGCGGCAGGCGTTGGCGGCCGTGCAGGGTTGAGCGTTTTGAGTGCTGGGCCCTTCGGCGTGTAGCCTGCGCCGGGGCATAAGGGGCGCGTAGCTCAGTGGTAGAGCTCTGGTTTTACACACCAGCGGTCGGCGGTTCGATACCGTCCGCGCCCACTCATTGCGCGTGTCAATGCGGTTATCGGTCACACACGTCGACGCGATTAGTCATGGACCCACGTGATGACACGACGCTGACACCGGATGGCCGATCAACGGGAATCTGGACCTCAACGGATCCAGGTCGTGGCGGATCTCAAGCAATGTTGTGGTGGGCGTGTTCTCGCCGGCGCGCCCGGGCCTCGAGGGTGTCTGGCAGCCGGTGACAAGTAAGGCGCTGAGGATTGCAACCACCACTGTGAACCGCTGCCTCATTGCGAAGCTCGCCTTCGAGGCCGGAGTTTATTGTCCGATCGGGTGTGCCGCCATGGCCTCGACTTTGCGGTCGACGAGGGTGACACCTCGATGCCGGGATCTCGACCGTGAGTACCGTGATGGGGCTAATCGACGACATCCCGACATGCGCGGCGCGATCTGACACCGGAAGCCTCGGGGGATGCGCACGACATCGACGTCGGCCGGAGGAGCCTCGATGACAACACGCCACGATCGTGGTGACTCTGCTGCCGCCGTGACGGAACACAGCTTCCGCGCCGAATCCGTACCGCAGAACTGGCAAGCGCTCGACGCTTGGCTACAAGGTCGCGGGATGACGCTCGACGCGACGGAGCCCCGCCAGTTCGCGAACGGCCTGGCCAACCTGAACTACCTGATCTGGGTTGACCGCCAACCCCTGGTCCTTCGCCGCCCGCCGAGCGGGCCGCTGGCCGAGGGGGCCAGTGACATGGCGCGGGAATTTCGCGTGTTGAGTCAATTGCACGGGCATTACCGCCGCGCTCCGCGGGCGGTCGCGTTTTGTGAGGACACTTCGGTACTCGGCGGACCATTCCAGCTGATCGAATACCGGCCGGGCACCGTCGTGTCCGACACGATTCCCGAGCGACTCGCGCATGTCCCCGCCGTCCGGCTCGCCGACGAATTCGTGACCGCACTCGCCGACCTGCACTCGATCGACATCGACGCACATCCCGAGCTTCGCGAACTCGGGCGGCCGGACGGGTTCATCGCACGACAGATCAGCGGTTGGAACCGGCGGGCGCACAATGCGTTCGACGGAACGCCGCCGGCGACGGTCGAGCACATCGTGTCCTGGCTGGAGACCGCGGCGCCGGAGCCGTCAGTGAAACCGGCTGTGCTGCACAATGATTTCAAGTTCGACAATGTGATCTTCGACGAAACGGGTGCGGCCGCCGCCGTGATCGATTGGGACATGTCGACTCTGGGCGATCCGCTCTTCGATCTCGGCGTCACCCTGTCGTACTGGGCGCAGCCCGACGACGCGGAAGTCATCCGCGAACTGGGATTGGCTCCCTCACTGCAGCCGGGCTTCCCGGACCGAAAGGCGCTCGCGGCGCAGTACTTCGCCGCGGCAGGACGCGAAGCCGTGCCGGTCGGGTTCTACCTGGCGTTGGGCCGGCTGCGGCTCGCGATCGCCTGGCAGCAGATGTTTGTGTTGCACCAGCGTGGGGCGCTCGTCGGCCCGAAATACGCCGCATTCAACCGCATTGCGACCTCTGTCCTGGCGGTAACCGCGGATTCTCTTTCAACAGAACACATTTGATCACTTACACGAACAGGACGGCTCCGTGATCGACTTCTCCATACCCCAGGAACTGACGGCACTCGGCGAACGTGTCCGCCAGTTCGTCATCGACGAAATCATTCCCTACGAGCGCGATCCGCGGCTCACCCAGCACGGCCCCAACGACGAGTTACGGCAGGAGCTCGTCGAGTTGGCCCGCAGGCAAGGGCTGCTCACCCCACAGGCGTCCCCGCGATTCGGCGGCAAAGGCATCTCGCACATCGAGCAGTCGGTGATCTACGAGGCGGCCGGATGGTCCACCCTCGGGCCCGTCGCGATGAACTGCGCCGCGCCGGACGAGGGCAACATGTTCCTGCTCGACAAGCTGACCACCGACGAGCAGGCCGAAGTCTTCCTGAAACCCGTGCTTGACGGGCAGTTTCGCTCGGTGTTCGCGATGACCGAGCCCGGCGGGGCGGGATCGGATCCGTCACAACTGCTCACCGAGGCGCGACGCGA
The DNA here is from genome assembly GCF_001668675.1 of Mycobacterium asiaticum. Taxonomy (GTDB): domain Bacteria; phylum Actinomycetota; class Actinomycetes; order Mycobacteriales; family Mycobacteriaceae; genus Mycobacterium; species Mycobacterium asiaticum_D. Next base: position 30,878 of record NZ_LZKQ01000226.1, on the reverse strand, counting down.
CGGCGACTCCTACGTCATCAACGGCCGCAAGTGGCTCATCACCGGAGCCAACGGTGCGGGCACCTGGATCGTGATGGCCAACGTGGTCGACGACGGAAACCGCAGCGGACCAACGTTGTTCCTCGCCAAGGGTGACAACCCCGGCATCGTCGTCGAACGCGTAATGAACTCGATGGACCGCAATTACGTCGAAGGGCACGGCGTGGTCGTCTTCGACGATCTGCGGGTGCCCGCAGCCAACGTGCTCGGCGAGGTCGGGGAGGCCATGCGTTACGCGCAGATGCGCTTGGCCCCAGCACGTCTCACGCACGCCATGCGCTGGTTGGGTGCCGCCTCGCGCGCACAGCACATCGCCCTGGAGCATGCGAAGACCCGCACGGCCTTCGGCAGCTCGATCATCGACCACCAGGGCGTCGGGTTCATGCTGGCGGACAACGAGATTGCGCTCACCCAGTGCCGCTTGGCGATCTGGTACACGGCCTGGGTTCTGGACCAGGGGCACAAGGGGCGGCACGAGAGTTCGATAAGCAAGGCGTTCGTGTCCGAGGAGCTCTTCAAAGTTGTCGACCGTTGCATCCAGGTCATGGGGGGCATCGGCGTCACCGACGAAACGCCGATCGAGATGATCTTCCGGGACATCCGCGGATTCCGGCTCTATGACGGGCCGACGGAGGTCCACAAATACGCGATCATCCGGCGGATGAACCACGTTGGGTCGGCGGCGGCGCGGGTGCCGGGATCCGACACCATCTAGGGCTTTGAGGGTTCGGGGCAGTCCTGCCGGTTGGCGGTGTCGAGCGCCGTCGGCGCGTCCTTGATCGCGTTGTTCAGCACGTCGAACACGCGAGGATCCCACGTGAGCCCGGTCTTCCAGTCCAGCCCGGCCAGGTTGGAAACGTAGATGCTGTGGGTGTCGTCGAAGGTGAAGCAGCGCCGGTGCGGCAACACCGAGTCGGCGATGTCGGTGGCCAGCGCGCTGCGAAGAGCGACGATGCCGTCGTTAGGCCACACAGCGGGATTCGCCTGACCGGGTTGCGTGAACCTGTTACCGCCGATCAGCACCACCGGAATCTTTTCGAGCACACCGGCCTGAAACTGGTTCCAGCCGTTGTCGCCCTGCAGGTAGGCATTGGTGACCTCACGCCCCGAACCCGATACCAGCCGCTGCACCTCGGTCTTGAATCCCTTCATGGCGTCTTCGCAGAGCCGGTCTCCGAGACAATCACTCAGCGGCACTGCGTCATTGGCGTAGTCGGCGACAAAGGCACCCTGCCACGGCGTGCCGATGGTGGTCAGCGAGCGGATCTTCAGCGCCGAATTGATCCCCGTCAACACCCGGATGGCGGCGCGGGAATACAAGCCGCCCATCGAATGGCCGATCAGATCCACCTCGGTGACACCCTTGTCGGTCTGCAGCCAGGTCAAGAACCGGGCCAGATGCTCACCGGCGGTGTCGATGCTGCCCTGCGAGTTCACCGTCATGTTTTCGGGCAACGTCACCGGACACATCGAGAAGGGACCGAAACCGGTCTGATCGGTGACTTGGCCGCGGCCGGCCATCGCGGGGGAGGTGTAGACGGTGTAGCCCTGCTTGAGCAGATACTCGCGGATCGCGGTGTCGGTGTTGCCCGCGGCCAGGCCCGCGGCGCAGGCCTGGTCGGGGGTAGTGAATGGGCTGGTCGCGTCCCCACCGGAAACGATCACCACCGCGTGGCCCGCCGCCGGCCTGTCGGAGGCATTGTTGCTGCCACCACAGCCGGCCGACACCAACACCAACACCAAGGCGATCAGCGTGAGCAATAGTCGTTGCAAGCGGCGCGGTATGGCGTCGACGCGACTCACTGCACTTTGACCCACGGCGTGCAGCCGTGGGTGATGAAGTGCCCTACCGTAGGCGTGATATCCGCCGTGATCGATTGTGCGGGACCCACGCTGTCGCCGCTGATCGGTTTCCAATCGCTCGTCCAGGTGCTGAATGTGCATTCGGGCGCACCGGGATCACGCACGTCGGTACGCGCGGTGTAGATGCCGTGTGGAAGCTGCTCGGGCACCGCGTATGTGCCGGGCCCATAGGTTGCCTCCGCGCGGGCCGAGGGACAGGCGACGCAGGCGGCGATCAGCAGGGACACGATGATCGGCGCCGGGGTCCGCATCAGCTAACGATAAGTTCGTTGAGCCGCTTGTGCATCAACTTTGGTGGAGCGGCAGCGTCAGCGCGGCCGGGGCGTTGGCCGGCACCACCGGGTGCTGCGGCGCGATGTGCGGAATCCGTTGGTAGGGCGCGCCGATCGGCGGCCGGGTGTCGGCCTCGTTCTTGTTGGGCCAGAACGACATCGCCCGCTCGGCCTGCGCGGTGATGGTCAGCGACGGGTTCACCCCGATGTTCGCGGAGATCGCCGACCCGTCGACGACGTGCAGCCCCGGGTGGCCATACATCCGGTGATAGGCGTCAATGACACCCGTCTCGGGTGAGTCGCCGATGGTGCAGCCGCCGAGGAAGTGCGCCGTCATCGGGACGTCGAAGATCTCACCGACGCTGCTGTAGGGCATACCGCCGATGTCCTCGGCGAGCCGACGGACCGCCTCGTTGGCCTTCGGGATCCAGGTGGGGTTGGGCACGCCGTGGCCCTGCCGTGAGGACAGCTTGACGCCGCCGAACCGCCTGCGCTTGGGGAACAGCGTCAGCGAGTTGTCCTCGGTCTGCATGACCAGCGCGATGACCGTGCGCTGCGACCAGCTGCGCAGGCCCGCGTACACCGAGGCGGCCTGCCCGGGGTGGCGCAGCACCTGGCCCAGCCAGCGCAACCAGCGCGGTGCGCGCCCGCCGCCGTCGGTCATGACGGTGGTCAGCATCCCCATCGATTGCGCGCCCTTGCCGTAGCGGACCGGTTCGATGTGCGTCTTGTCGTCCGGGTGAATCGACGACGTGATCGCGACACCCTGATGGAACGCGGCGTCTTTGCCCTGCCGCAGCCGGACGCTGGCGCCGCACAGCGCTTCGGAGTTCGTCCGGGTCAGAACCCCGAGCCGGTCGGAGATCTGGCTCAGGGTGCCGCTGGCCTTCATCCGGTGCAGCAGCTGCTGGGTTCCCCAGGTGCCCGCCGCGAAGATCACCTGCTCGGCGGTGATGGTCGCGGCCGTGCGCTTGGGCCGCCATGCTCCGCTGCGCACGGTCTCGACGGCATAGCCGCCCTCGGCCCGGGGACGCACGGACGTGACGGTGGTCAGATCGTGCACCCGCGCACCGGCCCGCTCGGCCAGATAGAGGTAGTTCTTCATCAGGGTGTTCTTGGCGTTATGCCGGCATCCGGTCATGCACTCGCCGACTTCGATGCAACCACGCCGGCGCGGCCCGGCCCCGCCGAAGAACGGATCATCGGTCTCCACACCGGGATTGGGCACGTTGTCCGGGCCGAAATACACCCCCACAGGTGTCATGCCGAACGTGTCCCCGACGCCCAGGTCGTCGGCGACCTTGCGTAGCGCGTGATCGGAGGCCGTCATCGTCGGGTTCCTCACCACGCCCAGCATCCGCTTGGCCTGGTCGTAGTAGGGCTGCAGCTCGTCTCGCCAGTCGGTGATGTGCGCCCACTGCCGATCCCGGTAAAACGCGTCGGATTTGGGTTCGTACAGGGTGTTGGCGTAGTTCAGCGAGCCGCCGCCCACACCGGCGCCGGCCAGCACGATCACGTCGGGCAGCAGGTGGATGCGCTGAATGCCGGTGCAGCCGAGCTTGGGCGCCCACAGGAAGTTGCGCAGGTCCAGGCTGTTCTTGGGAAACTGCGAATCCTCGAAACGGCGCCCGGCTTCCACCACCCCGACGCGGTAGCCCTTCTCGGTCAGCCGCAGCGCCGAAACCGATCCGCCGAAACCGGAACCGATTATCAGGACGTCGTAGTCCAGCGTCATCTCATCCTCCTGTCGCTGCCCTAGCGAATCCCCGGGATGGTCTGGGGCAAACATTCGGTGTTGCCCGCGACCCTGCGTAGTTGCTGGAATCGACAGATGAGCCAGCAGGAACCTTTGAACATGCCGCTCGAGGAGGCGATGCGCACCCAGCGCGCCATCCGCCGGCTCAAGAGCGACCCGGTCGACGACTCCCTGGTACTGCATCTGCTCGAACTGGCCATGAAGGCACCGACCGGGTCGAACGCGCAGAACTGGGAGTTCATCGTCGTCAAGGACCGCAAGGTCGTCGCCAAGCTGGGCCGGCTGAATCGGACCGCGCTGAACGTGTTCGGTCCGCTCTACAAGCGTGCGCTGGAAAAGCGCATGGACGAAAAGATGCTTCGCATCGAAAAGGCCGTCCGCTGGCAGGCCGACCACTTCGACGACATCCCCGTCGTCGTGGTGGCCTGCCTCAAGGGCGTCATCCCGCCCCGGCCCACGATTGCGGTCAGCAGCGCCTACGGCTCCATCTATCCCGCGGTGCAAAACCTGCTACTGGCCGCCCGAGCGGCCGGGCTGGGCGCGGCGTTGATCACCATGCCGTTGTGGAATTCGATCGTGGCCAAGCGCGCCCTGGGGTTGCCGTGGAACGTCACCCCAGTCGCGGTGGTTCCGCTGGGCTGGCCAAAGGGCAAGTACGGGCCGACTTCCCGTCGGCCGGTGGGGGAATTCGTCTCGCTCGACCGGTACGGCAACCGCGCGTTCCGCTAGCCGTGCCGCGCGGCCTCCTGCGCGAGCTGCACCCGCGAGGTCAGGCCGAGCTTGGTGTAGATGTGCGTCAGGTGGGCCTGCACGGTGCGGGGCGAGATGAACAGTCTGGTGGCGACATCGCGATTGGGCAGGCCCTCGCTGACCAGCTTGACGACGTCGAGTTCGGCGCGGGTCAGCGAGGACCAGCCGCTGCTGGCGCGGGTGCGTTCGCCGCGCTTGCGTAGCGCGTAGGCGACGGCCTCGTCGCTCGACAGTTCCGCGCCTTCGGCCCAAGCGGCGTCGAAATCGTTGTTGCCCAGCGCTTCCCGTGTGGCGGCGACGCGGGGCTCGATACCGGGATCGAGGATCTTGAACCGCACCAGCCCCATGCGTTGGCGTGCCGCGTCGGCGGCGCCGAACAATCGGGCGGCCAGTGTGTGGTTCTCCTCGCCGGTTGCCACCATGGCCAGGCAGTCGAGGGCGAACGGAATGAGCAGGTCGCCCTTGAGTCGAGCGGCCAAGTCGAGTGCCCCGTAAGCATCCCGTTCGGCGGCGTCGGCTTCGCCCTGCGCGATCTCCACGTACGCGCGTGTTATCGAAGACGCGGCCCGACTCCACCCCGTCGTCGCGGCCACCACCTCGTCGGCCCACCGGCGGGCCGCGGCGAAATCGCCATAGGCCAATGGCGCCAACGCCGCAAAGTTGTAAATGGCGGCCATTTGCGGATCCAGTGGGGTGACTTTTCGAGCCGCCGCGAACGCTTCGGACGCAGCGTGCCCATCACCCATGGCCAGGTGCACCACCGCGGATGCCGCGTAGACGACTCCGCTGTAGGTATCGAACAGGTTGGTGACGCGGGCGAGCGCGACTTTCGCCGCCGCTTCGGCGGCTTCCGTCTGCCCCTGATAGGCCAGGATCAGTGCTTGCAGCGACCGGGCGTGCATGGAATACATACCGTCGCGAGCCGCAGTCGCCTCGTCGTCGACCGTGCGAACCACCGGCAACGCGCCGGAAAGATCTCCCCGCAGTACCTGGGCCCAACCCAGGACGTAGCGGGACTGCCGGGACACGAACTTCTCGCCGATCGCGTCGGCGATGCGCAGCGCTTCTTCGGCGGCCTGTTGTCCCATCTGCGGCTCGCCGAACAGCAGCGCAGCTACCGCCTCTAATGCGACTGTCTGTCCCAACCACCAGGAATCGCCGCTGGCCCGGGCGATGTCCGCCGCTTCGGTGAAGTACGCGACGGAGCGGTGCCTGTCAGCGGAGGCGCGGCCCGCGCAACCGGTCAGCGCCCGCGCCACCAGGGCGGGCTCGCCGAGCTCACGCGCCGCGGCCAGCGTGCGCTCGGCGTAGTCGAGATCGACCGTCAGGCCCCGGAACGACCCCAAAATTACGTGGCTCACCATCGCCCGGATCAGCCCGGGAGACGCCTCGGCGGGAGAATCCGCGTCGGCGAGCGCGGCCTCCAGCCACTTCACGCCTTCCTGCATCAGCCCTCGGTTCAGCCAGAGCGGCAATAACGACGACGCGAGGGACAACGCCTGCTCCGTGTCGCCGTTCTCCCGGCTCCACGCGAAAGCCGCTCGCAGATTGTCGATTTCGGCACCGGCTACATCGATGCGGTGTTGGCGTTCCTCGGCCGGCGAGGTCGCGAGCCGGGAGGCGATCGCCGTGTAGTGGTCGCGGTGGCGGCCGCGCACGTCGTCGCCTTCGCGGGACTCGCCCAGTTTCTCCAACGCGTACTGCCGGACCGTCTCCAACAGCCGGTAGCGGGTGCCGTGCGGACCGTCGTCGGCAACGACAAGTGATTTGTCGACGAGCAGAGTCAGCTGATCGAGCACCTGGTAGCGCTCCCCGCCGCCGACGGCTTGAGCCGCATCGAGATCGAAGCCGCCGAGAAACACCGCCAGCCGGCGGAACAACACCCGTTCGGCCTCGCTGAGCAATTCGTGTGACCAGTCCACCGAGGCCCGCAACGTCTGCTGGCGGCGCACGGCGGTTCGCGCGCCGCCGGTGAGCAGCCGGAACGTGTCGTGCAGACTGCGCAGGATCTCGGTTGGTGACAACGCGCGGATGCGGGCCGCGGCAAGTTCGATGGCCAGCGGTAGTCCGTCAAGCCGGCGGCAGATGGCGATCACCGTCTCCGCGTTGTCGTCACCGACGCGAAATTCCGGTCGGATGCGGCGCGCACGATCGGCGAAGAGTTCGACGGCCTCGTCGGTCAGGGACAGCGAGGGCACTCGCCAGCTCAGCTCACCGCCCACTCCTATCGATTCGCGGCTGGTCGTGAGCAGCGTCAACGCCGGGCATCCGGCCAACAGGCCACCGAGCAACTCCGCGCTGGCGTCGAGCAGGTGTTCGCAGTTGTCCACCAGGACGAGCATCCGGCGATCGCGGATGAACCGTCGCAGCATGTCGATGGTCACGTCGCCCGCCTGGTCGGGCACGCCCAGCGCCCGGGCGACCGTCAGCGGCACAGCGTCGGGATCGGTGACCGGCGCCAGGTCGACATACGAGATACCGTCGGAGAAGTCGGTGGCCACCGATGCCGCGACCTGCACCGCCAACCGGGTTTTGCCGGCTCCGCCCGCGCCGGTCAACGTCACGAGTCGGTTCTCGGCCAGCGCCTCCCGGATGCCGCGGATCTCGGTCTCACGGCCGATGAAGCTTGTCAGTTGCGTTGGAAGCCGTTGCGCAGCAACGGTGTTGATGGTTCGCAACGGCGGGAAGTCATTGTGCAGGTCGGGATGGCACAGTTGCACAACCCGTTCCGGCCGGGGCAGATCCCGTAGTGGATGGGTACCCAGGTCGGTCAGCGTGACATCTGTCGGAAGTTGGTCGAGGACAAGCGGTTCGGTAGCACCGGAGAGGACCGTCTGACCGCCGTGGGCGAGATCGCGCAGGCGGGCGGTGCGGTTGATCGTCGGGCCGATGTAGTTGCTTTCATCGCGCAGATGGATGTCGCCGGTGTGCACGCCGATGCGCAGTCTGATGGGCGCCAGCGGGGCCCGCTGCAAGTCCAGCGCGCAAGACACCGCGTCGGCGGCGCGGGTGAACGCGATGACAAAACTGTCGCCCTCGCCCTGTTCGACCGGCCGCACGCCGTGATGGGCCGCGACCGTCGTGGCGAGCACTGCATCGAGTCGCGCGACCGCGTCTTGCATCGCCTCGGACTGGGTTTCCCATAGCCGTGTCGACCCCTCGACGTCGGCCAGTAGCAAGGTCACTGTTCCGGTTGGTAATCCGGTCGGTAGCTCGCTCATCTCGGGGACGCTCCAGCTCGTTTCGCTCATGCTAGCCAGGATGCGACCCGGTGTAGGGGCGAAGCATCGGCGAAAACGCTGATAGTTGCGGGTCGGGTATGCGTATGCGCCGGCTCTTGGACGTGTCTGACCCGGTGTGGCAAGGTCGAGGGCGTGGGTGACCTACCTGGTTCGCAGAGCGAGGGCACGGCGCGGCAGACTTCCGGACCGCCAGTGCGTCCGCTGGCTTCGGACCAGCAGCCGGCGACGAAGGCGGACCTGTACGCCGCGGTGGACGCGATGCGCGCCGACATGCGCGAACTGCTCGAGCAGATCAGCACGCTGATCAAGGACGCGACGCAGAAATAGGGTGGTTGTCGCGCCCTCGTCGGCGAGCGGCACTATAAGCGGGTGAAGCCGTTTCGCATCGATGTGCCCGACGATGTTCTCGAGGACCTGCAATCGCGATTGGCGCGCACCCGATGGCCGGAGGCCGAGTGCGTGGACGACTGGAGCCAGGGGATTCCGCTGCGCTACACCCAGGACCTGGCCGCCTACTGGGCCAATAACTACGACTGGCGGGCGCGGGAAGCCGCGCTGAACCGATTTGACCACTTCGTCGACCAATTCGACGGGTTGGACATCCACTTCATCCATCAGCGGTCGCCGCACGAGGATGCGTTCCCGCTGTTGATCACCCACGGCTGGCCGGGCTCGATTGTGGAGTTCCACAAGGTGATTGAGCCGCTGACCGATCCCACCGCACACGGCGGCCGCGCTGAGGACGCGTTCCACGTCGTCTGCCCGTCGCTGCCCGGTTACGGATTCTCCGGGAAACCGGGCCGCACCGGCTGGGGTGTGGAGAAGATCGCGCTTGTCTGGGAGGAGCTGATGCTTCGCCTGGGCTATCAGCGTTACGGCGCTCAGGGCGGCGACTGGGGCGCGGCCGTCACCACCCAGATCGGCCGTAATGGCGGCCACTGCGCGGGGATTCACCTGAACATGCCGCTGGGCATGCCCACCAAGGAGACCCTGGCCAACCCCACCCCGGAGGAGCAGGCCGCGCTCGCCGCGCTGGCGGAACATCGCAAGACGGGCACCGGCTATTCCAAGCAGCAGTCGACGCGGCCGCAAACCGTGGGATACGGACTGGTTGATTCGCCGGTGGGCCAGCTGGCTTGGATCGTGGAGAAGTTCTGGGCGTGGATGGACTGCGACGGGCACCCCGAGAATGTGCTGACCCGAGATGAGTTGCTGGACAACGTGATGCTGTACTGGGTGACCGCGACCGCGGCGTCCTCGGCCCGCTTGTACTGGGAGAGTTTCACGGTATGGGGCGACACCAGCCGGGTCGAATTGCCAACCGGGGTGGCCGCTTTCCCCAAGGAAGTGCTGCGCGCGCCGCGACGGTGGTGTGAGCCGAATTTCAACCTCACGCACTGGACGACGATGCCGCGCGGCGGGCACTTCGCCGCGTTCGAGCAGCCCGAGTTGTTCGTCGAGGACGTCCGTAAGTTCTTCGCGACGGTGCGCTGACGGGTCGGGGCCCGGCGGCCCGGGCCGGTCCCGTCGCCGGGTGTGCATCTGGCGACACGACACGCCGCTGCAGCGTCGTGAATCGCACACTCGGCGGCATGCTGGGCCGAGGCGGCTCGGGGCGGCGCGGCCCGCCCCGAGCGGTCAGGCGGGCGGCGCGAAGAACTCCAGCGCGATGCCGTCGGGGTCGCGGAAGCTCAACCCCGCGCCGTAGGGCGCATCGACGATGCCGCCGTGCTCGACACCCAGGTCGTCGAGCACCCCAACCCACGTGTCCAGTTCCCGCCGCGAGCTGCACCCGAAGCCGACATGGTCCAGGCCGACGCGAAACTCGCTGAATTTCTCGTCGGGCGCGGCGCGGTCGTGCTGCACGATGCCGAACAATGTGTTGCCGGCCAGCAGGAAGACCAGATGCCGGTAGCCGGCGTCGGTGTGCTCGTCGACCATCGGCTCACCGAACAGACGTCGGTACCACGGGCCGCTGACCTCGAGGTCTCGCACCGTGACGGCGACGTGGTTGAGCGGCGGGAAAGGCATTACCGACCTCCTCGCTAGACGACCCGCAGGCCGCGACGCGCACGAAAGCGCATGTCCCACAAGTAAATCTGATAGATGAGCAGCCACGCCCGGTGCGGTATCAGCCGGTCGGCGAGCCGCAGCGCCGAAAGCAGCCATTCAAACCGGCGCTGCTGGGACTCCGACCAGTCCAGCCGCATCATCGCGCGGAACTCCGGCGCCAGGAACCCCGTCGTGGCGAACAGGTTGAGGCGTCCGCCCAGCACCCGCAGCGGAAGCGGCAGAAACGCCATCGCGGCCACCCCGCGCAGATGCTCGCGCACCGGCGGGTCGATCCGCAACTCGTCCAGGGACCGCTTCCAGTACTCGTCGAAGGCGACCCGGTCGGCCGGCCACATCCTGTCCGGCACCTGCAGGGTGGTGCCCAGTCGCCTGGCGTCCTGGTAGACCGCGTCGGCGCTGGCGTCGTCGAGTGGGCCGTGCAGGAACTCGTGTTGTTCCACGAAGTAGCGGTAGAGGCAGGCCGCCACCCACAGTTGCAGCTTCGGGTTGAACGCGTTGTAGGGCACCGGGCTCGACGGCCGCGAGCGGACCTGCCGGTGCGCGGTGTCGACGGCGCTGCGCATCAATTTGCGGTCGGCTTCGGTCCCGATCGTCGCGACGGCCAGGTAGGTGCCGGTGGTGCGGGCCCGTTTGAACGGGTGCTTGTACACATTGCCGCTGTCCACGGGGCTCTCCAGCACTCCGTAGCCGACGCCCGGCAGCGACAACTGCATGATCACGTTAGCCGCCGGCAGCAACAGCGCCGCCGGGTTCAACAGGTCGGCAACCCTGGTTGCGGGTCGCTTCATTGCGAGTACCCCATGCGGTCGAGTAGATCACGAATGCCGGGGTTATGAGACGCTGCCCTGGTGCTTGCGTCGACACGGCGGGGCCGCGTGGTCGGCGTGCTGGCGGGCTACCTCGCGGACCTGGCCCTGGGTGATCCTCAGCGAGGGCACCCCGTCGCGTTGTTCGGTGCGGCGGCAGCCCAATTGGAGCGGGTCACCTACCGCGATGCCCGGGTTGCGGGTGCTGCGCACGTGACGATGTTGGTGGCCGGCGCCGGTCTATTGGGCGCGGCCCTGCAGCGGGGCGGACCGGTGCGCCGCGCCGCGGCCGTCGCCGTCGCCACCTGGACCGCGCTTGGGGGCACATCGCTGGCGCGCACCGGAGCCGACATGGCGGCATTGCTGGCGGCCGGGGACGTTGCGGGTGCCCGGACACTGCTCCCGTCGCTGTGCGGGCGCGACCCGGCGATGCTCGATGCCGCCGGTCTGACGCGCGCGGCGCTGGAGTCGGTGGCTGAGAACACCTCCGACGCCCAGGTCGCGCCGCTGCTGTGGGCCGCGGCCGGCGGCGCCCCCGGAGTGCTGATCTACCGCGCCGTCAACACGTTGGATTCCATGGTCGGCTACCGATCCCCGCGCTATAGCAAATTTGGTTGGGCGGCAGCACGATTGGACGACATCGTGAACTACGTGGCGGCGCGGGTGACCGGCGCGCTGGTGGTGGCCTGCGCGCCGGTGGTCGGCGGATCTGCGACGGGGGCGGTGCGGGCGTGGCGGTGCGACGCGGCGCGCCATCCCAGCCCCAACGCCGGCGTGGTGGAGGCGGCGTTCGCCGGGGCACTCGGGGTGCGGCTCGGCGGGCCGACCCAGTACCGCCACGAACTCGAGATCCGGCCGGTTCTTGGTGACGGCGAGCCGCCAACGGTGCACGACCTGCGACGGGCGGTGCGGCTGTCGCGGGTGGTGCAAGCGGGTGCGGTGGCGGTGGCGCTGGGAGCGGCTCGAGTGAGCAAGACCTACCGGCGGCGCCCGTAGCGATCGGCGAGCTTCTCCTCCACGGTCATCGGCTGAACGGGCGCCGACGCTTCCGCCTTCCCAGCCGCGGATAGTTCCTTCTCCCGGCGACGGGCCCGCACCTCGGAGTAGACGAAGTACCCCAACGCGACCGGCGCGAGAACGCCGAACAGGATCCACTGAATGCCGTAGGAGAGGAACGGACCGGCGTCCAGGCGCGGCACCCCGATCACGCCGAGCCCGCCGGGCTGGTCGTCGACCAACTGCAGGTACGACCCGGCCAGCGGCACGCCCGTCAGCGAAGACACCTGTTCGGTGCTGATCGAAAAGACTTGCTGGTAGCCATCTCTGGTGAACGGATCCTTGCCCTGCACGGTCGGCTCGGAATCGCGCAGGCGGGCGGTGATCGTCACCGTGTTCTCCGGCGGCGGCGGGATCGGCGGGATGTGCGATCCCTGCTCGGGCCGCACGTACCCGCGATCCACCAGCACGGTAGGACCGCCGTCGACGGCGAACGGGGCGAGCACCTCGAACGCCTGGTCGCCCTCGACCACCCGCAGCCGGGCCAGCACGCGGATGCCGGGCAGGTAGTGGCCCGTGGCGGTCACCTTGCGCCACTGCTGCCCGTTGGTAGGCGAATCCTGGTTGGGGATAAGGGTGTTCAACGGCACCGGGGCGGCGTTGAGCGAATCGGCGAGCTGCTGGTTCTCCCGGGACGTCTTGGTGTTCTTGCCCAGCTGCCATGGCGCCAGCACGGTGAAGCACAGGTAGGTGAACGCGATGCACACCAGGGCCAGCGCCAGCCAGCTCGGCCGCAGCAGGAACCTCAGACCGCGATTCCGCGAGGGCATCAACCCGATCCGTTCTGGGCGAGTCGTTCGTCCACCCACGCGTGCAGGCCGGGCAGGGCGGCTTCGATGACGTCGAAGACCTCTTTGAAGTCGTTCTGGTCGCCGTAGTACGGATCCTCGACGTCCAGGGCATACGCACCCGACCGCGGGTCGAAGGACCGCAACATCCGCAGCCGGTCGTCGTCCACCCCGAGCTGGCGCAGCAGCTGCGCGTGATTGCGGCCCAGCGCGATCACCAGGTCCGCCGCCAGATGGTCGTCCTCGACCTGAGCGGCACGGTGGTCGGTGGGGTAGCCGTGGTCGCGCAGCACCCGCTTGGCCCGCAGGTCGGCGCCCTCGCCGACGTGCCAGTTGCCGGTGCCGGCGCTGGTCACCCGCACCACGTCGCCCAGGCCGCGCTCTTGTATCTGGTGAGCGAACATCTTCTCGGCCATCGGCGAACGGCAGATGTTGCCGGTGCAGACGAACGTCACGTGCAGCTTCGACTCAGACACCCAGCACCTTCCGAAGCTCCTCGATGGTCGCGGCGTGCGTGACCAGAGTGGGACCGGCGGGCGCGTCCGGGTCCGCGAAGTCGGTGCGCCCGTAACCCCAGCCGACCACCACGGTGTCGATGCCGTGCGCCGCCGCGCCGTGCACGTCGTGGCTGCGGTCACCAACCATGAGAATTCGCTCGGGCAACGGTCGCAGCTGTTCCAGCGCGTGCGCCAGCACGTCGGCCTTGGATTTGCGCGAGCCGTCCGGGCTGGCGCCGGCGATCACCTCGAAATGGTGGTCCAGCCCGAAATGCGCCAGGATGCGGTGTGCCGTGGGCTCCAGCTTCGAGGTCGCCACGGCCAGCCGGACGCCGTTGGCCTCCAGGTCGGCCAGCAGCGGTTCGATGCCGTCGAACAGGCTGTTCATCGCCCAGCCGCGGCTGCCGTACTCGGCGCGGAAAGCCGCGAATGCTTCGTCGGCGCGCCCGTCGAGCTGCATCTCCCGGAAGGTCTCATCCATCGGCGGGCCGACGATCCGAGCGGCCAGATCCCCGTCCGGGATGGCCGCACCGATGTGGGTGAGCGCATGCCGAAAACTGGCCACGATGCCGACGGCCGAATCGGTGAGGGTGCCGTCGAGATCGAAAATCACCAGCTGCGGTGCCTCGTCGGTGATCGAACCTGTCACGCTCCCATTGTGGTTGATGGCGGCGCGCGAGTGCGCCGTGGTGCGCCGGATGCCTACTTCGCGTACTGGCGCACTAGTGTTTCAGTGGTGGCTGGTCTGGATCAGAGCGCGTCGGCCCGCATGTCGCGGGCCCGCTATCACGGTGATCAAGACGTGCTGCCCGGGATGCTCGATTTCGCGGTTAACGTCCGTCACGTCCAGCCGCCGTCCTGGTTGATAGCGCAGCTGGGCGCACGCCTGACCGATTTGGCCCACTACCCGGGCAGCGCCGAGGTGCGCGCCGCCCAGGACGCAGCCGCCGCCCGCCATGGCCGTGCGGCCGCCGAGGTCCTGCCGCTTGCCGGTGCGGCCGAGGGCTTCGCGTTGTTGCCCAACCTGCGCCCGCGCCGTGCGGCGCTCATCGCGCCGTCGTTCACCGAGCCGGAGGCGGCGCTGACGGCGGCCGGAATCCCGGTGCACCACGTGGTCCTGCCGCCGCCGTTCATCCTGGATGCCGCGCGGGTCCCCGAGGACGCGGACCTCGTCGTGGTGGGAAATCCGACCAACCCGACGTCGGTCCTGCACAGCCGCGAGCAACTGCTGGCCCTGCGCCGGCCGGGACGGATCGTGGTGGTCGACGAGGCGTTCGCCGACGCGGTGCCCGGCGAACCGGAATCCCTTGCCGGGGACGCCCTGCCCGACGTGCTGGTGCTGCGCAGCCTGACCAAGACGTGGGCACTGGCCGGGCTGCGGGTGGGTTATGCACTCGGGTCACTCGAGGTGCTGACGCGGTTGACCGCTCAGCGCGCGCATTGGGCGGTGGGGACGTTGCAGCTGACCGCGATCGCGGCCTGCTGCAGCCCGCGAGCCGTCGCCGAAGCCGCCGCCGACGCCGCGCGGCTGGCCGCCACCCGCGCGGCCATGGTCGCCGGGCTGGCATCGGTGGGTGTCGACGTGGTCGCCGGGCGGGCACCGTTCGTCTTGTTCCGTAGCCCCGACGCCGAATTGATCCGGAATCGGTTGGCCGGCAGCGGTATTGCGGTGCGGCGGTGTGACACCTTTGTCGGCCTGGACGCGACGTACTTGCGGGTGGCGGTGCGGCCGGAGTGGTCACGACTGGTCGAATCGATCGCCGAGACGCTGGCCGGCCTGCGCAGTGGGAGCCGCCGGTGAGCGTACGGCTGGCCGACATCATCGAGGTGCTGGACGAGGCGTACCCGCCGCGACTCGCCGAGTCCTGGGACTCGGTGGGCCTGGTCTGCGGCGACCCCGCCGAGGACGTCGAATCGGTGACCATCGCCATCGACGCGACGCCCGCCGTCGTCGACGAGGTCCCAGACGGGGCCCTGTTGCTCGCTCACCATCCGCTGCTGTTGCGCGGGGTCGACACGGTCGCGGCCAGCACACCCAAGGGTGCGCTGATTCACCGCCTGATCCGTTCCGGCCGTGCCCTGTTCACCGCCCACACCAATGCCGACTCGGCCGCACCGGGGGTGTCCGACGCGCTGGCCGACGCGCTCGGCCTGACCGTCGAGGCGGTGCTCGAGCCGTCGCCGTCGGTGGCCGATCTGGACAAGTGGGTCATCTACGTGCCGCAGGAGCACGCCGACAAGGTGCGCGAGGCGGTGTTCGCAGCGGGCGCCGGGCAGATCGGCGATTACTCGCACTGCAGCTGGAGCGTCACCGGCATCGGACAGTTCCTGCCGCACGACGGGGCAGCTCCGGCGATCGGCAGCGTCGGGACGGTCGAACACGTCACCGAGGACCGGGTGGAGGTGGTGGCCCCGGCCCGTGCGCGCGGTGCGGTGCTGGCGGCGATGCGCGCGGCGCACCCCTACGAGGAGCCGGCCTTCGACACCTTCGCCATGGCTCCACCGCCCGCCGACACGGGGCTGGGCCGCATCGGCACGCTGGCGCGACCCGAACGGTTCGCCGACTTCGTATCCCGCGTCGGTGCCGCGTTGCCGTCCACGTCGTGGGGGGTGCGCGCAGCCGGTGATCCCGACGTGCCGGTGTCGCGGGTTGCGGTCTGCGGGGGAGCCGGCGACTCGTTGTTGAGTGCGGTAGCTCGGGCCGGTGTGCAGGCTTATGTCACGGCCGACCTGCGGCACCATCCGGCCGACGAGCATTCCCGGGCGTCGGAAGTGGCGTTGATCGACGTGGCGCACTGGGCGAGTGAATTCCCGTGGTGCGGGCAAGCGGCGGACGTGCTGCGCTCGGCGTTCGGGCCCAAGCTGGCGGTGCGGGTGTCTGACATCCGCACCGACCCGTGGAACCTGTGCGCCGGGAACCAGACCTGAGTAGAGACCTAGGAGATCATGAAGGCCGAAGTGGCACAGCAGCGTTCGCTACTGGAACTGGCGAAACTGGACGCTGAGCTGTCCCGCCTTGCCCATCGGACCACTCATCTGCCCCAACGGGAAGCCCTTGAGCGGGTGCAGGGCGAATACAACGCCGCCAGTGACCGGCTGGGTGCCGTGCGGATCGCAGTGGAGGATCTCGACGCCCAGGTGGCCCGCTTCGAATCCGAGATCGACGCGGTGCGCAAGCGAGAGGACCGGGACCGCGCGCTGCTCAACTCCGGGGCGACCGACGCCAAGCAACTGGCCGACCTGCAGCACGAGCTGGAAACCCTGCAGCGCCGCCAGACCAGCCTGGAAGATTCCCTGCTGGAAGTTATGGAACGTCGCGAGGAACTGCAGGCCACCGAAGCCGCGGAATCCGGGACCATCGCCGGCCTGGAGGACGACCTCGCCAGCGCGCGAAAGGCCCTCAACGAGGCGCTCGCCGAGGTCGAAGAAGCGCGGACGGAACACGCCGCCAAACGCGAGACACTGGCCGCGGAACTGAACCCCGACCTCAAGGCGCTGTACGAGCGGCTGCGCGCCGGGGGAGGCCCGGGCGCCGGGCCGCTGCTGGGACACCGGTGCGGCGCATGCCGTATCGAGATCGGTCGCGGCGAGTTGGCCCGGATCCAGGCGGCCGCCGAGGACGAGGTGCAACGCTGCCCGGAGTGCGGCGCAATCCTGTTGCGCATCAAGGGCTCTGATCAATGAAAGTGGTGATCGAAGCCGACGGCGGATCACGGGGTAATCCCGGACCCGCCGGATATGGCGCGGTGGTGTGGACCCAGGACCGCCGGACCGTGCTGGCCGAATCCAAGCAGGCGATCGGCCGGGCCACCAACAACGTCGCCGAATATCGCGGTCTGATAGCCGGATTGGACGATGCCCTGAACCTGGGCGCCACCGAGGTTTCGGTCCTGATGGACTCCAAGCTGGTGATCGAGCAGATGGCCGGGCGGTGGAAAGTCAAGCACCCCGACTTGGTGGAACTGCACAGACAGGCCCAGGCGCTCGCGTCGCGGTTCCGCCGGATCACCTATTCCTGGATTCCGCGCGCCCAGAACGCGTACGCCGATCGACTGGCCAACGACGCGATGGACGCCGCCGAGGCCCAGGCGGATCGCCGGGTGGACAAGGTTGCCGTGCCGGTCACCGAAGCGGCCCGGGCCGCGGTCGCCGAGCGTCCGGCCGAAACCACCACCGGCCCGGGCTGGACGGGCGCGCGCGGCACCCCCACCCGGCTGTTGCTGTTGCGGCACGGGCAGACCGAATTGTCGGTGCAACGCCGGTACTCCGGGCGCGGCAATCCGCCGCTGAACGAGGTGGGGTGGCGCCAGGCCGGTTTGGCGGCAAGGTATTTGACGCAGCGCCGGGGGATCGCCGCGGTGATTTCCTCCCCACTGCAGCGGGCCTACGACACCGCGACGACGGCGGCCAGGGCGTTGGGCCTGGAGGTGACCGTCGACGATGACCTGATCGAGACGGATTTCGGCGCGTGGGAAGGGCTGACGTTCGCCGAGGCCGCCGCGCGCGACCCGGATCTGCACCGCCGCTGGCTGTACGACACGGGCACTCTGCCGCCGGGCGGGGAGAGTTTCGACGACGTGCTGCGGCGCGTGCGTCGCGGCCGGGACCGGATCATCGCCGCCCACGAGGGTAAGAACGTGCTAGTGGTCTCCCACGTCACGCCGATCAAGTTGCTGCTGCGCATGGCGCTGGACGCCGGTTCGGGCATCCTGTACCGGCTGCATCTGGACCTGGCGTCGCTGAGCATCGCCGAGTTCTATCCCGACGGGGCGTCATCGGTGCGCCTGGTCAATCAGACCGGGTATCTGTGACCCGAGCAAAGACCGCACTGGCCGGTGCCGCCGCTGAGCGGGTACCGTGTTCGTCGCGGACGAGTTGGCTGGACGGCCGCGGCTCGCGCTCTCACGAGTGCCGAGTCGAGGAAAGTCCGGACTTCACAGAGCAGGGTGATTGCTAACGGCAATCCGAGGCGACTCGCGGGAAAGTGCCACAGAAAACAGACCGCCGCCCTAGTGGCGGTAAGGGTGAAACGGTGCGGTAAGAGCGCACCAGCATCCCGGGTGACCGGGATGGCTCGGCAAACCCCACCCGAAGCAAGGCCAAGAAGGCCGCACCGAAAGTGCGGCCGCGCAGACGTTTGAGGGCTGCTCGTCCGAGTCTGCGGGTAGGCCGCTCGAGGCACCCGGCAACGGAGTGTCCAGATGGATGGTCGTCGCCGTGCCGCCGTGGATTAAAGCCGCGGCGGCGTGGAACAGAATCCGGCTTACAGGCCAACTCGTCCGCCCCCTTGCGGGCGTCGTCTCGTCTTTCGTCGCCGAGTGTGCATCGCACGACACGACACGCCGAATTTGCGTCGTGGATTGCACGCTCGGCGGCCAGGCGGGCGAGGACCGGCGCGCTCAGCGCCGGCTGCGGCGGACCGCCTTGTCCAGCTTGCGCAGCGCGGAATCCAGTTGCTCGCTGCTGCTTTCGGCGATCTGGCTCTCGTACTGGTAGAGCAGACCGTAGGTGAACGTGTCTTCACCCGCCAGGTGAGCCGATTGCGCCTGCGCGAGCAGATGTTCGCGGCTGACCACGCTGTCCTGGTGATCGCCGAGCAGAACCTGGATGGCCTTGGCCTCCTGGGCGACGCGGTCGTCACCGGTCGCCGCCGCGGTGTAGCGGAGTCGCTTGGCGCGCTTGCGGATTCGGTGCAGCGCCTCGTCATCGTCGGGGGTGTCCCGGGCCGCTTTCGCCGCCTTGCGCACCTTGCGGTACGCGGCATCGATGGTCACCGGTTGTGCTTGCTGACCGAACGCGAGCACCGTTGGTTCGGTCACCAACGATTCCAGCGCGTCGAGCAGCCGGAAGTACCGCTTGGAGCGCATGGCGGTCAACGAGCGCCGCAGACCCACCTGATAGCGCCGTTTGGCGCCGTTGACCAGGCGTTCGGACACCGGCCCCCGGACCAGCCGGGGGTCCAGCCGGGTCAGCGCCCGTTCGTACCGCTCGGCCAGCACCTCTGCGTCGCGCGCCACGCCCAGCACCCCGGCCAGTTCCCGAAGCTCGTCGAGAACCCATGCGCCGTCGGCCAATCCGAACGACTCCTGCGAATCCTTGAGCAGGCTGCGCAGTTTGCGGGTGGTGACCCGCAGCTGGTGCACGGAATCCTCGGCGTCGGCGCGCACGGCGCGGTCCCACACCAGCATTTCCTCGACGTGTTGTGCCACCGCCCGATGGATGGGATCCGCCGGCGGCGAAGCGGGCGTCGGGGCCGCGGACCCCAGGGCTCGGACCAACTTCGAGCCGTGCCCGGCCGGGGCGGCACCGGCGTCCAGCAGCCGGTTGCTGAGGCGGTTGAGCAGCTCATGGCTGGCCGCTTCGCTGACGTCACCGTCCGGTTCGCGGACCTCGAGTTCCCACTCCCGCCACTGCTGCTCGACGGGGCCCGACCCCTCCGAGTCCTCGGCCTCCCGGGCAGACCATGCGGTGACGTGGTCGTTACAGAACTCCGCCAGCGCCACGTCGTCGGCGTTGTAGAGGACCTGGATCTCGCGCCGGGTGGTGATGCGCGCCACCGGCGCGACCGGGCGGTCGCGCACGATCGCCAGCACCACGTCCAGCAGCTCCTCCGGAACGGTGTCGGCATCGGCCGACGCGTCGATCGCGGCGTGGATCTCGGTGCGGGAGTCGGGTCCGGCCGGCAACTTCAAATGCCAGCCGGCGTCCGCCCCCCCGGTGCGCCGCCGCAGGGTGATCCGGTTGCGGGCCAAATCCTGGTTGGGCGTGTCGAAGTAGACCGCGTCAAGTTCCTGGGCGGGGGGTTTGTCGACGCGCGCGACCGCCGCGATGCCCTCGAAGGACGGTGACACAGTCGACTCGACCACGTCGAACTTGCGCTCGACTTCGAGATGACGCGCCGTCTTGGGTCCTTTTGAAGGCGCTTTAGCAGGCATTCTGTTCTCCGTGGGAGCAGGTGAGGCTCCCATAGAGTGCCATATCGCAATTACCCGTTCGGCGCGGGCGGAGAGCTAGAAGCAGTGCTCCTCGGCCGGGAACGCTCCAGTGGCCACCTCTTCGGCATATTGCATTGCGGCCCGGCGTAATTCGCCACCCACATCGGCGAACCTCTTGACGAAGCGGGCGGTCTTGCCGCCGCTCATCCCGGCCATGTCCTGCCAGACCAGCACCTGGCCGTCGCAGTTGGGGCCGGCGCCGATGCCCACCGTCGGGATGGTGAGCTTGCCGGTGATCTGGGTGGCCAGGTCGGCCGGCACCATCTCCATGACCACGGCGAACGCGCCCGCTTCGGCGACCGCGATCGCGTCGGCGATGGTCTGTTCGGCGGCATCCCCGCGGCCCTGCACCTTGAACCCGCCCAGGGTGTTGACGCTTTGCGGCGTGAAGCCGATGTGGGCCATCACCGGAATGCCGGCCGCGCTCAGGCAGGCGATCTGCTCGGCGACCCGTTCACCGCCTTCGAGCTTGACCGCGTGCGCGCCGCCTTCCTTCATGAACCGGGTGGCCGAGGCCAACGCGGCCGAAGGGCCCGCCTCGTAGCTGCCGAACGGCAGGTCGGCGACGACCAGGGCGTGCGGCGCACCCCGCACCACCCCGCGGACCAGCGGGATCAGCTCGTCGATCGAGATCGGCACGGTGGTGTCGTAGCCGTACACGACGTTGGCGGCGGAGTCGCCGATCAGCAGGACCGGAATCCCCGCCTCGTCGAACACCCTGGCGGTCGAATAGTCGTAGGCCGTGAGCATGCCCCACTTGTGGCCTTCGGCCTTCCATTTCTGCAGGTGAGAGGTGCGGATCTTGGGGCGTGGCGACGACGAAATTGCGGCAGCGCTCGAACCATAGACGTTCTCAGACATCATTGTCCCTAAATGGTGGTCGGGTCGATCCTCGTGGCCCTTAGCTGGGTCCCCGGGTTCGTCTGACCCCGCCCATTGTGCCATTTCGACGCTTGCGATGCATTCATGGGTGGTCGGGGCCACTTTTGGGCCTACCATCGGTCGATGCAGCGGCTCAGCGGGCTAGACGCCAGCTTTCTCTACCTGGAGACCGACTCGCAGCCGATGCACGTCTGCTCGGTCATCGAGTTGGACACCTCGACCATGCCAGGCGGTTACACCTTCGACCGGCTGCGCGAGGCGATGTCGCTGCGGATCCAGGCGATGCCGGAGTTCCGGGAGAAGCTCGCCAACAGCCCGCTGAACCTCGACCACCCGGTGTGGGTCGACGACGAGCACTTCCAGATCGACCGTCATCTGCACCGCATCGCGTTGCCGGCGCCGGGCGGTCGGGCGGAGCTGTCCGAAATCTGCGGCCACATCGCGTCGCTGCCGCTGGATCGCCGGCGGCCGCTGTGGGAGATGTGGGTGATCGAAGGAGTCGCCGGCACCGATTGTCATCGGCAGGGCCGGATCGGGGTGATGACGAAGGTTCATCACGCCGGGGTCGACGGCGTGACGGGCGCCAACCTGATGTCGCAGCTGTGCTCGACCGAGGCCGACGCACCCGCGCCCGAACGGGTCGCCGGAGTCGGCGGTGCCAGCGGTTGGCAGATCGCCGCCGGTGGCCTGCTGCGCTTCGCCACCCGGCCGCTGCAACTGGCCAACGTGGTGCCCGACACGGTGTCCTCGGTGGTCGCGACGTTGCTGCGGGCGCGCGACGGGTTGACCATGGCGCGTCCGTTCGCCGCGCCGCCGACCGTGTTCAACGCGTCCATCAGCGCCCGGCGCACCATCGCGTATGCGGAACTGGACCTCGAAGACGTCAAGACGGTCAAGGACCATTTCGGTGTCAAGGTCAACGACGTGGTGATGGCGCTGGTGTCCGGGGTGCTGCGCCGATATCTGGCCGACCGCAACGTGTTGCCGGAGTCATCGCTGGTGGCATCGGTGCCGATATCGGTGCACGGCAGGTCCGATCGTCCGGGCCGCAACCAGGTCTCGGCGATGTTCGCCAGCCTCGAGACCCACATCGACGACCCCGTGCGGCGACTTAATGCCATCGCTGAGTCGAATTCTGTTGCCAAACAACACAGTTCGGCGATCGGAGCCACCCTGTTACAGGATTGGTCGCAGTTCGCCGCACCGGCGGTCTTCGGCGCCGCGATGCGCGTCTACGCCATGACCCGGCTCACCGAAAGTCTGCCGGTGCACAATCTGGTCGTCTCCAACGTGCCGGGTCCGCAGATTTCGCTGTACCTGCTGGGTTGTGAGGTCAAGGCGATGTATCCGCTGGGGCCGATCTTCCACGGGTCAGGGCTCAACATCACCGTCATGTCGCTGAACGGCCGGCTGGACATCGGACTGATCGCCTGCCCGGAATTGCTGCCGGACCTGTGGGAATTGGCCGACGAGTTCGCCGTCGTATTGGCGGAGTTGCTGGCCGCGACCAGGTAAGACAGGCCCCGGATATGCCTTGACCAGGACCGGGAAACTTCTCTGGCACCATAGGGTGCCATGTGCCTGTCTCGCCGCGACAAGTTCGCGCGCATGCTGCTGATGTGGACCGCGCTGTCCGCTGTGGTGCTGGTCCTGGCGGGATGTGTGCACGTGGTCGCGGGACGGGCGCACATGGCCGAGCCTCGGTTGGGCCAGCCGGTGGTGTGGACACCGTGCCGCAGCTCGAACCCTTCGGTGAAGATCCCCGGCCATGCGATGTGCGGGAAGCTGGCCGTCCCGGTCGACTACAACAACCCCGGCGGCGACGTCGCTTCACTGGCGCTGATCCGGTTCCCGGCGAGCGGGGACAAGATCGGTTCGCTGGTGATCAACCCCGGCGGCCCCGGTGAGTCCGGCATCGAGGCCGCGCTGGGCATCTTCCAGACCCTGCCCAAGCGGGTGCACGAGCGGTTCGATCTGGTGGGTTTCGATCCACGCGGGGTTTCCAGCTCGCGGCCGGCGATCTGGTGCAACTCCGATGCCGACAACGACCGGTTGCGCGCCGAACCGCAAGTCGACTACAGCCCTGCGGGCGTGCAGCACATGGAGGACGAAACCAAGCAGTTCGTGCAGCGCTGCGTCGACAAGATGGGCAAGAACTTCCTGGCAAATGTGGGAACCGTCAGCGTCGCCAAGGATCTGGACGCCATCCGCAAAGCCCTCGGTGACGCGAAGCTGACCTACCTCGGCTACTCCTACGGCACCCGGATCGGCTCGGCCTATGCCGAAGCCTTCCCGCAGAACGTGCGCTCGCTGATCCTGGACGGCGCCGTCGACCCCAACGCCGACCCGATCGAAGCGGATCTACGGCAGGCCAAGGGATTCCAGGACGCCTTCAACGACTACGCCGCCGACTGCGCGAAGGATCCGAGCTGCCCGCTGGGCAACGATCCCACCAAAGCCGTTGAGGCCTACCACAACCTGATCGACCCACTGGTCGACCCGGACAATCTTCAGGTGAGCCGACCGGCGAAAACGAAAGACTCGCGCGGCCTGAGCTACAGCGACGCCATCGTCGGCACCATCATGGCGCTGTACTCGCCAAACCTGTGGCACCACTTGACCGATGGCCTCAAGGAGCTGGCCGACGAGCACCGCGGCGACACCATGCTGGCGCTGGCCGACATGTACATGCGGCGCGATTCGCACGGCCACTACAACAACTCGACCGATGCGCGGGTGGCGATCAATTGTGTTGACCAGCCACCGATTACCGACCGCGCCAAGGTCGTCGACGAGGACCGCCGGTCCCGTGAGCTGGCGCCGTTCATGAGTTACGGCAAGTTCACCGGCCACGCCCCGCTGGGTACCTGTGCGTTCTGGCCGGTGCCACCGACCAGCCGACCGCACACCGTCTCCGCGCCGGGTCTGCCGCCGACCATCGTGGTCTCGACCACGCACGACCCAGCCACGCCGTACCAGGCGGGCGTCGACCTGGCCAACCAGCTCAAGGGTTCGTTGATCACGTTCAATGGAACCCAGCACACCGTTGTGTTCCAGGGCGACAACTGCATTGACGACTACATCACGGCGTATCTGATCAGCGGAACGACGCCACCTGCCGGCGCGACCTGCTAGCGCACCGGACTCGCCCGGGCCGTACCGATAAGAGACCAAGGCGTAACCGTTTCGCGTCCTGCGGCGGATTTCTAAATGAGACGATTTCGGCCATGTTGCGCCTGAGAACGGTGAGCTCGGCGCTGTTGTCGTTTGGACTCGTGGTCACCGGGCAGTCGGCGGCACTACCGCTTGCCGCCGCGACACCCGAACCCGACAGCGGGCAGACCCAGGTCCCTTTGGCACCCGCCGCGACGCCGCAGCAGAGTTGGGGTTCCTGCAGCGATTTCGTCAGCATCGCCGACATCCCTACCGCCCAGTGCACCACCGTCGCGGTACCGGTCGACTACGACAGACCCACTGGGGCACAAGCGAAGTTGGCGGTGATCCGGGTGCCCGCGACGGGGCAGCGGATCGGATCGCTGTTCGTCAACCCGGGCGGGCCGGGGGCCTCGGCGGTGGACATGGTGGCCGGAATGGCGCCCGATCTGCGCGGCACCGACATCAGCCGCCACTTCGACCTGGTCGGCTTCGACCCACGGGGGGTGGGTCACTCCACACCGAGCCTGCGGTGCCGCTCCGACGCCGAGTTCGACGCCTTCCGGCGGGACCCGATGGTGGACTACAGCCCGGCCGGGGTGGCCCACATCGAGGGGATGTACCGCGAGCTGGCCCAGCAATGTGCCGACCGGATGGGCCAGTCGTTCCTGGCCAACATCGGCACCGCCTCGGCCGCCCGCGACATGGACATGGTCCGGCAGGCCCTGGGCGAACAGCAGATCAACTACCTCGGCTACAGCTACGGCACCGAGCTCGGCACGGCATACATCGAGCGGTTCGCACCGCATGTCCGGGCGATGGTGCTCGACGGAGCCATCGACCCGACGATCGGCCCGATCGACCAGACGGTCAACCAGATGGCGGGATTCCAGACCGCTTTCAACGACTACGCGGCGGACTGCGCCCGCTCGGCGGCCTGCCCGCTGGGCACCGACCCGGCGCAGTGGATCAGCCGCTACCACGCGCTGATCGATCCGTTGGTCACCCGGCCGGGCAAGACCTCGGATCCGCGTGGCTTGAGTTATGCCGACGCGACCACCGGCACCATCAACGCGCTCTACACCCCGCAGCACTGGAAGTATCTGACCAGCGGCTTGCTTGGGCTGCAGCACGGTAGCGACGCAGGCGACCTGCTGGTGCTGGCCGACGATTACAACGGCCGGGATAGGCAGGGTCATTACGACAACGGCCAGGACGCGTTCAACGCGATCCGTTGTGTCGACGCACCGACGCCGACGGACGCGGCATCCTGGGTGAGCGCCGACCGTCGGATCCGTGAGGTGGCGCCGTTCCTGAGCTACGGGCAGTTCACCGGGTCCGCGCCGCGCGACATCTGCGCGCTGTGGCCGGTGCCGGCGACGTCGACGCCGCATGCGGCGACACCCGCCCCGGCCGGCAAAGCCGTGGTGGTCTCGACCACCCACGACCCGGCCACCCCGTACCAGGCCGGCGTGGACCTGGCCCGGCAACTGGGCGGCCCGTTGATCTCTTACGACGGCACCCAGCACACCGTGGTGTTCGACGGCAACCAGTGCGTGGACAGCGTCATAACGCGTTACTTCCTGGATCTGACCCTGCCGCCGCCCAATCTGCGTTGCCAGCCATAAACATCCGCAATGCGTCTGGCGTGGCATCCGTAACATCGATTTAACAGACCGTGCCTAGTGTGCGGGTATGGATCGGCAGAAGGAGTTCGTCCTCCGCACCCTGGAAGAGCGCGACATCAGGTTCGTGCGGCTGTGGTTTACCGACGTGCTCGGATTCCTGAAGTCGGTCGCCATCGCCCCGGCCGAACTCGAAGGAGCCTTCGAGGAGGGGATCGGGTTCGACGGTTCCTCGATCGAGGGCTTCGCCCGCGTCTCGGAATCCGACACCGTCGCGCACCCCGACCCGTCGACCTTCCAGGTGCTGCCCTGGGCCGACAAGTCCGGTCACCACCACTCGGCCCGCATGTTCTGTGACATCACCATGCCGGACGGCTCACCGTCCTGGGCCGACCCCCGCCACGTCCTGCGCCGTCAGCTGCAGAAGGCCAACGACCTCGGCTTCTCCTGCTACGTGCATCCCGAAATCGAATTCTTCCTACTCAAGAACGGCCCCGAGGACGGGTCGGAGCCGGTGCCCATCGACAACGCCGGCTATTTCGACCAGGCCGTGCACGAGTCGGCGTCCAAGTTCCGCCGGCATGCCATCGAGGCGCTGGAGTTCATGGGCATCTCGGTGGAGTTCAGCCATCACGAGGGCGCGCCGGGCCAGCAGGAGATCGACCTGCGGTTCGCTGATGCCCTGTCGATGGCCGACAACGTGATGACCTTCCGCTACATCATGAAGGAGGTCGCGCTGAATGAGGGTGTGCGGGCGACCTTCATGCCCAAGCCGTTCGGGGAGCACCCGGGCTCGGCGATGCACACCCACATGAGCCTGTTCGAGGGCGATGTCAATGCCTTCCACAGCGACGACGACCCGCTGAAGCTGTCCGATGTCGGCAAGTCGTTCATCGCCGGGATTCTCGAACACGCCTCGGAGATCAGCGCGGTCACCAACCAATGGGTGAACTCCTATAAGCGTCTGGTGCATGGCGGTGAGGCGCCGACGGCGGCCTCCTGGGGTGCGGCCAACCGCTCCGCGCTGGTGCGGGTGCCGATGTACACCCCGCACAAGACCTCCTCGCGGCGGGTGGAAGTGCGCAGCCCGGACTCGGCGTGCAACCCCTACCTGACCTTCGCGGTGCTGCTGGCCGCCGGCCTGCGCGGCGTGGAGAAGGGGTATGTGCTGGGCCCGCAGGCCGAGGACAACGTCTGGGACCTGACGCCCGAGGAACGCCGCACCATGGGCTACCGCGAGCTGCCGTCGAGTTTCGACACCGCGCTGCGGGCCATGGAGTCCTCCGAGCTGGTGGCGGAGGCGTTGGGGGAGCATGTATTTGACTTCTTCCTGCGCAATAAGCGCTCCGAGTGGGCGAACTACCGCAGCCACGTCACCCCGTTCGAGCTGAAGACCTACTTGTCGCTGTAGCCCGGAGGCGTTGCGCTAACGTCAGTACGTGACCAAGCCAGCGACGCAGCGACCCAAGCTGCCCAGCGTCGGCCGGCTGGGACTGATGGACGAGGGGGCGGGCGCCCGCCTGACCCAGCTGGGCTGGGATAAGCACGACGACCAGGCGCATGTCGACCTGCTGTGGTCGCTGTCGCGCGCGCCGGACGCCGATGCCGCGTTGCGCGCGCTGATCCGGATGTCGGAGAACACCGACCTGGAGTGGGACGAACTGAACGCGGCGCTGCTCAAAGAGCGGTCCCTGCGTGGGCGGCTGTTCGCCGTGCTGGGTTCCTCGCTGGCGCTGGCGGACCACCTGATCGCCAACCCACAGTCGTGGAAACTGCTGCGCGGCAAGGTGCAATTGCCCACCCGCGAGCAGTTGCAGCGGACTTTCCTCGAAGCCGTCGAGGACTTCTCCGGAGCCCCGGGTTCGATCGTGCACCAGCTGCGAGTGCTCTACCGCGACCAACTGTTGGTGCTGGCCTCGCTCGATGTGGCCCCGACGGTCGAGGACGAGCCGGTGCTGCCGTTCACCAAGGTGGCCGCTCACCTCGCTGACATCGCGGACGCCGCACTGGCCGCGGCATTGCGGGTGGCCGAGCAGACGGTGTGCGGCGACGACCGCACACCGCCGCGGCTGGCGGTGATCGCGATGGGCAAATGCGGTGCCCGCGAACTGAATTACGTCAGCGACGTCGACGTCATCTTTGTCGCCGAGAATGCCGATCCGGTCAGTATGCGGGTGGCCGGCGAAATGATGCGGCTGGCCTCGTCGGCCTTCTTCGAGGTGGACGCCGGACTGCGTCCGGAGGGCCGCAGCGGGGAGCTGGTCCGCACGGTCGAATCGCACGTCGCCTACTACGAGCGGTGGGCCAAGACCTGGGAGTTCCAGGCGCTGCTGAAGGCCCGCGCCGCGGCCGGTGACGCCGAACTGGCCGAGCGCTACCTCGCCGCGTTGCAGCCGATGGTGTGGACGGCGTGCGAGCGCGAAGACTTCGTGCCCGAGGTGCAGGCCATGCGCCGCCGCGTCGAGGAATTGGTGCCCGCCGACATCCGCGGTCGCGAACTCAAGCTGGGCAGCGGCGGGCTGCGCGACGTCGAGTTCGCCGCTCAGCTACTGCAACTGGTGCACGGCCGCAGCGACGAGTCGCTTCATGTCGCGTCGACGGTGGACGCGCTGACAGCGTTGGGCACCGGCGGTTATATCGGCCGCGAGGACGCCGCGAACATGATCGCGTCGTATGAGTTTCTGCGCCTGCTCGAGCACCGACTGCAACTGCAGCGGCTCAAGCGCACCCACCTGTTGCCCGAGCTGGACGACGAAGAAGCCATGCGGTGGCTGGCGCGCGCCGCGCACATTCGTCCCGACGGGCGCAACGACGCCGCAGGCGTGCTGCGTGAGGAGCTGAAGCACCAGAACGTGCGGGTGTCCCGGCTGCACGCGAAGTTGTTCTACCAACCGCTGCTGGAATCGCTCGGCCCGGCCGGACTGGAACTGGTCGGTGGCCGCATGACCCCGGAGGCCGCTGAACGGCAGCTGGCCGCACTGGGTTACGAGGCTCCGCAGGCGGCGTTGAAGCACATGTCGACGCTGGTGAATCAGAGCGGCCGGCGCGGGCGGGTCCAGGCGGTGCTGTTGCCGCGGCTGTTGGACTGGCTGTCCTACGCACCGGATCCCGACGGCGGCCTGTTGGCGTACCGACGACTCAGTGAGGCTTCGGCCACCCACACCTGGTACCTGTCGACCTTGCGCGACAAACCGACGGTTGCGCGACGACTCATGCACGTGTTGGGCACCTCGACATTCGTGCCGGACCTGCTGATGCGGGTGCCGGAAGTGATTCAGGACTACGGGGACCGGCCGTCGGGACCCAAACTCCTCGAGACTGAGCCGGCGGCGGTGGCCCGGGCCCTGGTTGCATCGGCCGGCCGCTACTCCGACCCGGCGCGCGCCATCGCGGCCGCGCGCACCGTGCGCCGCCGCGAGCTGGCCCGCATCGGATCGGCGGATCTGCTGGGCATGCTTCAGGTCACCGAGGTGTGTGCGGCGTTGACGTCGATCTGGGTGGCGGTGTTGCAGGCCGCCCTGGACGCGACGATCCGCGCGCATCTGCCGGAGGACGGCCGGGCGCCCGCGTCCATAGCGGTCATCGGCATGGGCCGGCTGGGTGGGGCGGAGCTGGGCTACGGCTCGGACGCCGACGTGATGTTCGTATGCGAGCCGGCCAGCGGGGTCGAGGACGCGCAGGCGGTCAAGTGGGCGACGACGATCGCCGAGCAGGTCCGGGCGCAGTTGGGCACGCCCAGCGTGGATCCGCCGCTAGAGGTCGACGCCAACCTGCGGCCGGAGGGTCGCAACGGCCCACTGGTCCGCACCCTGGCGTCCTACGAGGCGTACTACACCCAATGGGCGCAGCCGTGGGAGATTCAGGCGCTGCTGCGTGCGCACGCGGTGGCCGGTGACCCTGACCTCGGTCAGCGGTTCCTGCTGACGGTCGACCAGACGCGGTATCCGCCGAACGGGGTGTCGGCCGAGGCGGTGCACGAGATCCGGCGGATCAAGGCCCGGGTGGAGTCGGAGCGGCTCCCGCGTGGTGCGGACCCCAAGACCCACACCAAGCTGGGCCGTGGCGGATTGGCCGACATCGAGTGGACGGTGCAGCTGCTGCAACTGCGGCACGCCCACGAAATCGAGGCGCTGCACAACACCTCCACGCTGCAATCGCTGGATGTGATCGCCGAGGCCGGCCTGGTTCCGGCCGACGAGGTCGACTTGCTCAAACAGGCCTGGCTGACGGCGACCCGCGCCCGCAACGCGCTGGTGTTGGTCCGGGGCAAGCCGACCGATCAGCTGCCCGGACCGGGCCGGCAGCTCAACGCGGTCGCGGTAGCCGCCGGCTGGCACAGCGACGACGGCGGGGAGTTCCTGGACAACTATCTACGAGTGACGCGACGAGCAAAAGCGGTGGTGCGCAAGGTGTTTGGAAGTTGAGTCGGGATGCCGGCGCGCTGAGCGCCATGTTCGAAGTGCTGAGTGCGCCGGAGGCCGACCGGGTGACGGCCCTGTATGCGCCGCTGGCCGACGCGGTCCGGGAGTTGATCGACGTGACCATCCGCACCGAGGCCGACGATGACGTCGTCGCCGAGGCGCGGGCAGCGATCAAGTCGGTCACCGAGTCGCTGCGGCATCGAACCCGGCCGGACGGTGTGAGCTACCGCGTGGGCGATCGCCCGCTGCCGTTGGGCAATGCGGCGGTGGGGGTGTGCAATCCGATCGCGCCGCCTCTCGTGGTGCACCATGAGGGTGGCGGGCGGTGCTGGACCGAGTTCGTGCTGGGCTTGGCCTATGAAGGTCCGCCTTCGCTGGTGCACGGCGGGGTGAGCGCTTTGATCCTCGATCACATGCTGGGTGAGGCCGCCAGCGAGGGACTGTCCAAGCCGCGGTTCACCGGGACCATCACGGTGAAGTATCTGCGCGGGACCCCGTTGGGCCGGCTGCGTTCCGAGGCTTGGATCGACCGCCGGGAGGGCGTCAAGGTGTTCGCGCGCGGGTTCATCGCGGATGCGGCGGGCATCACGGTCGAGGCCGACGGAGCCGAGTTCGTCTGCCGCCTTGGCGATTTCGATGATGTCGGGCGTTTTCAGAAAC
>NZ_LZKQ01000225.1 GCF_001668675.1 Mycobacterium asiaticum | reverse complement strand
CGCACTGCGGAAATCGACGCTTCGTAATCGGCTTGGTGAATTGCATACCGCACTTCACCGGTACGCTGCCGGATACCATGCGCCGCACCGAGGAGCCGCGCCGCTTCGGGGTAGCTCTCGACGGCGAGGGCCAACCGAGCGAGGAGGTCGAAGATGTCGGGCACGTTCACTTGTGCCCCGGTTGTGGCCGCCGACGCCAGCGCCTGGTACGCATCCCGCTCGGCCGCTTCGGTGTCGCCCTCTGCCACTGCCACCCGGGCTCGCGTGATGAGTGCCATCATCTGAAAGAAGCCCGTGTTGGCCGGTACCGCCTGATCGGCCCACGCCCTTGCTTGGGCCAGATCCCCTCCGGCAAGCTCAGTTTCGGCTCTCCAGCGCGTGTTCATTGCGCGGAATTCGATATTTGCGATGCGGTCCCAGCCTTCGGAGGTGGCGACCTTGGCTGGCGCCACCTCGCCTGCTGCGAGATATGCACCACCCAAGGTCAGGTAGCCCTGGCCCTCGAAGAGCGCACCAAGTTGGCCGGCGGATTCGATGGCCGCTTCGGCAGCTGCCACCGCTGCCGTCGTCTTGCCCTGCCACCCTCTTAGGAAGCTTTGCGTTATCAAGCCGTTGAACTCGCTCAACAGATCGCCGGAAGCGGCGGCTTCGGCGATCAACACACTCAAGACTTCTTCTCCCGCCGCTAGATCACCCAGCACCGCTCGTGCGCCGGCGAGTCCCCACACTCGACACAGACTCGAAGCGAACCGATCGCCGATCGCATCGGCGAGCGTGCGCCCTTCCTCACCGGCTGTAAGCGCCGCGCTCGGGTAACCCGCCATCATCGCTGCGTACGCGTGCAGGCCGAGCAACTGACTCAACCGCCACTTGTCACCCAGGTCGCGCGCCAATTCGATTGCTTCGGCGAAGTAGGCAGCCGCGTTTTCTGGGCTGAATGCGGCCGTGGCACAACAGGCCGTGAGGGCGCGGACCATCAGGGACGGGTCCTCCACTCGACGAGCGATCGTCAGGGCGGCGGTGGCCTGCTCTTTGCGTTCAGGTATGCCGAGCCAGCCCTCGAGCAAGGCCGCGTCAGCCAGCGCCCGGGCGAGCACGGGCGGTGCCACCTCGCGACCGCCATAGTCCAAGTCGCCCAGCGCCTCATCGATCCAACTCATTCCTTCGCGGAGGCGGCCGCGCGTGAGCCACAGCGGCTGCAACGACGATGCGAGCTGCAATGCCAGCTCGATGTCGTGGTTTTCGCGGCTCCAGGCGAAGGCGGCGCGTAGGTTGTCGAGCTCCGATTCGGTTTGCTCGACGCGATTCTGGTGACCGGTAGCGGCCGGCGCGTCGAGCGCGGCAGCCATGGCGGTGTAGTGGTCGCGGTGACGCGACCGCACAGTATCGGCCTCGCCGGACTCGCCGAGCTTTTCCAGGGCGTACTGACGCACGGTTTCCAACAGCCGATAGCGGGTTGGACCGCCGGTGTTGTCGGCGACCACCAGTGACTTGTCAACCAGCAGTGTCAGCTGGTCGAGGACCTGGAAGCGCTCGATTTCAGTGCCGCCCGCGACAGCCCTGGCAGCGTTGAGATCGAACTCCCCCATGAACGGCGCGAGCCTGCGGAACAGTATCCGCTCGGGATCCGCCAGCAGCGCATGCGACCAATCCACCGACGCGCGCAATGTCTGCTGGCGGCGCACCGCGATGCGGCCACCTCCGGTCAACAGCCGGAACCGATCATTCAAACTTCCGGCAATCTCCGCCAGCGATAACGCCCGCACCCGGGCCGCGGCCAATTCGATGGCCAGGGGCATGCCGTCGAGCCGACGGCAGATCTCCCGGACCACCGAGACCTGGTCGGCGATGAAGTCCGGGCGCGCACGGCGGGCGCGGTCGACGAACAACTCGACGGCCTCGTCGTCCAGCGACAGGGACGGTACCCGCCAGGTCACCTCGCCGGCGACCCCGATCGGCTCGCGGCTCGTCGCAAGCAACGTCAGGTTCGCGCAGGCACGCAGCAGCGAAGTGGTGAGTACGGCGACCGCATCCAGTAGGTGCTCGCAGTTGTCGAGTAACACCAACATCGGCCGATCAGCGACGGACCGGATGAGCATGTCGGACGTCGAACGGCTCGGCTGCTCGGCGAGGCCCAGGGCTCCCGCCACCACGGTGGGCACCAGATCGGGGTCGGCGAGAGGAGCGAAATCGACGTACCACACCCCGGCATCGAAATCGGCGGCCAATTGCCCCGCGACCTGGATCGCAAGCCTGGTCTTGCCCACCCCGCCGGCCCCGGTCAACGTGACCAACCT
Organism: Mycobacterium asiaticum; assembly: GCF_001668675.1. Taxonomy (GTDB): domain Bacteria; phylum Actinomycetota; class Actinomycetes; order Mycobacteriales; family Mycobacteriaceae; genus Mycobacterium; species Mycobacterium asiaticum_D. Next base: position 167 of record NZ_LZKQ01000225.1, on the reverse strand, counting down.
GTCGGTGGTGAGCGCTGACCGTAGGCCGCTCAGCTGGGTGCCGCGCCCGACAAAGCTGGTGAGCTGGACCGGCAAGTGTTCGGGGACCGAGCTTTTCGACGTTCGCAGCGGCGGAAAGTCGTTGCGGATATCCGGGTGACAGAGCTGCACGACGCGCTCGGGGCGCA
>NZ_LZKQ01000224.1 GCF_001668675.1 Mycobacterium asiaticum | reverse complement strand
GCGGGTGGGCTGGGTGAAGATCGCACCGGCGATGACTGGGTCAGCCGGCGGGTGACCACCAACGGGGTGGTCAGTGTGGCCTGGCAGCAGGTGTGTGTGGGGGCCCACTACGCCGGATCACGCTGCGATGTCCACGTTGATGGGCAGCTGCTGCGGTTTTTCATCGGCGATGATCTGGTCAAGACCGTCGCGCGCACCCACCGCGGCGAGGTAAGAAACAAACGGGCCTTCCGCACCCGCGACCAGGCCTAACTAGTAACCCAGAGTGTCAAGGATCAACCGAAATAGATCCGTCAACCATCAACCGACGCTGAACAGCCCCACTTTTAGCCCCGGACCTCGCCGCAGCCCAGTTTGTTCAACCTTCCGGTGGCCGGCACCCGGATCGCCGATACGAGCTCGAAACGGTCCGGCAATTGCCGCTTCGCGAACTCCTCAGCGAGGTGTTCGGGCAGACCGTCGTTTGGGGCTTCGGCACGGGAGCGCGGTGCCACCACCGCGAGTGGGTGAACGCCCCGGCCGTGGCCGGACACAACGATCACAGGACCCTGCGGAGCAGCGGACGCGGAAGAACTGGCTTGCAAAGCCCTGCTGAATGCGGGTGGCCCTATCACTCGTCGGGCAGGCAGGCGGCAGACCGGCTCCCGACGAGTTTCCGTCACTCCCGCGGCGTGGATGACTGTGTCCCTTTCGCGGTCGACCCTTGCGAACGTTCGGCGGGGCGTTTAGACGTCCCAACTTGTCAGATCGCGGGCCGGAATGCCTTGGCTGACACAGTAGTTGGTGTAGCGCTCGATGGAGGTCTTGTGGTTTTCCTGCCACAGAATCGTGTTGTTCTCGTCAATGAAGAGCAACTCGCCGACGATGAAGAAGAACACCTCGGTGTCCTCCAGGCTCTCCGGGGTGTGCCTGGAGCCGGCCACCTCATAAACGGTGTCGCCAGCCCGCGAGATCCAGCTGTTTTCCTGATACCGCCACGCTCCGGTGACGGTGTGGCCGACAACGATGCCGGTGTGGTAGTGAGGCGGTAGCTCGAGCCCGCCGGGAAACTTCATGGAGACGATGATCTCACCGCGGACCGGGTCGATTTTCCAGTATTTCAAGAACACCTGATCAGTCAGTGGCGTGAACGGGATCCACGGGTTATCCGTGCCGCTCATGTAGTTGACATCAAGCTGTTGCAGCGTTTGCATCGGGGTCTCCTTGCTTCTGATTACTTCCGGCCGGTCGGCCAACTGCGTGAAACGGTATGGGCGCCCGCAGCGATTTCCTTGGGGCATGGCGCCAAGGTTGGTGGCCGCCTTTGTGCTTGCGTCACAGTGCGCGGGCGTGGCGGTGGGCGAAACGGCCGGGTGCCAAGAACTCGCCGCTTCAGAGCCGCTGGTTATAGGCGGACCCCTCTGCAGTCTCAGAGTTTGGAAAGCGTGCAAGGCGCCGCGCATGGGTGCTCGCCTAGGAGTTGGTTGTGGTGGCCACCAACACCGGTGTGGCGCTAGGCGACACTGACGGTACCCGCGACAAGGGCCCAGCGCTGGAGGGTCAGCAGGCGGCCGACTTCACGATGACGGCGCGGGTGGTCACTGCTCAATGGACAGCACTGTTCACTCTCGGTGAGGGTCAGGACGGAACAGTCAAGCAAGCTTGACGACTATCAGCGCCGTAGAGTCCAGTGTTTAGGTCACGTTTCGGCGGTGCGGTGATCACGGATGAGTCCCGGCAGCATGGGCAGCAGTAGCAGTGCCACCGCAAGGTCAAGGCTTTCGGTATCGATGCTGCGGCCGAGGATCGTTTCGGCTTGATCGACGCGGTAGCTCACGGTGTTGGGGTGCACGGTGAGTCGCTGCGCGGTTCGGGCGCGGCTGCGGTTCTCCTGGAGGTAAACCGACAAGGTCGTGGCGACGCGGTAGGTCCCTTCGTCATCGGCGGCCAGCGGGCCGAGTACCCGCTGGACAAACGATGCAGCGTGTTCGGCGTCGCTACTGGCCAGCGCGGCGACCGCAACGTCCCGATAGCGTGTCAGCGTGCCGGCGCGCGTCCCGGCCAGCGAAGCGGCCCGACGGGCATGTGATGCTTCGATATGACTGCAGCGGAAGCCTTTCAGGCCGCGCCCGGGCTGCCCGATACTGACCCGAACACCATCAGGAAGCGTCGGCCGTCGCGCATCATTGACGCCGCCCGGTGCGGCAAATTCGCTTTGCCGGCTGAACCAGCCGAACAGCACAAGCGAGCCGGCAGGATGAATAAGCGTTGTCTCACTGCCCATCTCGGCAGCAAGGATGGCGAGCGCGTCACTCAACGATGACTGAGCGTCGCGGTCCTCCTGCACCGAATCGACCCACGCGATGGCAGCCACATGGTGGCGATTGACGTCGTAGCGCAGCCGTTTGGACGCCCGCTGTTGATCACGCTCCCGCTGCGTCAGGATGTCATCGATCGCGTCGGTGCGTGCAGCGGCCGTGTTTCGCAGCCAGATTTCACGCTCGGCCTCATAAGCCTCCTCAGCGCGCTTCAGCGCCGCGTCGATGTAACCGAACAGCCAACTAGTTGTGAGGCGAAGCGCCGTTGCCTGTTCCTCCTGACCGGTCGCTTTCGCCGTGATGCGATCCCACATCCACTGCCACACCAGCCCCTGGGCCAATCGGTAAAACCGGCTAAGGGTGGCCAGCGGGATCTGACGCCGCACCCCGGCGCGAGCGATGGCCAGGGTCGGCACCGGTAATTCAATGCCGCGGGGGTCGTCGCCGATGTCGATGAGGTCGGCGAGTTGGCGGATACCTGCCTCGGTGCTGACCACGTTCTCCTTGACCGACTGCGGGTCGGGAAACAACTGTGGCGTCTCCGCTTGCATGCGTGCGACAGTCCGCTCGGCGAGTTCTCCTGCAAACGAACGCAATTCGGCAGCAATCGGTCGCAGCAGCTCTTCCCATACTCGTTGGGCGCCGGGCTCACGCAGTGGTTCGAACCTGAGCTCCATGCCAGCTCAACATACTCCGTTGTGACGGCGTCACAATCGACATCGGCAATGTTGGCCAGACGAAACGAGCCGGCGCAGTCGTAGCGCACCTAGCGTCACCGCGTGCTCAAAACAACCAACCTCACAGACCGCGTCGTGGTGATCACCGGGGCAGGCGGCGGCATCGGGCGGAAGATGGCGCTGTTGTGCGCGCGGCGCGGTGCCCGCTTGGCAATGTGCGACATCAATGAAGCCGCCGTCGTCGATACCGCCGCGGCGGTCCGAGAGGCCGGCGCCGAGGTGCTGGCTTCGCAGGTAGATGTGTCCGACCCCGAGTCCATGACATGGTTCGCCGAAGCCGCTCTCGCCCGGTTCGACCAGGTCGATCTCCTGGTCAACAACGCCGGGGTGGGACTGGTCGGCGGCTTCCTCGACACCAGCCGCAAGGATTGGGAGTGGCTGGTAGGCATCAATCTGATGGGTGTGGTGCACGGCTGCCACGCTTTCCTGCCCAACATGATCCAGTCCGCCCGCGGTGGTCACGTCGTCAATCTTTCTTCGGCGGCCGGGCTGCTAGCCAACCCACAGTTAAGCGCTTACAGCGCAACAAAGTTCGCGGTCTTCGGGTTGTCCGAGGCGCTGCGAATGGAACTGAAGCCGTATGGCATCGGCGTTACGGCGGTGTGCCCGGGCATCATCAACACCGGGATCGCGCAGACCAGCCCCATCCGGGGTAGCGGTGACGTCGCGGCACGCCGCAACCGCCTGGCGTCGACCTACGACAAGCGCGGGTACTCGGCCGAGCGTCGCGCACAACATCCTCCGGGCTGTCGACCGCAACCTCGCCGTTGCACCGATCGCGGCCGAGGCTCACCTGCTGTATGTGCTCTCCCGAATCGCCCCGCCGCTGGCCAGGTGGCTCGCCACCCAGCTAGCGGAACTGAGCAAATGATGGAGACCTGAGATGCGGCTGGAAGGTCGAACTGCGCTGGTAACCGGTGCCACCGGAGGTATCGGTCGCTCGATCGCGCACGAGCTAGCCGGACGGGGCTGTGTCGTGACGGTCACGGGCCGGCGAGAACCCGAGCTTCAACGCCTGGTCAGCGAGCTCGGTCCGGCCGCCCGCGGTGTCACCGCAGAGCTGGCCGACCTCGAGCAGGTGCGGGAACTGATGGCCAAAATCGATCCGGTCGATGTGCTCGTCGCCAACGCCGGCGTCGGAATCCCGGAGGACCTGGGCATGCTGAGCGATGCCGAGATCGAGCACGCGATACGGATCAACCTCTTGGCGCCGGCCGCGCTGGCGCGCGCAGCCATGGCACCGATGAAGGAGCGCGGGAAGGGCCATATCGTCTTCATCTCCTCAGGAGCCGGACTCATCGCCACGCCCGGCAACGGCACGGTTTACACGGCCACCAAATGGGGATTGCGCGGGCTCGGACTCGCCTTGCGGCAGGAGCTGCACGGCTCAGGCGTCGGGGTCTCCACGATCTTCCCCGGTCCGGTCCGCGACGCGGGAATGCTGTCTGACACTGGTGTCGCCTTACCGCGGGGCTTCACAACCAGTTCACCACACGACGTCGCGCGAGCGGTCGTTCACGCGATAGAACGTGACCGGCCGGAGGCCACCGTCGCTTCGGCCGGTGTCCGCGCCCTCATTGGGGTCGGCACGGTTGCGCCGGTACTCATCGGCCATCTCGCGCGCTTGGCAGGGGCGGGGCGGGTTCGGGCCGCAATGCTCGACCGTTAGGTGGCAACTACCAATAACCGGAAATGCGCACCGTCGCGGTGGACGGCGAGCGCGGCGCCAATCTCCCGACTCATGTTGCGGCGGAGGGGCATCGACCAGTTTGCCGTACCCCTCAGGCGAGTTACCACCGACCGCTCCAGCTGTGATTCCGACTCGCACGGGCCTTCCTCCCGTCTCAAGTGATGGTTCGAAGGCTGTTAACCGTGGACCGTCGAACTCGGCCATTTTCGTCGGGACGCACATGCGAACAATGTGTCGCGCAGACCCAACCCGAATGGGGCGTGACCCTCATGGGCTGGCGACGCCAAGGACCGCCATGCGGCGCCCGAGTCATCGCGCTAGCCGTAGCCGATACATCGTCCTTGTGGTGGGCTCACAATTGCGGCCGCTGACCTTGGCATGCCAAAACGAGCCGTTCTAGCCCTTGGACTTTAGCTTCATGAGCAACGGTTGAACGCCACGACACCGCACGGTCCCCAGCCTCATCGGGTCCGGCGGCCGAACGAAGGAAAAACTGATGAAGCTGATGTCGCCGATCGAGTCGATGATGTTCCTCGCTGAGTCTCCAAGACATCCGATGCATGTCGCCGGCTTGCAGTTATTCGAGCCGCCGTCGGGCGCCGGTCCAGAATTCGCCCGTGAGTATTACAAGGGAATTCGCGCATCTGAAGACATCCAACCACTGTTCACCAAGCATCCGGCGATCCTGCCTGGGGGACTGACGGCCGGATGGTCTTCGGCGACAGACGTCGACGTCGACTATCACGTTCGCCGCTCAGCGCTGCCTGGTCCCGGACGCGTCCGGGAACTGCTCGAATTGGTTTCGCGACTGCACTCGAGCATGCTCGACCGGCACCGCCCATTGTGGGAAACCCATGTTATCGAAGGGCTTAAGGACGGACGCTTCGCCGTGTACACCAAGATTCATCACGGCCTCGTCGACGGAATATCTACGATCGATCTCCTTCAGGGTTCGCTCAGTGTAGATCCACTCGACCCACAAATCCGGCCGCCTTGGGCGTTGACCAATGGCGCTGACGACAGCCCACCCACTGCGCGGCTACGCGCGCTCGCCAGCGCAATGAAATCGATTCCGCGACTTGGCCCGTCGATGTTCGGCCTGGCGCGCGCTGCGTTGCTCCAACAGCAGCTGACCCTGCCGTTCGAGGCGCCAAGCACCGTGCTCAATGGCCGCATCAGTGGTGCGCGCCGCTGCGCCGCACAATCGTGGTCGCTCGAGCGCATCAAGAACGTCAAGAACGCCGCCGGTGTCACCGTCAACGACGTCGTCCTGGCGATGTGCGCCGGCGCCCTCCGCGCCTACCTCGCCGACAACAACGCGCTGCCGCAAAAGCCCTTGGTCGCAATGGTTCCGGTCAGTCTGCGCACCGCAGCAGACTCGGCCGGCGGCAACGTGGTTGCGGCAGTCTTGGCCAACTTGGCCACCGACATCCATGACCCGGCTCGACGGCTAGAGACCATCAGCGCGTCGATGCGAAAGAATAAGGAGGTCTTGGCCCAGTTGCCCAGGGCGCAAGCGATGGCGTTAGGGATGTTGTTGCTCTCACCGGTCGTGCTCGGTGGGGCGCTGGGAATGTCCTCGACTCCGCCGCCGTTCAACCTCTGCATCTCCAACGTGCCCGGCGTGCGGCGTCCCCTGTACGCCAACGGTGCCCGCCTGCAGGGAACCTATCCGATGTCTATCGCCGCCAACGGGCAGGCGCTCAACATCACTTTGGTCGGCAGCGGCGACAGCCTCGACTTCGGCCTGGTCGGATGCCGCCGCGCGGTACCCCACCTGCAGCGGCTGCTCAACGATCTCGAAACCTCGCTCAAGGACCTCGAACGCGCCGTCGGGATCTAGCTGAACTACCCACCGAGAACTACCACGACCAACCTCAGCCTGAACCTTGTTGCCACAGCACGTAATCACTCAAGCCGTACGCACTGCGGTGTGACAATGTGTATTACGCCGGTTGATGCTTGACGGTTGTTTCGGTTGACCCTTGACACTCCCTAGACAAGGGAGGTGGGTTTTAGTTGCTCGTGCGGAACACCGCGAGTGATCGCCGCCACGACAACGAAAGTGCGTCGCACCGGTCCGGCGCCGTGGAAGCCGATCACTGAACTATCTGGCCTGACAACCTGTTCCATTGAGTTTGACTTCTTGCACTTACTTGATAGCCGGGCCCGGTTTCCCGGCGCCTTCAGCAGTTGACCAACCCGCGCTCGCGTGGCTCGACCTCAAACACGCCGACATCGTGGGCCACTGCAAGCGGAATCTCCCAGATGCCGGCCAGTGGCTGTGCGCCAACTTTACTGATGGTGAACCAAGAAGCGAGTCGGCTCACTCCGCGAAAGGCTCCTGCTCTATGGGGCGGTTTGAGCGCACAGCCGGCCGCGTGGAGCGCCGCCGCGGAATGCGGTCCGCGATGCCACTCAGCGAGTTGATCAACCTGTTGAGGGTATCGACGGCAGACTCGAGGGTGTCGGCGGTGGGCGTCAACCTCTCCACGGCGGGCTGGAGGCGACTCAGGATTTCAGCGGCTTCGGTGAGTTGTTCAAGCGGTCCGTTCTTCGCCAGCAGCTTGTCGATGATGCCGTCCTCAACAAATATCCGCTCGATGATGCCGTCCTCGGCGAACATCCGCTCCAACGGCCCGTCCTCTGCGAGCAGTCGGTCGACGAGCCCACCAGGTGCCAGGATCCGCTCGAGCGAGGAGCTACTTCCAGCTGTTACCCGATCGAGCAACCCGCCGGGCGCATCCAGCATATCGACGACTCCACCCGGACGCATCAGCTTGTCGGCCGGCCCGCCGCGGACCAGAGCGCGGCCCATCGCCCTGTCGTTCTCGGTTAATTCGGCAACCCGGTTCGCGCCAACGATTGCGCCGCGCAACGGAAATAGATCGGTAAGAGGGTCAACCGTCTTCGGGGCGTCCTCGCCCAATGATTGCTTCACCGCCCCGAGCGCCATGGACGCCGCGGCGAGTCCGGCGTCCGCCACCTTGACGCCGGCCCGGACAGGGGCTTTTGCTACGCCGACAATGAGCTCGGTGATGTTCACGCGGCAAGTGTATGGCTCAGTGTCGCTTCCGTACCGGCGAATCGTTCCGCGCCCAGTCAGATTTCAGTCCACACAGCCGACGAGGTCCCAACTCACGCGGTCGTGGGCACCAGGGCGCTGATGTCCTCACCTTGAAGGAGCTTGATCGTCAGATTCAGATCGAAATAGTCGGTCCAGCGAGTGATCCTCCCCTCGTCGTCGACGACGAAGGTACCCATTACCGGGATGGCCGGCTTGCCTCCGTCCGGAGTCTGGATGTAGTCAAGCCGTTCGGTGAGCACCACGGAACCGTCGCTGGCGAGGTTGACGATTTCGAAGGCGTAGGCATCCGGGAACATCGAGAACTGGGCGGCCATGTTCTCCACGATGGCGTCTGGTCCAGTGAAGGCGGGCATACCCACGTTCTGATAGACGGCCCCTTCGGCGAGGAACGGACGCAACGCTTCGGCGTCTCGCTGCTCCATCAAGGCGCAGAACTTGCGGACTACATCGGCTGGCGAAGACATGAGTGAATCCCTCCACGGCGTAGAGATGACCCCCGGCTTGAGCATCACCTACAGACTGTATGTGACCGTCGAGCCTAGGTGACCTACAGGATGTATGCAATAGGCTGTAGCGGTGCCGAACTGCGAGGAGGAGCTGGACACCAAGGCGCGGCGTGCCCAGCAAGCGGAGGCAACGCGTACCGCGTTGGTGTCCGCCGCCAGGCGTCTCTTTGTGGAGAAGGGCTATCACCGGACGGGCACCGAGGAAGTCGTCGCTGAGGCGCGAGTCGGCACACGGGGTGCGCTGTACCACCACTTCGCTGACAAGCAAGCGTTGTTCGAAGCCGTCTTTATCGCGGTGGAAGAGGACCTCGTCATGGCAGCTGCGCAGAGCCTCGCCGATCCTGCCGATGGCGCCTTAAATCAGTTGCACCAGGGCTTGATTGGCTTTCTCGACGCTTCACTCGCCCCACACGTTCAACAGATTCTTCTGATCGACGGGCCAGCCGTGTTGGGCTGGTCCAGGTGGCGCGAACTGGAAAGCGTCTACGGACTCGGGGCCATTCGCGCGATGCTGGAGCGTGCAATCGAAGAGGGCGACATCGCGCCCGGCCGGCCCGTGGATGTGTTAGCGCACATCCTGCTGGCAGCTGCCAATGAGACCGCACTGTTCATCGCGAATGCACCAGATCAGCAGGCCGCGCGGGATGCCGGAGTGCAGGCGTTGGACCTCCTGCTGGATGGGCTGCGAGCGAGATAGCCGGGCCCGCGTCCGGTGAAAGACGCCCGCCCGCAACCGCTCTCATCGAACGTGTCGAACCCAACGGGTGCGTTTGCTAGTGAATCGCCGGATGATTCGCAGTTGCCGTCCATCGCGTCCGGGTCCCCAGATGGCCACGGCAGCAGCGGAAATCAGCACGACGATACCTAGCATCAGTAGCGACGAATGCATCGCGAGCATGAAGGCGTCTTTCGCGTGCCTGGACAAATCACGTCCTTGCGGTCCCATGCGGTCGGCGATCGTCAGCGCTTGCGCAAGGGAACCGAGAGCCGGTTCTCTGATCGTCGGCGGCAATGCCGCGACGGAGGAGATAAGTGCGTGGTTGTATCCAGCAGCGAGGATCGAACCTGCGAGAGCGATGCCCAGGGCTCCGCCAACCTCCCTCGTTGTGTCGTTGATTGCCGACGCTACGCCTTGCTTACTTAGGGGGACTGCCCCCGTGATAGCGGTGGTCGACGGCGCATTGCAAATGCCCATCCCGGTACTGAGAACCAACATCGGCCAGGCCAGGTCAAAGTACGCCGAGTCGATATCCAGGAGGCGCATGCACAGCAGCCCCGCGGCTAGGATCGCGAGTCCCGCTGCTACGGAGATACGTAACCCCAGGCGGGGTAGGTACCACTGGGTGAGCGCGGCACACACGAGTAACGGGATCGCCAACGGGCATAGCGCGACAGCGGTTTGCAGTGGGCTGTAGCCCATCACAAGTTGCATGTACTGCATGATCAAGAAGAAGAACCCGAAAATGGCAAAGAACAGGGTTGTCATGCCGATGGATCCGGTCAGCATGTCGGGTCTTCTGAATACACGGATGTCCAGCAATGGATGCTCTCGGCCAAGCTCCACAAAACCGAAAATGACGGCGAGCAGTATGCCGCCGGCGAGGCAGCCGCACACCGTAGGATCGCTCCATCCGCGAAGCGGGGCCTCTATAACGCCGAAGACGAAAACTGCTACCGCTGAACCGATCAGCGCGGCACCCAACCAATCGATAGGCGTTGCCTCGGGATCCTTCGACGACGGGATGGTGAGGGCGAAGACAAATAGCAGTACCGCTGCTCCGACAAATGCCCAGAAGATGGTTTGCCATGGGCCGAACTGCGTAAGTATCGCGGTGCCCGTGAAGCCGACTATCGCACTCGACGCGCATACGCCGGCCCAGATGCCAATCGCCTTGTTGCGCTCATCTTCCGGATAAGCCGCGGTCAACAGCGAGAGAGTGGCCGGCAGTATGGCTGCCGCGCCAACTCCTGTCACACCGCGCGCAATGATGAGGGACGTTGGGCTGTCGTAATAGATGGGGGCCAGCGAGGCTGCGGCGAAGATTACGAGACCGATCAGCAGGACGGTGCGCCTGCCGTATCGGTCACCCAATGCGCCGGCAGGCAGCAGCAGACATGCCATCACCAGCGTGTAACCGTCAACTATCCACGTCAATTGCGCTTGCGTCGCAAGGGTTTCCTTCGCGATGGCGCCCAACGCGGCGTTCAGTGCCACCATCGAAGAGATGACAAGGAGCACACCCATCGAGCACACGAGGAGCAGCCAGAGCCTGGAACGTCCGGACAGGAGGGTTGACCCGGCAGGGGCGGCAACGGTTTTGGATTGCTGCTCGTCCACTTCGTCGCTCGTCGCGTCAGTATTCACCGCGGTCTGTGTCCCTATTCCGTTGATACTTCACCCGATTCCGTCGACGGATAACAACACCCCCGCCGTCTAGTCGACATACAAACCGTATGTCACATACAGTTTGTATGCAACCCAGCCAAGATGGTCCGGGCGACCAGAAGCTCGAATTCGCAACGGCGATCATCACTTGTCGCGGTGAGCGATTCCCCGCAAGGTTGTGTCGCGGGCCAGAAGTAGTGAGTTCCGCGTGCCGATGTTCCGAAGGATGTTTTCTGGGATCCACTGCTCGCCGATGATGCAGCGAGCCAGATGTTCGGCGGGCGTGCGCTCAACCCGTATCTCGCCCGCGCGGATCCCCCCGGCGAGGAGCGCTTTCATTTGTCGAATCCGCGTGGTGAAAGACCATGCCGGAGTGGACGTGTCGGGAGGTGTTTGCCGCAGCCACGCCAACTGAATGCGGAACTCATCGGGGAACTGGTCGAGGGCATTGATGTTCAGCCAGCTCAACGCATCCAGCTTTTCAGCGGTCGTCGAATCCGAACGCGCGATGTCCGTCCACGCACCCCCCACCTTGCGTCCGAACTCAAGCATGATTGACACCAACAGCTCGTCCTTGGACCCGATCATTCGGTATACCGTCCCGGTGCACAATCCGGAGGCTGCGGCGATGTCACGAACGGTCGTCATCTCATATCCGCGCCGGCCGAATTCGGCGCGCGCAACCGCCCGCAAGTGAGCGGCCTTGAGATCGGTGTCATCGGCGGAGGACCTCCAACTCTCGATGACATCCTGCGCCACCGCGAACGCTTGTGACTTGTCGAGATCGGTATCGGCAGGGGAGTTGATTGCGAGGCCCTCCAACAGGATCCGGCTTTTCAGTTTGGCCAATTCGTCGACGGAGGCATTGTGTCGGACCGGATTGAGACCGGCGTGCAACATGCTTTGGCAGATGCGATCGGCCAAGGTCGGCAAATCGAAGTCGGGTCGTATATCGCCCCGCCAAACGCCCGCACGGAGCACCTGCAGCATCGCAGCCTGGATCTTGGCCGGCGGACGCTTGGCCAACTGGACCAGCTCAGGGTCGTTGCTCGGTCCCTCGTAGAACGACATCTGCAGTGCGGCAAGATGTTCGACCGCGCACCGTGCAATTTCACACCCGAACGCGGTGATCTGGTCGGATACTGGACGACGATCGGGTTTGTCGACGCGTCCGAGGGCATCGTCACCGATACGGTCCAAATCGGCGTGATAGCGCCGAATGAGTTCGATGAAGATGGCCTCCTTCGAATCGAAATGGTGATACAGACTGCCGGCCAGAATGCCCGCGGCATCAGCGATCTGTTGCAGCGACGTCCTCAAGCCCGTCGCGGCGACGACCGTGCTTGCCGTTCTCAAGATTTCGGTGCGGCGGGTAGCGTCGTCCGATCGTTGGGTGAGCCTCACGTCGGTGCTGAGGGTCGCGATGCGCGGAGCGGTCGGTCGTAGGAGGGATCAGTCCGGTCATGCGTTGCTACCCTGCTGGTTTCGGCCATCATTGCCATCAGTTCCTCGGTGACAAATGACGTCGACTCGGCATTCCACTCGACAACGCACACGCGGTCGACGATGGCCCAGCGCTTGTCTCGTCGTTCCAGGCGGTCCACGTATCGGCCGCCCGAGAGGGTCATATGATTCGCCGGCTCCCGGTCGGTGCCGACGAACAGGTAGTAAGTCTCGGCGTGCGCCTCGTCGCCGATGATCTCCGCGGTGTGGTTGAGCAGGTAGTGCTGATACCTGGTCTGTGTGGAGTGGTAGGCGAACGCCCAATCGATAAAATCGTCCACTTCGCCAATGAAGCCGACATGATCGTCGATGGCTCCGTCGTGGTATGCCGAGCGGAGCATCTCTCGGTCTCGGCGGTCCATTCCCCGCGCGTACCGTGAGATGCACTCTCTGATCTCTGCGTGCGCCTCAAGACGGGCGATGCGCTCCTGTAATTCGGCATTCAATTTGCTACCTCATCGTCGACGATATCGATCTCATCCAGCTGAGACGACGTGCTGTCCGACCATGCGACCTTCGTGGTCGCGCGACGGGCAGAATGTGGCCCGCACGAATGTGGCCACCTGCCCAGTGGATCGCGTACCTCCTGGTCAGTGCTCTCGGGTATGAAATGAATTGAACGCGTTAAGGACTCGCGTCTGAATTGCCGACGCGGCGCCACCGCCTGATTGACTCCTGTCAGACCGGACTCTACGGTGAAACAATTATTAGGTCAACACTGGTCGAATGCGGAGAGGATTGCCCCGTGGGAGCAGTTGCCGACGACGAGCGATTGCAGTCGCTCGGAATGTTGGCGTCAGCACTCGCCGGGCGCCCCCTAGCCGTGGCCGCTGGAGGCGCAGGTGACCCGTCGTGGACCGACGGGCAGACCGTGTTCGTCGATCCTGCGGCGGAGCTGCGGGCCAGTGTCGAAGCGGTGGCCGTTCATGCGTCGATGCTTGCGGCGGACAGCCTGACGCAGGATGTGGTCGAACGGTTGATCCGGCACCCCAAGCTTGCGCGCCGCTACCTTGCCGTCGAAGCGCACCGGGCATTGGTTGCCAACGCTGATCTGCTGCCCGCGATGTTGACGACCCTGGCCGATCGTGAGCTCGCTGCCCTTAGTGGCTCGGCCGCGGACTCGCTCGCCATCGCCGCAGCCAAAGGTGCAGCAAGCGAGCCGCCCCGAAATTTTGGAGTCATTCGCGCCAAAAAGCTCGCCGCGAACATCAAACGTGCCGAGTCGGATTGCGCAGAGCCCGGTCACGTCGCGCGCAAAGAGGCGGAGGGCAACCTGGAGGAACTTGCCGAGGAGGCGGTTGACGACAGTGACGATCCCGACATGTTTACCAGTCCCGTCGGCGGTGGTGGCTTCATCGGCAAGTGGCTCAAGAAGATGCTTTCATCGTCGCGAAAGTCGGGGAATGAGGGGGCCGGCCCACCCGGGGCGGACACCCCGACCCATCGCACGAATTCGGCCAATCGCGGCGCCTACGCGGTGTCATCGACGGCCTCGAAGTTTGCCGAGGCCGCCGCTGACGTGAAACAGGACGGCGTGAAGTATCCGGAATGGGATGCGACCCGCGGTGCGTATCGTCCCGATTGGTGCACCGTCCGCGAGGTCGAGCCGAAAGTCAAGCCGTCTGCGACGCAGGTCATCGAGAGCTCAATCGGGGTGCGGCGGCCCCTCGCGAGGCTTGGCATGAGTTTGCACCGCCGACACCGGCAGTACCAGGGCGACGACATCGACATTGACGCAGCTGTCGAATCGCGCGTCGAGGTCATGGCGGGATCGGCGCCTTCCGATGCGGTGTATCTCGACAGCCTGCGGCGGCGGCGCGATCTGTCCGTCCTGCTTTTGTTGGACATCTCGGGCTCGACCGCGGAGCCTGGGACGCTCGGGCGGACTGTGCATCAACAACAGCGAACGTCCGCGGCCAACCTTGTTGTGGCGCTGCATGACCTGGGCGACCGAGTCTCGTTGTACGGCTACTATTCACAGGGCCGGGCGGCGGTGAGCCTGGTGCCGGTCAAACGGTTCGACGACCACCTCGATGCGGGCATATTCAGGCGCTTGAACAGTCTCGAACCTGGCGCATACTCCCGGCTCGGTGCAGCCATACGGCACGGTTCGACCGTGCTTGAGCAACGCGGCGGAACGTCTCGACGATTGCTTGTCGTGTTGTCCGACGGGCTCGCCTACGATCACGGATACGAACGCGGTTACGGTGCGGCCGACGCGCGCCGCGCGCTCAATGAGGCCCGGCGTCGCGGAATCGGCTGTGTCTGCCTGACTGTGGGGGCGGGGACGGACGTCGGGTCGCTGCGGAGGATTTTCGGCAGCACGGCGCATGCGTCGGTGGGCCGACCCGAGCAACTCGCAGGCGTCATCGGACCGCTATTCAGATCCGCCGTGCGCGCCGCCGAAGTGCAGAGACGAGTGTCATGAGGACCGCCGAGAGTCCCGAGTCAGGTTGTCCACCAACGCTACTCGTCGATCGGAAGCAGCTAGCACCCGTTACCGGAGGTTGAAAACAAACATCTGTTCCGGCTAAGCTGGCCGGAAGGTGGCCGATAGCACTCGGCGCGAATGGCCGCAACGGTGCGGACGAAGGAAGGTTTGGATGAACAACGAGGCCGGGCTCGCGCAGAACGGCGCCAGGCCCCAGACCGATCCGGCGCGCCCATACTACCGGTCGGTGGGTAATGAGGAGGCGATCTTCAAGGCCGCTTACCGGCAAGGGCTTTCGCTGGTACTGAAGGGGCCAACCGGGTGTGGCAAGACCCGGTTCGTGGAGGCGATGGCACACGATCTCGGCCGGCCGTTGATTACGGTCTCCTGCCACGACGACCTGACCACGGCCGACCTGGTGGGTCGCTACTTGCTTCGTGGCGACGAAACAGCTTGGGTTGACGGACCGTTGACGCGCGCGGTCCGCGAGGGGGCGATCTGCTACCTCGACGAGGTTGTGGAGGCCCGCCAAGACACCACCGTCGTGCTGCACCCGCTCGGTGATCACCGGCGTCAGCTGCCGATCGAGCGACTCGGCATCACCCTTGACGCCGCTCCGGGCTTCGGTCTCGTCGTTTCATACAACCCGGGTTATCAGAGTGTGCTGAAGGACCTCAAAGATTCAACCAGGCAGCGCATGGTCGCGATCGAGTTCGGTTATCCCGCCCCGGAGGTCGAGCAAGGGATCGTCGTGCACGAGTCGGGTGTTGATTCGGCCACCGCTGCAGAACTGGTTCGCTTCGGCCAGGCGATCCGCCGCTTGGAGACCGGTGGACTGCGCGAGGTGGCGTCCACCCGCGTGCTTATCGCGGCAGGTCAGCTGATCAGCGAAGGCCTCTCCATCACAGATGCGGCAAGAGCCGCGATTGCGGGCCCGCTCACTGACGATGTGAGCGTTTCCCGTGGTCTCAACGAGATGATCGACATCTACCTGGGCGGGTCCGCGCGCCGGACTGATTGACGTTGATCAGCGCAGGCGTTAGGTTCTGAACAAATATTAGGTCTGTGGCGGCGGAGGTGCTGTGTCCTACGAGAGCAAAACCCATCCGATCAAACTCGGTTACTTGATGGACTTCACGCTCGCCGCGAATTTCCCAAAGGAGTTGCTGGACTCCTTTGTCCAGTCCTTAGACCTCGTCTTCGAGGATGCCCTCGAGAAGGGGATTCTTGATCGCCAGGTAGAGGTGATCTACAAGGAAGTCGAGGGTCTGCCCAAGGGGACAGTCAAGGCGGTGATCGACGCCTACGCTGAACTTGTTGACGAGGGTTGCCTTGTTGTGTTCGGACCCAACATCACTGACAACGTTGTGCCGACGCGTGAGGCGATCGAGGAGCGTTTCAAGGTGCCGGCGATCAGTGTTACTGGGACGGACGACTGGCTGGGGGAGTGGACGTTCTCCTTCCCCCAGGGGTCGATGACCGACGAGCCCATCTTCATAGCCGACCTGATCGCCAAGAGGGGACTGAGCACGGTCGGTGTCTTGGTCGAACAGAACCTGATCGGCGAGAGTTATCTGGGTAATTTCCGGCGCGCCTGCGCACGTCGAGGACTCCGCATCGTCGCTGAGGCGCCGATTGCGCAGACGGCACAAGACATCAATGCCGCGGTCGCCTCCCTCCACGAGGCGCGGTCCGAAGCGATCGTTCACTTTGGCTTCGGCTTCGGCATCGTTTTCATCAATCCAGCGCTTGAAGCTGTTGGTTGGGATCCGCCGCGTTTCACGACCACCGCATTTCAGAACGCGTGGATCAATCCGGTGATGTGGCAAGCGTTCATGGGTTGGATCGGTGTCGACCAGTATGACGAGGCCAACCAACTCGGGCAGGACTTCCTCGACCGCTACGAGGCCAAGCACGGAAACCGTCCAGAGTATTGCGTTTCGGTGGTCAATCACGATATCGCCTCGACGCTGGTGCGGGCATTCGCCGACGCCCACCCGTTGAGCCCGCGCGGAGTCAAAGAGGCGCTTGAGCGGGTGAAGATGATGCCTGCGGCCTCGGGTGCGCCCGGCACCCGAGTGTCATTCGGGAAGTGGACGCGGCGGGCTTGGATGGGCGCGGGGTACCTCGTCGCCCGCACATTGGACGCCGACGGCGTCAACTCGCACCTTGTCGACCGATTCGGTCAGGAGTGACGCATGGGTACCGGAGAATCAACGCCAGTGCTGGATGATGCCAAGAAGCAATCACCCACCGGACGAAGAGGCACTGGCAGCATAGGTTCGTGGCTGGCCGGTATCGGCCTGCTGGCCTTTGTCGGGTTGTTCATCGCGGTTTCACGCACCAAACTCGATCCGCGAGTAGCTAATCCGAACACCGAAGGCAGGCCCCGTCCGGTCGAATACCTCTTCGGATTCAGCTGGATGAATATGATCCAGTTCGGTACGGCAGTCATGCTTGCGATTCTCGTCGTCGTGTTCATCGTGGGTTGGCGGCGCAACCCCGGCAGTCCGGTGATGTTGATGTTCTTGGTCACGACGCTGATTGTGTGGCAGGACCCCATCATGAACTGGGCGCCGTACGCGGTATACAACCCAGATTTGTTGCACTGGCCGGAATCCTGGGTGCTGATCATGATGTCGCCGACGGTTGAACCGTTCATCGTGTTCGGTTACGTGACGTTCTACTTCGGACCGTATTTCGTGGCAGTTTGGATACTGCGGAAGTTGCAGGCCAAGGGCGGTCCCGAAGCATTCGTCAGCAGACATCCGCTCATCAGCCTGGGCGGACTGGTACTGGTCATCGGCTTCGTGTTCGACGCCATTCTTGAGGTCGGATCGATTCGCACCGGTCTCTACATCTATTCGCAGGTGATCCCGTTCGGGTCGATCTATGTGGGGACGCCGTTCCAGTTCCCCCTGATCTGGGAGTCCCTGGGGGTGACATTCGTGATGATCCCGGCGGCCATCCTGGTTTACCGCGATGACACGGGAAAATCCGTGGCAGAAAAGCTGGCGGCAAAGGCGAAACTGTTCCCGTCAAGGCCGGTACTGGGCACCTTCCTGGTGATGTTTGCCATCATCAACGTCGCGTACTTCGCCTACGGCGGCTGGTTCTGGGCAATCAAAGCCAGCGGTCAGGCTACGTCGGTCGCGTGCCCGTGGCCGTATCCCGAAGCCAAGGTTTTCGACCCGCAGGGCTATTACGAGGAGAACGGTGCGAAGGGCCCGTACTCGGTGGGTAAGTGGGCCACTTGGCAGTACGCCCTACCCGATGGTCGCCCTCACGTGGAGTTGGGTTCCAAGAGCAACCGTTGCTCGACCCAGGACTCCCGTGGCTGATCCTCGCACCGTCGTGATCACCGGGGCCTCCCGCGGGCTCGGCTTCGCGTCGGCGGTACGTCTCTACCGCGAGGGCTGGCGAGTGGTCGCCACCATGCGGACACCGGAGCCGGGGATGGCGCTGCTGCGGGATGCGACGGGCGCGACCGAAAGCGACGATCGGCTCATCGGTGTCCAGCTCGACTTGATGGACGCCGCATCGATCTCAGCGACTGCCAAGGTGATTGGGGAACGTGTCGGTGCGCCGGATGCGATCGTGCACAACGCGGGAATATCGGCGGCGGGCATGGTCGAAGAGACCGATACGACGTTGTGGCAGAACATGTTCACCACCCACGTTATTGCACCGGTGGCGTTGACCAAGGCGCTGCTGCCGTCTATGCGGGCGGCGGGTCGGGGGCGCATCGTGCTCGTCAGCAGTGCGGCGGGGGTCCGTGGGCAGCCGGCCACGGGTCCGTACTCGGCGAGCAAGGGTGCGATGGAACGGTGGGGCGAATCACTCGCTTTTGAGGTAGCCCCCTTTGGGATCGGTGTGACAGTGCTGGTCACCGGTACATACGACACCGAGATCATCACCGATGCCGGCACCACCGACGATCGTGACTTTTCCGGTCCCTACGCACGTCTCCATCAGACGATGAACAGCCGCGGCCGATTCGCAATCAAGTTCGCCCGCAAGCCTGAACGCTTCACCGATGGCTTGGTAAAGGCGCTGGATGACCAGGGTGCCTTCCGCCGCCACGGCGTGGGCCCCGACGCGTCAATGCTGTTGGTATCCAGCAGGTTGCTTCCCGCAGCCGGGATGCACCACATGTCTCGAATGGTGCTGGGCATTCCCCGCTTCGGATCGATGCGCGACGGCGCCTACCCACTAACGACTGCACAGCGGGCGATGGTGTCCGCCGCCAAAGTGCTTCCGCAGCCCGTCATGACGCGGTTGGCCTCGCTCGCGATGCGGTTTTCACCGACTCAGTCCGCGCCCGAGGAGAGTGGGAGCAATGCAGGGGAGCGGGAGCAATGACCAGCAAATCCGTGGCTTACCCCGCGACCTGAGAGGAGCATCATGTCAGAGCTGTTTGACGCACTCGAAGACTTCGCCGCCTTTGACGACATGGTATCGGGCGACGTCCGTGACCCCTACCCGGAATTGGCCAGACAGCGTCATGACACTCCAATTCAACGGATCGAAACGTCGATGCTTCCCGGCGAGGAAGGTAAACCCGTCTTCATCGTCTACCGCCACGAGGACATCCAGACGATGCTTCGCGACGACGAAACCTTCTCCTCCCGCGCCGTGATTCAGATCTTCGGCGATGTCCTCGGCCACGGCGTGATGCTGGGTATGGATGAGCCCATTCACGGCCGGCTGCGCTCACTAGTGACCAAAGCGTTCACCCAAAAAGCGTTAGCGCGTTGGGAAGACGAGATCGTCGCCCGCATCGGCAACGAACTGATCGACGGATTCGTCGGCGACGGCGCGACCGACCTGGTGAAAACCTTCACCTTCCCGTATCCGAGCCGCATCATCGCTGCGCTTCTCGGCCTGCCAGAGGAGGACTTTCCGCAATTTCAACGCTGGTCGATCTCGATGTTGAGCTATACCGTCTATCCCGAACGCGGTCTGGCGGCGTCGAAGGCACTCGTCGACTACTTCACCCCAATCCTGGAGGAGCGTCGGGCGGAACCCCGTGAGGACCTGATCAGCAGCTTGGCCGCCGCCGAAATCGACGGACAGAAACTCGCGGACGAAGACATTTATTCTTTCATCCGGCTACTTCTGCCAGCCGGCGTGGAAACCACTTACCGTTCCCTGGGTACCTTGCTGTTCGCGCTTCTCACCCATCCTGACCAACTCGACGCCATCCGCGCCGACCGGTCACTGATACCCCAGGCGATCGAGGAAGCCGTGCGCTGGGATGCCCCCCTGCTCAACATCACTCGCGTCGCCACGCGCGACACCGAATTGGCCGGAGTGCCGATCCCTGAAGGGTCATCAGTCATGCCCATGCTCGGCGCGGCCAACCGCCAAGAAGATCGGTATGTCAACCCCCACGATTTCGACATCTTCCGGCAAGCGAAAGTTCCCATCAGCTGGGGTTACGGAGTCCACGTATGCCTGGGCATGCACCTGGCTCGACTCGAAATGCGCACTGCCATCAATCTATTACTGGACCGACTACCCAACCTCCGTCTCGACCCTGACGGCGACGACCCGCACATCCGCGGCATGGTCTTCCGCTCACCATCGTCGCTGCCGGTGTTGTTCGACCCGGCCTGAGAATCTTCTAACTCCGTGCGGTTCGGGTGAGTGAGGCTCCCTCCGGGTTGATCGCCGGCTGGTGTTCATCGAGAGGAATGAGAACAAGCGCATGACCGACTTCGACACAGTTGACTTCTTCACCGACGAATCCCTGGTGCCCGACCCGTACCACTACTTCGACCACCTTCGGTCGAAATGTCCAGTGACTCCCGCAACTCCGTTCAACGTGATGGCGATTACCGGTTACGAGGAAGCCCTTGCGGTCTACAAGGACTCAGCCTTCTTCTCGTCGTGCAACTCGCTGGCGGGACCGTTCTCCGGTTTCCCCTTCGGTCCCGACGGAGCCGACGACGTCTCCGATCTGATTGAAGAGCATCGCCATATTGCGCCCATGGCAGAACACATCTCGAATCAAGACCCGCCGTTGCACAGTCGGACCAGAAGCTTGATGAACAGGTTGATCACCCCCAAGCGCCTGAAAGAGAACGAAGAGTTCATGTGGCGGTTGGCGGACGAGCAGCTGGACACCTTCCTCGAGCGGGGTAGCTGTGAGTTCCTGTCGGACTACGCAAACCCGTTCTCCCTGCTTGTCATCGCCGACCTGTTGGGCGTCCCGCAAGACGATCATGAGGAATTCAGAGCACAATTCGGGACCCAGGTGGCCGGTGAGCTCGGGGAGGGCACGACAGCGCACAATCCCCTGCAATGGCTCAACGAAAAGTTCTACGCCTACATCGAGGACCGCAGGCGCTCCCCGCGCGGCGACGTGCTGACGGAGTTGGCCCAGGCAAAGTACGAGGATGGGTCGACGCCTGAGATCGAGGACGTCATGAACTTGTCGACGTTCCTCTTCGCCGCGGGAACGGAAACAACGACAAAGCTCATCAGCGCAGCGGTACGCATCATCGGTGAGAACCCGGAATTGCAAGCGGTGCTGCGTCAGGACCGAAGCAAGATTCCGGCCTTCCTCGAGGAGACCTTGCGCACGGAAAGCCCGGTTAAAGCACACTTCCGGATGGCGCGCAAGACCACCACCGTCGGCGGAGTTGAGGTGCCGGCGGGGACAACGGTGATGTTGCTGCCGGGAGCATGTAACCGCGACGAGAGGAAGTTCGGTTCTCCCAACACGTTCGATATTGACCGACCGAATGTGCGAGAGCAGATCGCCTTCATTCGTGGCATTCACTCGTGCCCGGGTGCCCCATTGGCAAGGGCGGAAGGCAAAATCTCGGTGAACAGATTGCTGGACCGCATGGCGGATATCGCGATTTCGGAGTCGCATCACGGCGCGGCGAACGGGCGCCATTACGATTTTGAGCCAACCTTCATCCTGCGGGGTCTACATGAACTGCACATCACTTTTACCCCGGTCGGCTGAAAGCACTGCGCCTGTCGAGCTAGAACCCACCGGCAACGCGTACGACCGCGCGCCCGGAATAGCTTCCGGACCGAACTTGGTCGAGGACGCTTATCACATCTTTGACGTCGACGTCGTGCAACACATCTGAAAGGTGCTGTGGTCGCAGGGTATTACCCAGCTCTTCCCATAATGTGCGCCGCGGTTGGATTGGCAACTGCACCGAGTCGATGCCCAGCAGCGACACAGCGCGCAAGATGAACGGCATCACTGTCGTCCGCAGGCCAGCCCCTCCGGTGAGGCCGCTGGCAGCTACGGCACCTCCGTACCGAACGCTGCTCAGCACATCGGCCAGGGTTGCCCCTCCAACACAGTCAATCGCCCCCGCCCACCGGGCCTTGCCAAGCGGACGCGGTTTGGCGTCGGGGTCTTCGGGCAGCCGACCGATGACCTCGGTTGCGCCCAGCATCTTGAGATGCTCTGCGGCATCGGGCTTGCCGGTCGAGGCGACTACCTCATAACCCGCGGTGGCCAGTAGGTCGATGCTCACCGACCCCACGCCGCCCGTGGCGCCCGTCACCACAATCGGCCCGTCCCCGGGCTCGATGCCGTGCCGCTGCAGTGCCTGCACGCTCATCGCGGCGGTGAACCCCGCGGTACCGATGGCGGCACCCTCATGGGGGCTCAGCGACCCGAGCTTGACGAGCCAATCCGCAGGCAGTCGTGCGTACTCGGCGTAGCCGCCATGTCTGCCGGTGCCGATCTCATAGCCGTGCGCAAGTACCATGTCACCGGCGACGAATTGGTCGGAATCCGACGACACTACCTCGCCGGTGAGGTCGATACCCGGCACTATCGGATAGTCCCGCACCACACCGCCGTTCGGCGTAAGCGCAAGTGCGTCTTTGTAGTTGACGCTCGAATAGTGCACCCGGACCATGACCTCACCGGGCGGAAGTTCGGCTTCCGCCAAGTTCTCGACCACCGCGCTTAGACCGTCATCGTCCTTCCGCGCAACCAGTGCTCTAAAAGTAATTCCGTGACTCATGAACGATGAACCCTCTTTCCTGGCAGTCGATCTCGACAATGGTTCGTGCGGGACAGCTGGCGATGACTTCGTAGACTGCGTTTTCCAGGTCGGTGGGTGCTCCTGACGCCATCTCCAAGACCTGCCGACAGAGGGTCAAGCACATGCCGTGGCCGGTGCAGCGAGCCTCATCGACGGTGACCCTCTCGGCTTGTCCTCGGTGGTCCGGGGCCCCGCTGCTCCGTGGACGAGCGCAGCAACCAGCTTGGCGGGAGCCGTATGGAGCTTAACAGATTTGGCCAATCGGCCTACTCTGCTTCTGATAAAGGCTGTTTTCAGTACAACAGAGTGCAGTACCCTATTTACGAGAGTTATGTTCTCGTGTCAGCCGCTTTAAACGGTGGTGGCGGATGCTTGCGGGCTGACCGAGGCTCTGGACTACGGATAAGTCGTGCGGGATGGATATGGTGGCGATATGTCGTTACGACGCATAGATGCTCGCGTCCGCGCACTACGTTGCGGGAGTTCGCCGGCGCGATCCAGCGGGCAACTCGGATCGGATGGCCGACGATGAAAACGGGCGACGCAGTCGACCGGGCCGGTGGGAATGGCGGAGCCGCGAGCACCTGGCAGGAACGGGCTATCGAGCGCCGCCTGGGTGAGGCACGGGCGCGGGCGGTCGCTCGCACTACCCAATTCATGGCGACGGCTCTGGAACTCGTCCAGGAGGCCGGGGCGGGTAGTTTCACCCTGCAGGCATTGGCCGATCGCGCGAATCTAAGCCTGCGAACCTTCTATCAACACTTCGCCGGCAAGGACGAACTCCTGCTGGCACTCTACGAAGACGTCACCTCGAAGTACACCGAGGCAATCAGGGCCGAGGTCGAGGCCGCAGATGGCCCGATGGGGCAACTGGAGGCATGGTGCAGAGGCGTTCTATCGCGTCCTGGCTCATCGCACGAGGTGGGTGGTCGACTGGTTTTGATTTATAACCTGAGTCTGGAGTTGGACAATCCGGAGGCATTCGCCAAGGTGTGGGAGCCACATCGAAAGCTGCTGACAGAAATCTTGACCGCGTGCTCCGAAGCGGGACTGATTCGAAACGATCTCTCTCTGCCGCAGTTGACCTCGCTCCTGGGGTACACGCTGACGTCTTTCGGTCAGTTCAATGCACTGCATGAAGGACTCGATGGCGCCAGCCTGACCGAGGACGTCGTGTGGTCCTGGTGTCGGCAAGCGCTGATGCCCTCGGCGGCCGTGCGCGGGGATGGCCCGGTCGGTCCGTAATAAGCCGAGGACCTGTATCTTTCAGGTGAGAATCATTGCGCTGCAGCTGATTTAGTCAGTCGCAGGATGGCCAGGTCACGGAGTTCGTCGGCCTTGACTTTGTCGCTGCCGGTGAGCGTGATGTCGGTGTCGCGGAAGAAGAGCACGTGCCGCGGCACTTTGTAGCTGGCCAGCCGTTCACGCAGGAACTCACGGACCGCCTCCGCGTCGAGATTCGCGCCCTCACGCGGCACGACGCAGGCGACGACGATCTCGCCAAGCGTCTGATGTGGCAACCCTACTGTTTTCGTCACCTTGACATCGGGATGCTTTACGAGTGCATCGTCGACTTCAAGCGGTGAGACATTGGCTCCGCCCGTCTTGATGACGTCGGTCAGCCTGCCCTCCCAATACAGTCGGCCGCCCTCATCTAGATGGCCGCTGTCACCGGTATGGAAGAACCCCTCCGCATCCAGTGTCTCGTCTATCGGGATGCCAAGGTAGCCGAGCATGAGTGTGGGGCCCTTGACGCAGATTTCACCCGTTTCACCGCGCGGAAGCAACACTTCGCTGATCGGATCGACAATCTTGACGGTGACGCCGGGCAACGGTATGCCCGAACTGTCGGCGTGCACTTCGCGTGGCGCGCCGAACTCGAAAATCGTTGTTATCGTGAACATTTCGGTGTTGCCATACGCATGGTCAGGGAGCTCCCATGCACAAGAGACCGTCGGATGCCTGGCGATCGGCGTCTTGACGTCAGCGAATTTCATGCTGCTCAGGTCGACGGACAGCCAATTGGGTGCGGTCTCGATTTGTGCCCATTGGTGGGGCCATGCGAATGGATAATTGACACGTTCAGCCGCCATCAGTTCAAGCGCCGCAACGGCATCGAACGTCGGCTGCAGCACCAGGCACCCACCGGCGGCCAGGGTGCCCCCCAATGACATCACAAAGTTGCCAGACCAGAAGAAGCCGTTTGCCGACCAGCAACGAAGGTAGTCGTCCGGCTCAAAGTGGCACACTCGTCGGAACCGCCACATTTGGATCGTGACACCGCGATGCGCACTGAAGATTCCCTTAGGTTTGCTCGTCGTGCCAGACGAGAAGAACAGCACCGCGACATCGCTAGGGCGCGTCGCTTCGGCGGTCGCATTTATCAATTCGTGCGGTTCGTTCTGGCCGTGAGCAACAAAGGTTTCCCACGAATCGATGCCAGGTGCCGGATCGCCGACGGCTGCGAGATAACGCAGGAAGGGAAACTTGTCCGCTTGTAACCTGCCGGGAGCAGTCGTGCCGAGTTCAGGAGCCAAGTCTGACAACGTGGCGACGAAGTCGGTCTTGAGTACCTGTCGCTCGAACAACAGCACCGCAACACAGGACGCATTGAGTAGGTACTCCAGCTCTGCAGCGGTTGAGAACGTGCTGAGGGTGACAGCGACACCCCCTGCGAGAGATATACCGAAGAACGCCGAAAGCCATTCGGGTCGGTTGGTCATCAAGATGCCGACCCGCGTGTCTTTACCAACCCCGAGTGTGCGAAGCGCGCACGCCACCTCGGTGGCTCGCTCCCATAGGTCGGCGTAGGTCCAGCGCGTATAGCCATCGGCGGAGCGGAGCACCAGTGCTTCCCGGTCGCCGTACATGGCCGTTACCTCGCGTAGGAAGCCAGGCAACGTAAGCGTCCCGAGCCCCGGCTCGTCGCGGAGCGACGGGCCTGACACCAGTGAAAGTGACTCACCCGCTTCAGAATCAGGTGTTGCTGTACTCGTCACACCGGGAGCTCGATCTCGGCCACGCACTTGACGAGTTCTTCACCATTCTGGTTGGTCAACCGCAATTGCACCTGGACGACCGGCACGCCCCATGCCGAGTCGGCTTCTTTACCAATGACTTCGGCGTCGAAATACGTCACATCACCCTCGAATGCGGGCCCGCGGAAATCGGCTTTACTGTGGCGAACCATCCCATCGTGGCCGGCCCAGTAGGCAAGGTAATCGGTGCACCACGCGCCCATCGTCGCGCCGTAGCCGTACGCGCGCGCCATGCCCACTTCGCTGGCTCTTTCGGCGTCGATATGACCCCGCGAGGGTCCGAGATAGAGTCCGTCGCGCTTGCGGGGATCAATGAAGGCGTCCTCCTCGTCGAACGCGAAATCCTTGCCGAAGCCAGGATTCTGATAGACCCATGGATCATCGACGTCGGGCGGCGCTACCCACTCGAAGCTGCCCCAGATATTGAAGACGAATGCGCGATACTCAGTGGTGAAGGTGGCTATGCTGTGCGGACCGATGACGCGGCGCGGCAGCGTATCGCCCACCTTCACTTCGTCGAAATGCAGTGACACACCGAGCCGATTGGACTCCAGCCAAGCGCGGCGAAGCGCCTCTATCTCTTCCAGTTCCAGTTGCGACCATCGTTTGATCTCGCCGAGTTGACTCTCGAACATTCCCCGCCTGGCAGCTTCTTCGTAGAGGTAGCGGATCGCGGTCGATCGCTCGCGGGCAACCAGAGCGCCGTTCTGGTTCCGGTGAACGGTGTCGCCGCGCGAAAACATGGTGGGCCCGGCAAATTTGGTTTCGACCACTTTGTAATCGTGAAACCGTCGCTGCTGAAACAGCTTGTCGCCCGGACGTACCGGACAACCGTAAAACCACCACTCCTCGCCGCCGAAAATAAGATGACTATTTGGAATATGCCCGACGCACGCGGGCGCCGCGCCGTGCCCATAGTCCAGCGCGACCGCAATTGACTGCGGGGCGATCAAGCCGCCGAACTTGGATGACCGAGCAAACTCCTCGTTCCAGTGAATCGGATTGGGGTAATCCATCGCCATCACCCATCGACGAATGTCAGACGAGCTGCATGGATCCCAGAGCTGACCGCCGCCGATAGGCTTTCCCACTCGGTGGTCGACGTCGGACAGGTCAAGCTCGGCCTGGGTCGGTTCAAAAGTGGGCTTGCTGACCATATTTGATCTCCTCCTTCGGCGTGGCATGGGTGCGGGAGGGCGCCCCTCGATCAGGTGCCGGTCTGCGTCGGAGTTGGCACACCGCACGAGATATCGCGCGCCGGCACGCGTGGGCGCGTCGTGATGGTGCATTGCGGCGAGTGCTGACTCTTCTCCCTCTCAAAAACAATCGTCAAGCATGGATGCTGCTATCAGCGCATCCAAGTTGTCAATATCTGCCAACGTTGACTTTCGAATAATGAGAACGATATTCTCGTGTGCAGCCGCGACGATGATGGGACGCCAGTGCTTCTAGAGCTCGACGACGACCAGCGCCTCTGGCGGCAAACGGTCGAGGAGGCGGTCGCCAAACAGTGCCCGCCGTCCCTGGTACGGGCAGTCGCGCAGGGCAGCGACGATGACGTCGGCCTGTGGCGGTGGTACCGCGACGAGGGTTGGACAGACCTGCGCGGGGCGGAATCCTTCGTCGAACTGGCACTTGTGCTCGAGGAGCTTGGGCGAGCAACTGACCCGACTCCCTTCTTGGCCACCACAACACAATTCGCGCCTCTGGTGGGCGATCGACTGGATCCGCAGACCGCCGGCGCTGCCGTCTACAGCGGCGTTTCTGCCCGGCGGAAGGGCGCTGGCTGGGTGCTCGACGGCGTTTCCCGTTTCGTGCTCGACGCGGATCGGGCGCAGCACGTTGCGGTCGTCACGGAGGCCGGCGTCTTCGTTGCCGATTGCGGTCGTGTGACGGCCCGGCGCGCGGCGGTGTTCGACCCCGTGCTGCATGTGGTCGACCTGTTGTTCGACGGAGTTGAGGTGAGCGAAGGGGACCGGATAGTCATTGATGCGGAACGCGCCAGGCATATTGCAGTCGCCGGCATGGCGATACATACCGTCGGTGCCTGCCAACGGATTCTTGACATGGTCCTCCAACACGTCAAAGAGCGCCACCAATTCGGCGTGCCGATTGGGTCGTTCCAGGCCATTCAGCACAAGGCCGCCGACATGTATGTGCTCATCGCCCGCGCACGCGCCTTGGCGTACTTCGCTGCGCTGACCATCGCAATCGACGATCCGCGCCGGCGGCTGGTCTCATCAATGGCGAAAGCCGCGGCGGGAGAAGCACAGTCGCACGTAGTCCGGCACGGCATGCAGTCTTTCGGTGCTATGGGTCTCACCTGGGAGAACGACCTGCAGTTCGCCGTCAAACGGGCGAAAGCGGGCGAACTGATGCTCGGAAGCGCGGCGGAGCATCGGGCGATCATCGCAAGGGAATATCGTGCAGCTGACTTTTGACGAAGACGTCGAGGCTTTTCGCGCCGAGTTCTCAGCATTCCTCGACGAGAACCTGCCCAGCGAGTCCGACACGCTGGAGCGCCCTCAATCGGTCTCTCATATGCCTCAGTGGGCGAGGGACTGGCAACGTCTGTTGTTCGACAACGGTTGGTTGCTGCCCGCCCAGCCACCGGAGTTCGGCGGCCGAAATGCCGGTGTGCTGCAGCAATTCGTTCATCTCGACGAGCTGTGCAGGCGCAGGATCTACCACAGCTTCAACCCGCAGGGTGTGAATATCGTTGCGACGTCGCTGATCTCGTTTGGTTCCGAAGAGCAGAAGCAGCGCTGGGCGATCCCGGTACTGCGTGGTGAGATGACCGCGTCGTTAGGTATGAGCGAACCGAACGCGGGCTCTGATCTCGCGTCGCTGCGCACGAGGGCTGTCCGTGACGGCGATGAGTTCATCATCAACGGGCAGAAGGTGTGGACCTCGGGCGCGCACCATGCCGATTACCTGCTGACGTTCGTTCGCACCGACCCCGACGCCCCCAAGCACAAGGGGATCTCCGCATTCATTGTCCCTGCCAACAGCGAAGGCATCGAGTGCCGCCCATTTGCCGACGTCGCCAGTCAGGACAACCTCGACTTCAACGAGGTCTTCTTCGCCGATGTCCGGGTCCCGGCGGAAAACCTTGTGGGCGGGCTGAATCAAGGCTGGCGGGTTATCAACGGGTCGCTCGGGCACGAGCGAACGATGATGTGGCTGCTGTTCGCCGACCGGATCGACAACCTGATCGCGGACTGCCGGCCGCGAACACCGGTCGAGCTGGACAAGTATGCGTCGATGATCATGGACTATCACGCGTTGCGCGCGATGGGGTCCGTAGCACTGGCTCGCGCCGCATGCGGCAAGGAAGACACAGCCTCGGTGTCGGTGCTGAAGTTGTTCGGGTCTGAGGCCGAAAGACGCGCATCGGATGTCGTCTTGGAAACGGCAGGCATCGAGGGTTTGTTGCATCCGGTGACCGGTCGATACGAACACATGAACTATGACGAGTATTTCGCAAGCAGTTTCGAGCGGTACACCCGAGGTATCGCGGCCACGATCGCCGGAGGCACATCTGAAATCCAGCGAAACATCATCGCCCAACAAGTTCTCGGCCTCCCGCGTGCTTAGCACCGCGGGCAAGGCCAGCAAGGGCACGAACCGACAGGAGACGCGTTTTGGCTGAGGCGGATTGGGCCGGCATGACGTGCCTCAAGGTGCAGCGGCACGCGAGCATCGTGACTGTGCGGTTGAACCGACCCGAGAAGATGAACGCCATCAACAGCGCGATGGAAAAGGAGTTCTACGCGGTACTCGCCGATTGTGACCGCATCGACGATGTCAAATGTGTCGTGCTCACAGCGGAAGGCCCGAACTTCTCCTCTGGTCATGACATTCAGCAGGTCGCCGCCGAAACCATCGGCGGACAGCAACCGGCGACGATCGAGGACAAGTATTGGGTCCACACGGGCGATCTGCTTCCGCCGTGGCGCTTCACAAAGGGCCTTGTTGTCGCCGCTAAGGGCTTCGTGGGGCCCCACGCGAACACTTTCCTGTTGGCCGCTGATGTGGTCATCGCGGCTGATAATTCGCGATTCAGCTGGGAGGAATCTCGAGTCGGCGTCGGTGCGCCCTACGGCCCGTATGCGCTCATGCCCTTCCACTTTCCAATCCGCGTCATGAAGCAGCTGTGGATGACCGGGGGCTGGTTGGACGCCGACACCGCGCATCGACTGTTCTACGTGAACAGGGTCGTTCCGGTTGGCGAAGAAGAAGATATGGCGATGCGCTTCGCGGAGCAGATTGCTCGGATGGAAACAGGTGATCTTGTCGCCAATAAGCGCGGCACCCATCGACTCTACGAGGCCGCGGGACTCTCGGCCATGGTCGACGTGGGTCGAGATCCATACGTTCCCAGCGCACAAGCGGCAATCGCGAAGGAGCACCATCTCCGCATGATCCACGAAAAGGGTGTGAGAGCCGCTGTGCGAGAACGTGATACGGGTTGGGATGACGAAGTAAGCAAAGTGTGAACCCCCACACACGACCCTGATCGACAGTTTCAGAAGGGAATCGGAATGCCAGACGCCGATGCAATCGTCGCGACAATCAATGCGCATTGTGAAACGCTCAGCGACCACGACAAGGAAGGCTGGCTGGCGCTCTGGGCTGATGACACCGTTCTGGAAGATCCAGTGGGGGTGGATACATACACCGGTATAGAGACGCTGCGTACCGAGTTCTGGAAGTTGGTTACAGACCTCTCGCCGATGAAGCTGTGGCTCGAGCGCGACGTCATTGTCTGCGGTAATGAGGCCATCGCCATCTTGCAGGGTGTGGTGACACGTGAGGGCGCGATGCAACACGTAGGTCCACTCGTCGATCACTTCACATTTGACGACAGCGGAAAGATCTCGAAGATGCGCGCGTTCTGGAAGTACGCGTGATACCAGACTCAGCGGAAACGCTGCCGGCGATCGTGAAACGGATGGCGGTCGAGGAGCCCGACCGCACCTTCATCCGGACCGTTGACGGCCTGTCCGCGACGTGGAGTCAACTGCAATCGTCGGTAGAAGAATGGGCGGCACGTTTCGTAGCACTCGGTGTTGAGCGCGGCGACGTCGTTGTCACCATCCTCGACGCAGGCCTGGATTCTGTGGCCGTCTGGCTGGGTCTCGCCAGCATAGGCGCGATCGATGCGGCGACCAATCCGGAATTTCGTGGGCGCATGCTCGCATACGCCGTCAACAACTGTGCTCCCCAGTTACTCGTGGTGGCCCCCCAGTATGTGAGCGTCGTCGAGGCCGTCGGCGCAGACTTAAGGACTGTCGAACGTGTGCTTGTGCTTGATGAAGACGGATACGTTTCCCAACAGAATTCGTCTCTGCCAGGCATCACCCGCGCAGCGAGTGTGAGTGTTGACATAACCGCCGGTCGTGATCGAAGCAGCGTGCCGGAATTTCACGACATTGCTTGTATCACTTATACTTCCGGAACCACCGGGCCCTCTAAAGCCGTCAGGTTGCCATGGGGTCAACTGCATTCGATCAATTCGGGGACGTTTCCGATCGAGGACCTCACGTCCGCGGATATTTTCTACTGCACGACCTCGCACGCACATTTCGGCTCGAAGTCGATTCCGTACAACGCGGCAATGGTTGGCGGACAGGTTGTCATGAGATCGCGGTTTGCTTTGGTGAGTTTCTGGGATGACGTCGTGAAATTCAAAGTCACGACCGGCATGCTCGTGGGCTCGATGGCAGACGTACTAATGCGTGATCACAATGCTCCCTCGGGGCCAACGACTCTCAAGAATCTATTCATGGCACCGCTCGGCTCGAACTATCGAGAGTTCAGTGCTAAGTTCGGCGTCCGCGTCTGCACCGTCTACAACAGCACGGAGGGCGGCGTGGCAATAAGGTCGGGCTGGAACCCGACCAACGCTCGGACCGTCGGCCGGCTGCGAGATGGTTATCCGGGCTTCGAAGTGCGTCTCGTGGATGCCAACGACTATGAAGTCGCCGATGGAACCGCGGGGGAGTGTGTGGTGCGTTCTCGAGTGCCGTGGGTGATGAACGCGGGCTACCTGAACGACGACACAGCGACGGCAACCGCGTGGCGCAATGGATGGTTCCATACCGGGGATGCGCTCGTTCGCACGCCAGACGGGGATTACATCTTTATCGACCGCTTCAAGGACGCAATCCGTCGCAGAGGCGAGAACATCTCGTCGTTCGAGGTGGAAGCCGATGTACTGCGTAACCCGGAGATCGTCGAATGTGCCGCAGTTGCGGTGCCGGCTGACAGCGTGGAAGACGAGGTGCTGCTGTTCGCGGTGCGGCGGCCCGGATCCACCATCACTGCGCAGGATCTTCATGAGGATCTGCAGAGCCGGATGACCCGGTTTATGGTCCCTCGCTACATCGAGTTCGTGGATGAACTTCCGAAAACTCAAGCGACCCTGCGTGTTATCAAAGCTGACTTGCGCCAACGGGGAATTGGTCCCGACACGTGGGACGGCAAACACCAGTCGCCTCGCGCTCAAGCGAGTGTCGGTGCCAACACGTGATGGACGGAGGGGAGAGCCTGTGACGACAGAGGAGTCGAACGTGGAAACCGAGTGCCCGGTTACCGTCGAAAGTCTGGATTCTCTCGACGGAGTGTCATTCGTAGATCCGGCTGTTCAAGAGAAGCCGTTCGCCTATTACCGCGCGCTTCGCCAGCAAGACCCGGTTCACTTCGAAGAGGATCTGGGAATGTATCTGGTGTCACGGCACGAGGACCTAACTGAAGTGCTTCGTGATCCTGTCCTGTTCTCACAGGAACTCGGCTATTACCAACAGATGGCACACGGCCACCTCGATGAGGTGAAAGACATACTCAAACGGGATGGCGGCGGATTCTTCCCCGACGTCGCCAACATCGACCCACCACGACACACGCGGGTGCGCCGCCTGTTGTCGCAGGCCTTCAGCAGAAAGCGGATGAAATCGCTTGCGCCGCAGTTTCAAGAGATCGTCGATAAGTTGATCGACGGCTGTATCGAGCGCGGGCAAGGGAAGTTGGATGGCCTACATGAACTCGCGTTGCCAATGGCGATCGCCTTCAGTATGCAGCAGTTACAGGTCACCGATCTCGACATGAGCACCATAAAGCGTTGGGGGAGCGCGTATTTGTCGCAATTCAGCCTCGCGAACACGCGCGAAGACATGATCCGCGCGGCACACGATCTGGTCGAGATGCAAAACTACTTGATCGCGCTCGTCCGCAGACGCATGGCCGAGCCCGAGGACGACATGCTGTCCGACATCATCACGGCCCCAACGCAAGACGAGGAGCCACTGAGTTTCGAAGAGTTGGTCGCCACCGCTCGCGCGCTTCTCATCAACACCCATGATTCGATGTCGACGGCATTCACCAATATCCTTTTCCACGTTTCGACAGACCCTGATATAGCGACTCATTTCTACGCTGCTGCCGACGACGATGCCCAGATGGGCCGGTTCATCGAGGAACTTTTGCGACTGGATCCACCTGTGCGGGCCCTGTCCCGGGTTACCACCGGTTCGGCGACGTTGGGCGGGACCGAACTGCCGAAGGGCGCGCATCTGCTTGTGCTATTTGCGTCTGCGAACGACGACGAGGCAGTTTTTGCGTGCCCACGTGAGTTCGATCCGAGCCGTACCAACATCAGAAAGAGCATGACCTTCGGTGCGGGTGTGCACCTGTGTCTAGGCGTCTCGCTCGCACGAATGCAGTTGCTCGTCGCCGCGCAGCAGACGGCGCGGCGCCTGCGCAACCTCAGTCTGGCGATCCCGGCAGAGGAGATCCGTTACATACCTAATGCGGCGCTGTTAGCGATGGAAAGCCTTCCGTTGACCTTTACGACGGCTCCCGGAGGCAGTAGCGATGACATGTGAACCCACGCAGCTGCCTGATCCGAAGGACGTTGATATCGCGGACCTTCGGGAAAAGTACCGGGAAGAGCGGGATCGCCGCCTCCGCCCCGACGGGCAGGAGCAGTACACGCCGGCCCCTGAGGGAACGCGCGCGCTCGACTTCAGTGATCCACACATGCCTCGAATCTCCCGTGATCCGTTGAGTGACGATGTCGAGGTCGCCATCCTCGGCGGCGGTTGGGCCGGCATATTGGCCGGGTACCACATGCGCATGGCGGGCGTCGACGAAATTCGCATCATCGAGCAGGCAGGCGACTTTGGTGGCGTGTGGTACTGGAACCGATATCCCGGGCTCTCATGCGACAACGACTCCTACTGCTATCTGCCTCTTTTGGAAGAGACGGGGTTCATCCCGACGAAAAAATTCGCGGACGGTCTTGAAATTCGCCAGTACTGCCAAAGTGTCGCAACGAAATTCGATCTCTACCGCGGTGCGCTGTTTCACACTTGTGTCAATGCGTTGAGTTGGGACGAATCAATCAAACGCTGGCACATCGGAACCGACCGCGGCGATGACCTGCGGGCGCGCTTCGTGGTGATGGCGCTTGGGCCGATCAACACGCCGAAGATTCCGCGGGTGGCAGGCCTCGATGACTTCCGGGGCAAGATGTTTCACACCGCCCGTTGGGATTACGAGTACACCGGTGGCAGTCAAGAAGAGCCGGTGCTCGCCAAGCTAGCCGACAAACGCGTCGCGATTGTCGGCACCGGAGCCTCTGCCATCCAGGCGGTGCCGTTCTTGGCTCGGTACGCCGAGCGGTTGTACGTGCTTCAGCGAACGGCATCTACGGTCGATGAGCGCCACAACACGCCGACAGATCCAGCATGGCTGGCTTCGTTGCAGCCTGGTTGGCAGCGCGAACGCCAAGTGAACTTTCATCGGGCGGCGATTGACGGTTTGATGCCCGGTGAACCCGACGGAATCTGTGACATCTGGACGGAGATCAATCGTAATCTCTCGGCAGAATTTGATCTGACAGGATGGCCGCAGTCTCCGGAGGACTTTCTCGCCAGGCGCGAGGTGATGGACTATCGAGTGATGGAGCGGTTACGCCGTCGTGTCGACGCGACGGTGAAAGACAAAGAGACGGCGGCGATTCTGAAGCCC
This sequence comes from Mycobacterium asiaticum, assembly GCF_001668675.1. Classification (GTDB taxonomy): domain Bacteria; phylum Actinomycetota; class Actinomycetes; order Mycobacteriales; family Mycobacteriaceae; genus Mycobacterium; species Mycobacterium asiaticum_D. The sequence goes on along the minus strand of NZ_LZKQ01000224.1, from coordinate 8,059 downwards.
TGGTATCGCCACATGTGCAAGCGTCCCGCCTCCAGCGACGAGTTCTATCCCGTTTTCAACAGACCTAACGTCAAGCTCCTCGACGTCTCGCGGACGCGCGGCATCGAGCGCATTACCAGCCGCGGATTCCTCCACGAGTCCAATGAGTACGACATTGACTGCTTGATCTTTGCGAGCGGCTTCGAGGTGAGCAGCGATCTTCAGCGGAGATGGGGAATCGACAAGGTATCTGGTCGTGGTGGCCGGTCTCTTTACGATCAGTGGGCGCACGAGTTCCGGACTCTGCACGGCGTGATGACACACGGATTCCCCAACCAGTTCTACGTCGGCTTCTTCCAGGGGGGTTTCAACGCGTCGACCACCGAGACCTTCAACAATCAGGGTCGTCATATCGCGTGGATCGTCAGTAGGGCATTGCAGCGCGGCGCGAGTGTCGTAGAACCTAGCCTCGAAGCGCAGGACGCCTATGTGAGACATGTTCGTGAGGTAGCGATAGATACCTCGGCATTCGTTCGAGAATGTACGCCGGGCTACTTCAACAACGACGGGCAGGAGATCACCAACGAACAGGGCGAGCTGCGTCCGAGGACCTATTCCGGCGAGCTGTATGGCTTGGGCTACTACGCATTTGAGAAGCTCCTCGAGGACTGGCGTTCCGACGACAGCCTTTTCCGGTCAGATTTGGTAATCGAAACGTAGCGTTTCCTGCAAGGACGGCCGGCATAGTTCGCCGGCCGCCACCGATGTGGTGTGGCCGGACCCCATGAACTGCTCCATTGTGAACGAGAGCCGTTCATCGGTGGGTACGGGCGGCGGCGTAGCGGGTGGGGGTTAGTTGGCCCCGGGTGGCTGGATGCGCGCTGGTCACGCCAATTTGACTGATCCGCGAACGCTGGAAGCCAGTTGGCTGGCCTGCGTGAGAGCGGTTAGTGCATCGATGTCGCGGGTCAGCTGGTGGTAGAGGACGGCCGGGCCAAGCCATCTGCCCAAGAGACTGCGAAGTGCCACTGGGTTGAGTGGCCGCTCGGGAGGATCGAGCAGAACCGACTGGAGTGTGCGTACAGCGAGTTCGATGAGGTCGTCCATCGCAGCCTGGTCGAAGCCATGGGCGGCCCAGTCGACGTCATATCGTCGGAACATTTCTCGTCCGAGGCCAAATGCCGCACCAGCGGTGAACGAGGCCGACGTGCCACCCGGTAACCGTGCCTCTAGGACGCGCGCCATCAGCGGGTCGTCGGCGAACTCCTCGGCCGCAAATGCTACGCCCTCGACGACGGCAGCCGCCGGATTTGTCCACCCCCGCAGGTGATCGGCTAAACGATCGAGAAAGCCGTTAGCCGAACGCATCTGGCTGCCGACCACTAGCGCTTCAGCGCCAGAAAAGTAACGGTAGATGGTCTGGCGGCTCACTCCCAGAACGCGGGCCAAGTCGCTGACACGGATGGCCGATCCGCCTTGGGCAACCAAGGAGTCAACCGCGTCTAGAATCCTGTTTACGGCTTCCTCATCGGAGGCCGGCGTGCGGCCCGACCACCCATGGCTACGCATGGATAAGGCCCATCATCGTGCTCCGGTTCCGTTCGACGTGACAACGTGAGGCTAAAAGTATTGCGAGTTGAAGCCGAGGTCAACGACAAGCCTTGGCTTCACACATGCCACACCGTGCGAAATCCCAGTAATAGCACGCGACTGCCCACAGTACCCGCCCTTCATCACACCGCCTGAATCCGCAATAGTCAACGATGACGCAACATATCGGTCTGATTTGTCTTGTCAGTCGGCGCTAGGTCTGCTGTGATTACTCAAGGAATCGCGGCAGGTTCCACTGCACCGGCAGGAGGGGCAATGCCCGTAAGTGAGGTCCACGACATTCGGTACGACCCCTACGATGTGGAGCTTCTTGCCGATCCCTATCCAGTGTTCCGGCGGCTGCGCGAGAAGTCGCCGCTGTACTACAACGAGCAATACGATTTTTATGCGCTCAGTCGTTTCCAGGACGTGAGTCGCGCGCTTGTCGACACCGGCACCTTCAGTTCAGCCCGCGGAATGATCCTCGAAGTGATCAAGGCCAACATCGAGATACCCCCCGGCATCATCGTTTTCGAAGACCCGCCGGTTCATGACATCCATCGCAAATTGCTCGCGCGGATGTTCACTCCCCGCAAGATCGCCGAACTCGAGGACAAGATTCGCGGGTTTTGCGCACAATGTCTCGACCCTCTCGTCGGAACCGGACGTTTCGATTTCATCGCCGACCTCGGCGCTCAGATGCCGATGAGAGTCATCGGAATGCTGGTCGGCATTCCCGAACACGACCAAGAACATGTCCGGGAACGCTCGAATGCCGCGTTGCTCACCGAGGCCGGCCAACCCATGGCCCTGGCCTCGGAAGGCGTCCGCTACGACGAGGTGTTCGCCGCTTATCTCGACTGGCGCGCCGAACACCCCTCCGACGACATCACAACTGAACTCCTCAACGTCGAGTTCGACGACGAGGCAGGAGTCCGCCGAAAGTTGACCCGCGACGAAATCCTGCTTTACATCGGTCTCGTCGCCTCCGCAGGCAACGAGACCACCACCCGACTGCTCGGCTGGGCAGGAAAGGTTCTCGCCGACCATCCCGACCAGCGCGGTGAAATCGCGGCCAATCATCGGTTGATTCCACAGACGATCGAGGAACTGCTGCGCTATGAACCCCCCGTACCGCACCTCGCCCGCTACGTCACCCGTGATACTGAGTGGTACGGCCGCACGGTGCCCGAAGGCAGCGTCATGATGCCGCTGATCGCATCAGCTTGCCGTGACCATCGCCAATTCCCGCCTGACGGAGACACGTTCGACATTCATCGCCAGCCGCGTCAACACTTGGCATTCAGCGTGGGAGCTCACTTCTGCCTAGGAGCGGCACTCGCCAGGCTAGAGGCACGAATCGCACTCGAGGAAATCCTCAAGCGCTTCCCCGAATGGGACATCGACACCCAGAACGCACATTTATCGTCAGCGTCGGCTGTCCGGGGCTGGGAATCTATGCCTGCGTTCATCTAGCTCGTGTAGCCCGGTGACGGCGTCAGGCAATCTAACCGATTCTCGTCAGCACCAATGCCGCTTCGTTGTAAGGGAACAGCCGGTAGAACAGCCGCGGGGCCGGTTTGACGAGGGGTGCGGCCTCAGCCTTTTTGACGATCCGTGGGTTGGCCAATGCGACAGTTTTGCCCCGCTTGTGCAGTACCGTCGGTCCGCCGGCCAATACGTTCTTGAGCCAGTCCGTTTGAGGGCCGTAGCCGATCAGGATGACAAAGCCGTCCCGTGTCGGGAATACCAAGAGAGGCGTTCGATAGTGCCTGCCTGACTTGCGCCCGACGTGCTCGAGCGTCCCCAGGCACGGCAGCCACGGTGTGATCGAGCGAGCCACGGGATTGGTGACTCGGCGATTGAAGTTCGCGACGGCACGAGGCACTCGCATGAAGGCCTCCTTTCTCACACCTGCGATTCCGGCCCGCGCATGATGACCGAACTGGGGTTGCCGCGAAATTTACCCCGTCGGAATCTCTTTGGGTCGATCCCATAACGGCTCGCCAAGTTTCGCGCGTATTTTCCCCCATGGGTCGGCGTACTGACCGGGTGCCTTCCGGTACGGCGACCGTCGCGCCATGGCCAGTCGCACGATTGGGGCGATGAGCCGGCCCGGGTAGCGCAACAGCCGGTACTTCTCCGCCAATTCCGCCTGCAGGTCGGGCCACGAATGATGCTGGAACTGCAACGCTTCTTGGGCTCGGGTGGTGTCCATCCAGTCGGTGACGAACCAGTCGTCGTCGCTGTTCGGATCGCCGGGCCGGCCCGGGGGCAGGGAATGGACCGTCAGCAATTGATCGGGACGTGCGCCTTGGCGATCTTCGCCGCAAGTTCTTCTACGTCGGCCGGGTTCCCGAGGATGCTAGTGCACGGCAGTGCAATCTAACATTCTTTGTAATAGTGTTCCACACGGAGGGTGGTGTCGATGACAACGACGGACTTGCGCTGGGACCCGTACGACCGGGCTCTGCATAAGGACCCCTATGCGGTGTGGAAACGGTTGCGTGACGAAGCGCCTGTTTACTACAACCAGGAATACGACTTCTACGCCCTCAGCCGGTTCGACGATGTGATGACGGCATCGCTGGACACCGAATCTTTCTCGTCGAAGCACGGCATCATCCTCGACACGATCAGCGAAGAACCTTTGCCCGCGCCCCAGCCGATGATCATGATGGACCCTCCGGACCACACCTGCCTGCGGAAGATGGTCAACCGCACGTTCTTTCGTAGCCGGATTGCTCAGCTGGAGGACCACATCCGCCAATTGTGCAAGGGCTATCTGGATCGATACGTCGGCACCGGCGGATTCGACTACGTTCAGAATTTCTCCGCCAAGTTGCCGGTGATGGTGATCAGCTCGCTCCTCGGCTTCCCCGAGGAGGACCACGACAACCTGCGTGAGTGGTCGGACGCGCAACTGCATCGCGAGGAAGGGAGCACGGAACTCAGCGCCGCGGGCATGGAGGCCTCGGTGAAGCTCTATGGCTATTACCAACAGCAGATCGAACTGCGCCGCCAACACAGTACGACGGACATTGTCAGTGATCTGATGAATTCCGACGTCGTCTTGCCCGACGCGCAACCACGCCGGCTGGATGACGGCGAACTGTTGATGTTCATCGCAATGATCAACGTCGCGGGCAACGAGACGGTCGCCAGACTTCTCGGCTGGGCGGCACTGACCCTAGCGCGCAATCCGGAGCAGCGAGCGAAGTTGGTGGCGGATCCCGGATTGATCGGCGGCGCGGTGGAGGAATTGTTGCGATACGACGCGCCGTCCCCGGTCCAGGGGCGTTTCGCCCTGCGCGACACCACCTACCACGACACGGTGATTCCGGCCGGAGCGAAGGTGATCCTGCTGACCGGCTCGGCGGGGCGCGACGAGCGTCAGTACGAGCGCCCGGACGTCTTCGACGTGACGCGAACCGGGATCCGCCACGTCAGCTTCGGACACGGCTCGCACTTCTGTCTGGGTGCGGCGCTGGCCCGACTGGAGGCCCGGGTGGCGCTGGAGGAGACGTTAAAGCGCTTCCCTCAATGGCGCATCGACGAGGCCAACATCGAGTACGTCCACACCAGCTCAGTGCGCGGTCCGGCCAGCGTCCCCATCGCGCTGTGAAGAGTGTCAAACCATATGCCCGAGAACGCGTTCGCACTTCGAAACGTCGTTCGGGGAAGCGTGCTTAGTTCCAACAATCGCGACGAGGCGCCTGCGCACTGGCGCACTGACCGGGAGGCATCGCCGAACTTCTTCGCGAACGGGATGCAGTACCAGTTTCTCGAGGTCAATTCCTTTGTCACCGAACGTGCATGCTGATTGATGAGCTGCTCCGGGAAGAACAGCTATAACAACCAATTATGTTGTCGGAGAAGGTAGTTATGCCAGTCATGCAACAAGGTGAATTTGAGATCGCTTATGAGATCGTCGGCGAAGGTGAGCCATACATACTTACCGGTGGCGGCCGCTTCAGCAAGGATGCTGGGGGAGTTCGCGAGATGGCCGAAGCGCTCGCTGATCGGGGTAAGCAAGTAGTGATTTATGATCGACTCAACTGTGGCGCCTCAGCGGTGTGTTTCGAAGGCAGCTCGGAGTCGGTGATGCAGGCGGACTCGCTCGCTCGGCTCATCATAGATTTGGGCCTCGGACCGACGGTGTTGGTCGGCGGCTCCGGAGGGGCGCGGATCTCATTACTCGCGGCGGCGCGACACCCCGAAATCGCTCGTGCCGTTGTGATGTGGTGGGTCAGCGGCGGAGCGTTCGGCAGTATGTCGCTGGCCGAGGTGTATAACTTCCCCTCGATCCGGGCAGCGTGGAACGGAACCATGGCCGATGTAGCCGCACTTCCCACGTGGGCCGAAGTCATCGAACGCAACCCGCGTAACCGCGGCCGATTCCTTGCGCAGGATAAGCACCAATTCATAGAAACGATGGAACGCTGGGCGCACGCTTACTGCGCGTGCGGCAACCCGCTGGTGGCGGGGCTTTCGGATGAGGAAGCCGCAGCGATCACTGTTCCCATACTCGTATTCCGCAGCGGTGCAAGCGATTACTATCACACCCGCGCGACGTCGGAACGCCTAGCCGCGAACCTGCAGAATGCACATCTTGTCGATCCCGTTTGGGGCGACCGGGAATTCCTCGAACGGCTCGAGGCCAGCCGCGACCGCGGAGAGTCGGTCTGGGCGAACTGGAAGCAGCTCGTACCCCAAATCGTCGCTTGGGCAGACGAAGTGCTGGCTGACAAATTCGGGCAGTTTGGATGACTGGGAAGCGGCTCGTCGCCACGACCGACTCTGGGTGCACGACCCGATGTCCCGGAGATGGCATCGGCTGAAATCGGCTAACCAGATCTGAAACTATGCCGTATAGTTCGTCGATACCATTTTGGGTTGACGCGAAAAGAGACCGTCGATGACGTCGGATCACACCCATACCACCGGGTACGACTGGGATCGGATAGTGAAAATGCCAGTCGCCAGCGAAGAATGGCATAGCGGACGGCAGGTCCTTAATTTCTACCCGATGGATAAGGATTATCGGGATTCACCGACGGCGCGGGCGTTCGTGACAACTCACTTCAGAGATGCGGAGGCTCTGAACACAGACGCGGCACTGCTGAAGTACGGGTCCGATCATGTCACGCTGCGCGGAGCTTTCCTGGAGATGGGTGTGTGTACGGGTAAAACAATCAACTTTATTGCCGCGCTGAATCCGGAGCAGCGTATCTGGGGTTTTGATTCGTTCGAGGGGCTGCCGGACGACTGGACTCGCACTGACCTCACCTTTCCCCGCGGATCTTTTCGGGTGGTCGCCGAGGGATGGATGCCGCCGGTTCTTCACAACGTCTCCCTGATAAAAGGCCTGTTTAGCGATACGCTTCCGCACTTCAAAGACCAGGTTTTAAAATCTGACCCTATTGCCTTCCTGCATGTCGATTGTGACATATATTCTTCAACAAAAGAAATTTTCGATCAGCTTGCTGACAATATTGTATCGGGCACAGTGATCGTGTTTGACGAGTTTTATAATTACCCCGAAGCTGAGTCACATGAGTTTAAGGCTTTTCAGGAGTTCTTGGGCGCGACCGGAAAGAAACCCGTCTATCTCGCATATAATCAGTACTTCGAACAAGCCGTGGTCCGCATAGCCTGATGACTTCGGCTGAACCCTAAGCTGTCGGTGGCTGACTGCGCATCAGCGTGTGATTGGGATGGGCCAGGTGGCCAAGAAGTCGGGACCGCCGGGTCACTCGCTATAAGGATTTACCGTCGAGCCCGATGCCCCCGCCAAACCATGTGGTGCCGGTACCGCCTTCACCACCAATGCCGCCGCGGCCTACGGTGCCGCCCCTGCCGCCGTCGCCTCCCATGTTGTTATCAAAAACATTCCCTGGAGCCCCGGCGGCCCCGCCGGCGGCACCGTCGGTGCCGGCCCCACCGTTGAGGACGCCCGCCCCAAGGAAACCACCGTTGATCGCCATGGCGCCACCGCCGCCCCCGCCGCCCGTGCCAGCTCCGCCGATGCCGGGGTTGCCACCCAAGCCGACATCGGGTGCGACGCAGGAGGCCCAACCGCCCAGACCGCCCGTTCCAGCCGCACCTGTCGCAGAGGCGGCTCCGCCACCGCCACCGCCGCCGCCACCATAGGCGAGGCCTTGATCCGTGACACCACCGCCACCGCCGCCGCCGCCGGCACCGCCTAATCCGCCTATGCCGTTAGATGCGGTGGCACCGGCGCCGCCGCCCCCGCCATGGCCGCCTCCTCCCGCCAACCAGATGCTCAACCCGTCAAGTTCGAGGGCGCCGCCGCCGGTGCCGCCAACGCCGCCGGTGCCGCCGGTACCGCCCCTGCCACCACCACCGGTGCCGCCGGCGCGGGAGGTGCAGGTGGCGCCTCCGGGATGCTGTTTGGGCCCCCGGGCAATGGCGGACTGGGCGGTACCGGAGGTACCGGCGGCACGGGCGGTACGGGCGGCGCCGGCCA
>NZ_LZKQ01000223.1 GCF_001668675.1 Mycobacterium asiaticum | reverse complement strand
ATCACCCATCTCCGCGGCCCGACGCGTCGAATCCACAATGTCGGTGAACAACACCGTCGCCAAAACCCGATCATCGGTGACCTCAGTCTGCTCGCCGGTCAGAAATTCGGCGATGTAACGGAAGGAATCACGCCACGGTTCCACGAAGTGGTACATGTTGCGGCCCGGCAGTTCAACGTATTTGGCGCCCGATATCTGGTCGGCGACGTCCCTGCCCATGGCGGGTGTGATCATCGGGTCCTCGCTGTGCTGCACGACGAGGGTGGGCACGCGGACGGTCGAAAGCACCGGCCGCACATCCATATCGGCCACCAGGGGGAGCATGAGGGCGACTGTCCACGGGCTTGCGGCCAGTCGTTCTTCGCGTGCCCACGCCGCCCGGATCTCTTCGTTCCACGGCATGTCCGGATTGAGCACATGGTTGAACTCACCCGTGCCCCACATCCCCGTCATGGCGTCGAGCACTTCCCTGGGATCCAGCCCCGTGCGTTCCGAAAGCGGGACCGCATAACTTTCGAGCAAGACCAGTGCGCTGGTACGGGACGGATGTGTCGCGGCGAACAGCGCCGCTGGCGCCAACGCTCCGTCGATCGCGACAAGGACCGCCTCGGGGCTGCCGAGATCGTCCAATACCGCGGTGATGCTGTCGGCCCATTGCTCCAAGGTCGGCAGCGCACCCGGTGTGACCGGGTCCGACACTCCGGTGCCCAGCTGGTCGAAGAAGATCAGCCGGCCAAGTGATGACATCGCCTCAACCCAGCCCTGAATGGACGGTAGCTCCGGGAAATGCTCGCAGCAGGTGAACCAGTTTGGGACGAACACTATGTCGCGTGGACCTGCGCTCGACGCGCGATAGGCGACGCGTAAGTCCCCGTTTAGCGCATAGCGCGTCTCCGAGAACATTGCGGAAGTCTAGCCGCCCAGAGACTTCTTCTAGGTGGGCCAAGAACTCGCGGTGCTCCGGAAGTTGGCATTCGGCGGACCGCAGAAGTCCGAGTTGGTTCCGGCCAGCAGGACGAAATAGCCCTCGCCGCGGCGGGTATCGCTGTACGGCGGGTAGCTCCACCCGCTGTTGCACATGGACGTCGGCGTGCCCACCGTGGCCCGGCGCCAACTGTTCTTCGCGCACGCCTTCAGCGCTTCGACGTCCTTGACGCTGCTCTTGGCGATCACCAACATTCCGCCGCCCCATTGCCCGTCGTTGCGGCGGTAGGCACGCGCACCGAATCCCGCATTGTTCGTCTGACACCCGAGCGCCCGCTGCAGCGGCTGGAAAACGGTCGCGAGGTCGCGGTTGGTGAGACCCGCTGCGGCAGTGATGAATCCAGCGGCATCGTTACCGTCGACCTCTTGCACGTTGGCATCGTGGAAACTGAACAGCTGTTGCCCGATGGCGGCATTGGCGCCGCCACCGACGACCGGGCCGCTGCCGGTGGACGGCATCGGCGGCAACTCACCGGCGGGGTCGGCACCGGCGACGGGTGCCAGGGCGACCGATAACCCAACGGCAATGACCAGCCTTGCAATTACTTTCACCGGTTACCTCCGATTCCGAACATCACCCATCTTCTTGTACGCGTCGGCCGTCAGCAACCGCCAGAGGGCGCTACCGGAAGGCGGCTACGCCGGTGAACGCTTGGCCGAGGACCAACTGGTGCATCTCCGGGGTTCCTTCGTAGGTGAGCACCGACTCCAAATTGACCATGTGCCGGATGACCGGGTATTCCAGCGATATGCCGTTGCCGCCCAATATGGTTCGCGCGGTGCGACAGATCTCTATCGCCTCCCGGGTGTTGTTGAGCTTGCCGAAGCTGACCTGGTCCGGACGCAGGCCAACCCCGTCCTTGAGGCGGCCCAGATGCAGCGACAGCAATTGGCCCTTGTGCAACTCGACGGCCATGTCGACTAGCTTGGCCTGAGTCAGTTGGAAGCCGGCGATCGGGCGGCCGAACTGAGTGCGTTGCGTCGCGTATTCGAGCGCGGACTGCCAGGCTGAGCGTGCCGCGCCCATCGATCCCCAGATGATTCCGTAGCGTGCCTCCGACAGACACGCCAGCGGCCCCTTCAGGCCGGTGGCCCCGGGCAGCAGAGCATCGGCGGGCAAGCGGACGTCGTCGAGCACCAATTCGCTGGTGATTGAGGCCCGCAGCGACAGCTTGTGGTGGATCGTGTTTGCCGTGAAACCGGGGGTCTCGGTCGGCACGATGAACCCCCGGATCCCCTCGTCCGTCGCGGCCCACACCACAGCCAGGTCGGCGATCGATCCATTGGTGATCCACATCTTGCGTCCGTTGAGCACCCAGTCCGACCCGTCGCGCCTGGCCCGCGTCTTCATCGCGGCCGGGTCGGATCCGACGTCGGGCTCGGTCAGCCCGAAGCAACCAATGAGCTCGCCCGCCGACATGCCGGGCAACCACCGCTGCTTCTGCTCCTCGGAGCCGTTATTCCAGATCGCGAACATCGCCAGCGAGCCCTGCACCGACACCAGCGACCGGATGCCGGAATCGGCGGCTTCGAGCTCCAGGCACGCCAGGCCATAGTGCACGGCGGACGCGCCGCCGCATCCATAGCCGTGCAGATGCATGCCCAGCAGCCCCAGTGCACCGAACTGCTTGGCCAAATCGCGCGCCACCGGCAGGTCGCCGTCCTCGAACCACTGGCCCACATACGGGATCACCTGCTCGGCGCAGAATGCCCGCACGGTGTCGCGCACGGCGATCTCGTCGTCGGACAACGACGCTTCCAGACCGAGTGGGTCGTAGGGATCGAAGGCGGGCAGTGTTGAGTTACTTGCAGCGGTGCTCATGCCTCAATCCTGCCCTTGCCCGGTAGTCTCGCTGCATGCAACCACGGCGGGGGCCGGCCTGGCTGGGCTGGCTGGTAACCGATGTCGTGGCCGTTCTGGTGTTTTGCGCGCTGGGACGCCGCAGCCACGACGAAGGCGTCACGGCCAGCGGCCTCGCGACGACGGCCTGGCCGTTTCTGACCGGTACGGCGGTGGGCTGGCTCTTGTCGCGGGGCTGGCGCCGGCCGACGGCGGTGGCGCCGACCGGGGTGATCGTGTGGGTATCGACCGTGCTGGTCGGCATGCTGTTGCGGAAAGCGAGTTCGGCCAGCGTGGCGGTGGCGTTCATCGCGGTGGCGTCGACGGTGACAGCGGTGTTCCTGCTCGGCTGGCGCGCGGCGGTCGAACTGGCCGCGCGGCGACGTTCGGACGGCTGAAAGGTCCGCCGGTTTGGTACGCGAGGACGGCGACACCTGGGATCTGGCTACCGGCGTCGGCATGACGGCCACCTTCGGCGCGGTCGCCAGGGCGGTTGGCACCAATAAGGGCCTGCTTGACGATCCCTTTGCCGAACCGTTAGTGCGGGCGGCCGGCGTGGATTTCTTCATCCGGGTCATCGAGGACGACCGTTATGCGACCGACGGCGGCGACGATCCCACGATGACGGGCATGATAAATGTCCTCGCCGTGCACGGTCGGTTCCTGGACGAGCTGCTGACCAGCGCTGCGCGGGCCGGTATCCGGCAGGTGGTGAACCTGGGATGCGGCCTGGACACTCGGGCGTTTCGGTTGTGGTGGCCGCCCGGGATGAGGTTCTACGAGATCGATCGGTCGACGGTGGTGGACTTCAAGGAGCAAGTGCTGCACCAGGTCGGCGCCAAGCTGACCGCGCACCGGTTCGCGCTCGGCGTCGATCTCCGGGGCGACTGGTTGACAGCGTTGCGTCGAGTCGGATTCGACCCGGCCCAGCGCACCGTCTGGGTCGCCGAGAACCTGCTCGTCGGGTACCTGCCGCCGGATGCGCAGGATCGGCTACTGCGCGACATCACCTCGATGAGCGCGCCCGGCAGCTGGTTTGCCGCCGATCACCTGCCGTGGACCCCGGAGCAGCTGGAGGAGGGACGGGCCTTTATCGACGCCTGGCGCGAGCAGGGGCTGGACATCGACCTGACCAAAATCACCTACGAAGCCGAATTCCGTTCGGTCTCTGAATATTTGGCGGCGCACGGGTGGCAGGCCACCGACCGGACGCTGGTTGACCTACTGACCGTCACCGGGTTGGGCGGCCGGCGGCCGGTCAGTTCGCACGACATGGCGATCACGCCTCGATTCGTCACCGCGACCCTGGCCGCAAGAGCTGACGGGAACGGGTTACGTGACAGCCGCTAACCGGGATCGGCTGCGCTTCGTCCCGACGGCATTGCAGGATCCACTGGCTGCGCCCCTACTCGTGGCGCTGGCCGACGAGTACGCGGAGCGCTACGGCGGCGAGCCGGCCAGGTATCTGGCGTGGCTCGTCGACGGCCCGGACGGTGAGTTCGCCGAGCCGCACGGGGGTATGTTGATCGGTGTCGTCGACGGGGAGCCGGTGACCGGCGGCGCATTCTGCCGATTCGACGCCGAGACGGCCGAGCTCAAGCGGATATGGACCCACCGTGACCACCGCCGTCGCGGCTATGCAACGGCGCTCCTGGCGGCACTGGAATCGCAGATCGCTGCCCGCGGTTACACCAGGGTGTACCTGATAACCGGTGATCGTCAGCCCGAAGCCGAAGAGCTCTACCAGGCCACCGGCTATACGCGGCTGGCCGAACCGCTGCCCGCCCGCGGCCCCGTGTTCCCGGTGGCTTTCCTGAAAACCCTGGCACAGGAACGGACATGACGTTTCATCTGGGCGTGGCCCTCGACGGGTATGGCTGGCACACCCACGCATGGGCGCTGACGGCCGAGACCCGCTCGGTGCTCAGCGGAAACTACTGGGCCGATCTGGCGGTCACCGCCGAACGCGGGCTGCTGGACTTCCTCACCATCGACGACTCCCTGATGCCGCAGATTGGTCGCAGCTCCCGGATACATCCGGACCGACTGACCGGGCGTGGGGACGCGGTGCTGACCGCCGCACGTATCGCGCCGCTCACCCGGCATATCGGGCTGATCCCGGTGGCCACGGTCACTCATACCGAACCCTTCCATGTCTCCAAAGCCATTGCCACGCTTGACTTCGTATCGCACGGCCGAGCGGGCTGGCAGCCCCGCGTCAGCGGCACCGCTCACGAGGCGGCCCTGTTCGGGCGCCGGACGGTCAACCCCGCCGAATTGTTCGACGAGGCGGTCGAATTCGTCGACGTGGTGCGCAGGTTGTGGGACAGCTGGGAGGACGACGCGGTGATTCGCGACGTCGCCACCGGACGATACATCGACCGGGACAAGCTCCACTATATCGATTTCGCCGGAAAGTACTTCTGCGTCAAGGGGCCGTCCATCACGCCGCGGCCGCCGCAAGGTCAACCGGTGGTGGCCGCCCTCGCCCACGCCACACCCGTCTATTACTTTGCAGCCGAAACCTCTGACCTGGTTTTCGTCACGCCCGCCGACGAAGCCGGTGCGAGCGACATCCTCGGCGAAGTGCGCGGCATCAGCCAGCACCTGAAAGTGTTTGCCGACATTGTGGTTTCGTTCCACGGGCAGGACGACTTCCGCTCCGACACCTGGGTATGGACCGGCACCCCGACCGAACTGGTGGACCTGCTGCTTGGCTGGCAGCGCGTCGGCTTCGACGGGGCGCGTCTGCGTCCGGCCGTGCACGCCACCGATCTTCCGGTGATCGCCGACGAGGTTGTGCCGCTGTTGCAACGTGTCGGCCAATTCCGTACCCGGTACCGAGAATCCGAGACGCTGCGCGAGCGGCTCGAATTGCCGTTGGCACCCAATCGATATGTGGCGGTGAACCGATGATCCCGTTGTCAATCCTGGACCTGGCGCCCATCAGCGCCGGCAGCGACGCGCCCACCGCGTTGCGTAACACCATTGATCTGGCGCAGCGGGCCGAGCAGTGGGGCTTCAAACGCTACTGGGTGGCCGAGCATCACTTCGTCGGCGTCGCCAGTTCGTCACCGGCGGTGCTGATCGGCCAGATCGCCGCCGCCACCAACCGAATTCGGGTCGGCGCGGCCGCGGTCCAGCTGGGCTACACCACCGCAATTGCCGTCGTCGAGAACTTCGGCATGCTCGACGCCTTCTACCCTGGGCGGATCGATCTGGGCGTGGGCCGGTCTGGACAGCGCCGTTCAGACGAGCGCAAACCTAAGCCGCCCAGAGACCCCCGCCCGCCGCGACAATGGCATGAGGTCGACGGAGTGGTGGTGCCAACCCCGTTCGATCTGCGCGGGTTGCTCGACCTCGAACGGCTACAGGCCACCATGGCCATCCTGCAGCAACCCGAGGCGATCTCGCCGGACTTCAACGAACAGGTGCGTGACATCCTCGCCTTCCTTGAGGGCACCTACCACGCGGGGGAGTTCGACGTCCACGCGGTACCGGGCGAGCATTCGGGCTTGCGGCCGTGGGTCTTTGGCAGCAGCCGGGGACAAAGCGCCCGGGTGGCCGGCGCGCTGGGACTGCCCTTTGTCGCCAGCTACCACATCACCCCCGCTACGGCGCTGGAAGCCGTCGAAGCGTACCGGCAAAACTTCGTGCCGTCGGCCGCTTTGGAGCGCCCCTACGTGGTGGTCTCGGCCGACATCGTGGTGGCCGACGATACCGCCACCGCCCAGCGCCTTGCCGCAGGCTACGGGCACTGGGTCTACTCGATCCGAACCGGCGTCGGCGCAATGCCCTATCCCGACCCCGATGGGTGCGGACCGCTCACCGAAGAACAGCTCGCTGTGGTAAAAGACCGCATCGCAACGCAATTCGTCGGCAACCCCGACGAGGTCGCCGAACGTCTGCAGGCCCTGCAACGGATCACCGGTGCCGACGAACTCGTCGTCACCTCGGTCACTCACCGCCACGAGGACCGCCTGCGATCGCATGAACTGATTGCCCGGAGGTGGGGGATAACCCCGTGAGTCGCAAGCCTATTCACCTGGCGGCTCACTTCCCCGGCGTCAACAACACGACGGTGTGGACCGACCCCACCGCCGGCAGCCAGATCGAGTTCGACTCCTTCGTCCACCTCACCCGCGCGGCCGAACGCGGGTTGTTCGATTTTTTGTTCCTCGCCGAAGGCCTGCGGCTGCGCGAGCACCGCGGGCGCATCCATGACCTGGATGTCGTCGGCCGGCCGGACACCTTTACCGTGCTGGCGGCGCTGGCCGCAGTCACCGACCGGATCGGTCTCACCGGGACCATCAACACCACCTTCAACGAACCGTTCGAAGTGGCAAGGCAATTCGCCACGCTCGACCACCTGTCGGAAGGGCGCGCCGGCTGGAACATCGTCACCTCGTCGGATGCGTTCACCGGCGCGAACTTCCGGCGCGGCGGCTTCCTACAGCATGCCGACCGCTACCGGCGGGCCGAGGAATTCGTCACCGTCGCGCGGAAATTCTGGGACAGTTGGGCACCCGACGCCGTCGTTGCCGACCGCAGCACCCGCGTCTATGTCAATCCGGAGGGCATCCGCAGTGTTGACCACTCCGGCGAACAATTCGACGTGCGCGGCTTCGCGACGCTACCCACTGGGCCACAGGGCCACCCGGTACTGCTCCAAGCCGGCGACTCTGACGAGGGCCGCGCGTTCGGTGCTCGGTATGCCGACGCGTTGTTCACCCTGCACGGGTCGTTGGAGGACGGCCGCCGGTACTACGCCGACGTCAAGGGCCGTGTGCGGGCGGCCGGCCGAGATCCCGAACAGGTCAAGGTTTTTCCCGCCGCGACGTTTGTGCTGGGGGACACCGACGAGGAGGCCCAGGACAAGGCGCGCCACGTCCGTTATCAGCAGGTCAGCGGCGCGACCGCGATCACGATGCTCGAGCAGGTGTGGGGTCGCGAGCTCACCGGCTTCGATCCCGACGGCCCGCTGCCCGATTTCGACCCGGTCGTCGACAGCGACATCACCCAGGGCCGGGTCCGCCACGGCGATCCGGTCGCGGTGGCCCGGCGTTTCCGGGAACGCGCCGAGGCGGAGGGGCTATCGATCCGCGAGTTGGTCATCGCGGTGACCAGCAGGCAGCAGTTCGTCGGCACCGCCGCCCACATCGCCGATGAGATGGACCGCTACATCCAGGCCGACGCCTGCGACGGGTTCATCCTGGTTCCGCACCTCACGCCCCACGGCCTCGATGAGTTCGTCGACCGGGTGGTGCCGCTACTACAGGAGCGGGGCGCGTACCGCACCGAGTACACCGGCGCGACGCTGCGCGAGCACCTGGGCCTGGTGAGCTAGCGGGCTTTCTTCAGGGCCGCCTCGGTCGCTTCGCGGATGGGCCCGCGCCACAAGGGACCATGCCCCGGCGCCAGGATCTCGGTGTCCAGCAGCGCCAGCGCCGACAGTGTGCGGATGCAGTCCTCCTGGCTGTGGCTGAAGATCGCCGGCAGCAGTTGCGGCCCGTCGTGGCGGATCAGCGGATGTCCGGTGACCAGGGCGTCGCCGCTGGCGAGCACGCCGTCGACCAGATACGAGCAATGCCCATGGGTGTGCCCGGGACTGAAAACTGGCCTCGGACGCCCAGGCAGGCTGGCCGCGATGTCCGGGGTCAACGGCTGCGCGGTCGGAATTCCGTCACGGACAAGCCCGCCGCTGCGCACCACGTGAGCGGTCCACACCGCCCAGCGAGGACGCCAGAGCCGAAGTGCGAGATCGGCCACCGACACCTGTTCCAGGTATTCGCGCTTGGCGTGGCCCACCTCCTCGGCGTGGCAGTACACCGGTGTGCCGTGCTCGCGGGCGAACCAGATTGCGGTGCCGAAGTGGTCGATATGGGCGTGCGTGAGCACGATCGCGCGCAGGTCCGCGGGACCGAAGCCCAGCTTGCGCAGCGAGTTCAGCACCTCCTCGCG
>NZ_LZKQ01000222.1 GCF_001668675.1 Mycobacterium asiaticum | reverse complement strand
GAACACCAAGCCCCGCCGACACCGTTGGCATCAACCTCCCCGACTCCGAACGACTCCAAGCAGCTTGACACCGACCGGATCAGACCGGATCCGGGGGCTTTTGCGTCTGCTCGCGCAGGGTGGTGAGCACCGCCATCGCGGCGTTGTGGCCGCCAACGCCAGACACGCCGCCCCCGCGGCGCGCGGCGGAGCCGCACAGCATGATCCGCGGGTGCTTGGTGGCGACTCCCCACTGACGCGCCGGTGTGTCCAGCGGCTCGTCGTCATCAACGAACGGCCACGCCAGCGCACCATGAAAGATGTTGCCCGCGGTCATCGCCAGCGTTCGTTCGAGATCCACGGTCGTCGTCGTCTCCAGGCAGGGACGGCCGTCCGCGTCGGCGAGTAGCACATCTTGAACAGGTTCGGCCAGAACGGAATTCAGCGACTCAAGCACCACGTCGGTCAGTCGTTGGCGCGAGTCGGCGGGATCCGCGGCGCCGAACACAGAGTGCGGGGCGTGCAAACCGAACACCGTCATGGTCTGCACACCCGCTGCCTCGACGCCGACGATGCTCGGGTCTGTGAGCGAGTGGCAGTACGCCTCACACGGCACCGGATCCGGGATGCGGCCGGCCTGCGCTTCCGTATATCCGGCGTCGAGCTGGGACCAGGTCTGGTTGACGTGGAACGTCCCGCCGAACGCCTGTTCCGGACGGACATCGGCGTCCCGGAGGCGGGGGAGCCGGCGCAGCACCATGTTGACCTTGATCTGGGCGCCGGGCGCCACCGCGGGCGGCGGCTCGCCCAGCAAGTCGGCCAGCACTGCAGGTCCCACACCGGCGAGGACGAACCGGCCGCGAACCAGGTGCTCGTCACCGCCGCTGTGGTAGCGCACCTCGCCGTCCGGGGTGACGCCGAAAACGTCTGCGTCCGTAATGATCTCGGCACCATGTCGGGTTGCGGCGGCTGCCAGTGCCGAGGAGACCGCTCCCATTCCGCCGACCGGCACATTCCAGTCACCGGTGCCGCCGCCGAGCACGTGGTACAGGAAGCATCTGTTCTGTATCAGTGACGGCTCGTCCAGACGAGCGAAGGTGCCGATCAGCGCATCTGTCGCCATCACCCCGCGCACCAGGTCATTGCGCACGGCGCTGGTGATCGCGTGCCCGATCGGCTCCTCGACCAGGGCGTGCCAGGCGGCAGCCGCGTCCGGATCTGCGTTGGCCATCACGAGTCGGCGCGCCTGTTCGCGGCTGCGCAGCGGTTCGAGCAGCGTGGGCCACAGCGGTCGGGTCACCAATTGGCAGCGCCGGTAGAACGCAGTGAAGCCCTGCTCGTCGGCCGCGGCCTCGACGGCGGCGAATGTGCTCGAAGCACCGATCAACAGGCCGGTGCGCCCGGCCGTTGCGGGATCGGGGGTGTAGGACGAGTAGTGCCGCCGCAGCAAACGCACCGGGGCCTCCAGGTCGGCCAGGATGCGCGACGGCAGCAGGCTGACGAGATACGAATAGCGCGACAGTTGCACATCCACGCCCGCGAACAGCGACGTCGAGACCGTGGCCCCGCCGACGTGTCCCAGGCGCTCGAGTAACCGGACCCGAAGGCCCGCGCGGGCCAAATAAGCGGCCGCGACCAGGCTGTTGTGACCGCCGCCCACGACGATCACATCGTGATCAGCCTGCGTCAGTTGAGGTAGCCCTCGACCTCGTCGGCCGGCCGCACGGCCGCTTCACTCGGGTCGCCGCCGGTTTCGCGCAGGGCCCGTCGTTGCCGCAGCAAGTCCCAGCACTGGTCTAGTTCGACCTCGATGCGGCGCAGTTGCTGGTGTTCTTCAGACTCACTGATCTCGCCGTCCTGGAGGGCCGCTCGCAGCGCCTTCTCCTGGGCAACCAGGTCCTGGATGTGCGCAAAGGTCTCGTTGTCTACTGGTTTCCTGCCGTCACCCATTGCTCCAGTGTGCCCGACAATCACCAGGACACCGGCCCGGACTCGGTAGGCTGCATATCGCCTGGAAGCGCAACAATGCGTCAAGAGTGAGGAGCGACGGTGGGGGCAGATGTGGGTGTGGAGGAACCGCCCGCGCCCGCTGCCGAGCAAATCAACGCGCCACCGGCACCGGCGAATGATCGACAGCAGACCGCCCGTACCTGGCTGATCGCGGCGGCGGTGATCCCGTTCCTGATCGCGATCATCGGCTATGGCGCCTATGAGCGGCCCACCGGCGTGAACGGACCGACCGGCAACCTGCCGACTCTGGCGAGTCCCACCGCTGGCCCCAGCGCCGCGATCCGGCCGTTGTCGCTGCTGTCGATCAGCCGCAACGGCAACAGCCTCACGTTGATCGGTGACTTCCCCAACGAGGCAGCCAAGGCGACACTGATGAAATCGCTGCGGGCGATGACGACGCCCGGCGTCGTCATCGTCGACCAGATCCGCATCGATCCCCTGGTGCGCGCGCTTGATTTCGCCGCCGCAGAACCCGTCTTCGCTGCCGGAGCGCCGATCCCCGACTTCACGCTCCGAGTCGAGCAGGACACCGTCACCTTGACCGGCACCGCCCCTTCGCCGGATCAGAAGACCGCGGTCGAGCACGCGGCGGCCAGCGCCTGGCCGGACCTGGCTGTGAACAGCAAGATCGCCACGCGGGCACAAATCACGCCCGGCGCCCCGCCCTCCGCCGCGCCGGGGGCCGCCTCCTGCAACGACCTGCAGGCCCAGATCAATGCCATGACGGGAGGGCCACTCGCCTTCGGCAACGACGGGGTGGCCCTGACCCCCCAGGACAAACAAATCCTCATCAAGGTGGCCGACAAGCTGAAGGCATGCCCCAACGCGCGGGTATCCATCAACGGGTACTCCGACAACAGCAGCAGCGAAGCCATGAACATGCCACTCACCACGCAGCGAGCCACCTCGGTCGCCGAATACCTCATCGCCAACGGTGTGGCTCGCGACCACGTCGTTGCCAAGGGTCTCGGATCCGCCAACCCGATCGCCAGCAACGACACGGTCGAGGGTCGCGCCAAGAACCGCCGCGTCGAGATCGTGGTCAGCTAGGGGGACGGGCATGGGTTTCGTGATCCAGTGGGTGGTGTACCTGGCCGCGTTCGTGGCCGGGTCGGCCACTGCCTACGGGATCGTCGCGCTGAAGCGGAGGGTCGACGGCCGGGCTGATAGGACCGCTCTGGCTGCCGCCGGATCGCGGGCGTCCGACCTGAAGGTTTCCGAGCCGACGGCCGAGCTGGGCGTGGATGAGCCGGAAGCGGAGGCAGCGCAGCCGCACTGGCCGGTGTCTGCAGCGCGGTGGTCTGAGACCACGACCGACGTTGTGGAATCCGAGCAGGGGTTGACGGAGCCGGTGGCGCCCGAGCCGGAAGCTGAGCCGGCGGCCGTCGAGCTCCAGGAAGCGGAGCCGGAGGTCGTGCCCGTTGAGGAGGCCGAGCTGGAACAGGTGGCCGCCGCCGAGTCGCAGCCAGAGCCCGACGCGGAGCAGGAAGTCGTGTTGGCTGAGGCCGAGCCGGAAACGGAACTCGAGCCGGTGGCTGCCGAGGCCGTGCCGGAACCCGAACCTGAGCCCGAGCCGGTGGCCGCCGAGCCCGAACCCGAACCGGAACCCGAGCCGGCGGCCGCCGAGCTCGAGGAGGCGGAAGTTGCTGAGTCACCACTGGCTGAGGACGAGCCGGTGGCTGACGCATCGGAGCCTCAATGGCCTGGTGCTCCGGCTCAGTGGCACGGCTTCGATCTTGGGCCACCCGAACCGGAGCCCGAAGCCGAGACCGCCCCTGCTGCCGAAGCCGAGCCCGAGACTGAGCCCGAGCCGGTGGCCGCCGAGAACGCCGTCGAGCCCGAGGTTGCCTCGCCGCCAGTGGCCGAGGACGAGCCGGCTGACGCGTCGCAGCCCCAGTGGCCCGGTGCTCCGGCCCAGTGGCATGGTTTCGATCTCGGCAGAACCGAGCCAAAGGCCGAGCAGACCCCCGAGCCCGCACCCGAGCCGGAGCCGGAGCCCGAACCGGAGCCAGAGCCTGCGTCGGCAGGGCTTGAAAGCGCGGTTGCAGAGGAGGCCGAGGACGAGGTTGTGCCGGACCTGCCGCAACCCCAGTGGCCCGGCCCGCCGTCGCAATGGCATGGATTCGATCCGATCGCGGATCAGCCCGAGGAGCGCGCGGCGGCCAGGCCGGAGCCCGAACCTGAACCCGAGGCCGAGGCCGTCACGCCGGAACCGGATCCGGAACCGGAGCCGGAGCCTGAACCCGAGCCCATCCCGGAGCCCGAGCCCCAGCTGGTACAGCCACGGTGGCCCGGACCGCCATCGCAATGGCCGGGGATCGGGGTGCGAAGGTGAGCGCCCACGTGCACTGGTGGTTGGCCGCCCTGTCCTTCGCGTTGGGAATGGTGCTGACGTTCTTGCTGACCCGACCCGCCAAGGCGCAGCTGCCCGCGTGGATTTCCGCTGGACCGAGTCCGCAGCAGGCCGCTGCGCCCGCGCCGTCGGTCACGGAAGTCAGCCTGGCCGAGGCGCCGACGCAGCAGATGCCAGTCGTCACGATGGGTCCGTTGGCCAAGAAGGCCGTCGCGAAAGCGCCGCCGAGGAAGCGCAGACCTCCCGCCGCCGCAGATGCGGGGCTGAGAGCCGGTTCGGGAGAAGCCGTCACGGAGCGAATCAAGATGATCAGGGATGCGCCGACCGAACGCATCCCGACCTCCGAAGACGCTGCGACGCAACGCATCCCGGTGGTGAAGAAGGCCCCGGCGAAGAGGCCGCCCGCCAAGAAGGGTGTCCCCGCCAAGGCGCGGCCGAAAGGACCGAGGGGCACCGCGACCAAGCGCGTCCCAGGCGCCAAAGGCGCTGCGACGAAGAAGATTTCGGTCGGTGACGACGCACCCACCACGGTATTGCCGCCGCTGACGCCGTACGCGCCCTACGGCCCTGGCTCCATGCGCGCCAACCCGGATGGCAGCGGACCGGAGGATTGGCCGGTGAAGGGACGCACAGATTCGCGCCTGTTCTACACGCCCGACGATCCGGACTACGAGAGTATCGAAGCCCAAGTCTGGTTCGAGAACGAAGAGTTCGCCAAGCGGGCGTTCTTCACACCGTGGAGCAGAAGCACCCGCAAGAAGTAGCCGCGGAAACGTCAGCTCGGGCCGGGCAGGCGCAGCACCAGGCGCGCCCCGCCCATCGGGCTGTTCTCCAATGACGCTGTCCCGCCGTGCAAATGGGCCTGTTGGGCCACCAGTGCCAGCCCCAGCCCGGAGCCCGAATGCGAAGCGGTCGACCCTCGGGAGAACCGCTCGAAGACCACCTGCCGTTCCTCTTCGGGCACCCCGGAGCCGTCATCGTCGATCGCGATCTCCACGCCTGCGCGCGAACTGACGGCCGACAGCTGGACCCGGGTCGCGCCGCCGTGTTTGACGGCATTGGCGATTGCGTTGTCCACCGCCAGGCGCAACCCGGCCGGCATCCCGACGATGATGCAGGTTGGGGACGGCACCAGCGAGACATCCAGGTCGGGGTAAATGCGGGTGGCGTCGTGGGCGGCCCGGTCGAGCAGGTCGGTGATGTCGACAGGTACGTGGTCGTCGGAGGTGGACAGTTCGCCCTGGGCCAGGCGCTCGAGCGCGCTCAGGGTGGCCTCGATCCGCGACTGGGTGCGGATCACGTCGTTGAGCACCTCTTTGCGCTGGTCATCTGGCAAATCCAGGGTAGACAGCACCTCGAGATTGGTCCGCATCGCGGTGAGCGGTGTGCGCAGCTCGTGCGAGGAAACCGCCGCGAAGTCCCGCGCCGACGCCAGCGCCTCCTGCGTCCGGTTCTGCTCGTTCCAGATCCGCTGCAGCATGCCTCGCATCGCCTCGGCGATCTCAACAGCCTCGCTGGCACCGTGCACTTCGACCCGGGGCGCCTCGTCGCCGGCGTCGATCGACCGGGTTTGTTCGGCGAGCTGTTTGAACGGACGTACGGCGAACGCGGCCAGCAACCATGCGAACACCGCCGCCGCGCTGATGGCGAAACCACAGATCAGCAGCACTCGGCGATGCAGATTGTTGGTCTCGGCATAGGTCGCGTCGTAGGTCGCGCCGACGGCCAGCGAGGTGGGTTCCGGACCCGGGATTTCGACCGTGCGTACCCGGTACCGCACGCCGTGAATGAACGTATCGGCGTAATCGGCTTGCAGCCTGGGCAGCGTGATGTCCGAATTCGACTTGATGACGTTGCCGCGGCGGACCGTGATCAGCGCGTCCTGGTCGTTGGGGGAGCGCGGGATCTCATCAAGGCCGCGGGGCACGAACGGGATGGCGAAGCCGGCCGCCTCGTCCAGCCGGCGGTCCAGCCGCTCTTTGCGGTCCTTGGTGATACCGACCCACACCACGACGCCGACGATCAGAACCGGGATCGCGGCCCCGATCACCGTCGCCACCACGACCCGCGTCCGCAGCGACGGCGTCCGCGCGAAGACCCTAGATAGGAAATTCATCGCCACCATGTGGCACCCCGCGCACTCATTGCATTCTGAGCACGAACCCGACTCCCCGGACGGTGTGCAGCAGCCGCGGGCCACCATTGGCCTCCAGCTTGCGCCGCAGATATCCGATGAAGACGTCGACGACATTGGTGTCGGCAGCGAAGTCGTAGCCCCACACCAGTTCAAGTAACTGTGCGCGGGACAAGACTGCCGTCTTGTGCTCGGCCAACACGGCGAGCAAGTCGAACTCCCGCTTGGTCAGGTCGACGTCGACGCCGTTGACCCGCGCCCGGCGCCCCGGAATATCCACTTCCAGCGGGCCGACCGTAATGGTCTCCGACGACGACGTCGCGGTGGCGCCGCGTCGACGGAGCAGCGCGCGCACCCGGGCCACCAGCTCGGCCAGCACGAACGGTTTGACCAGGTAGTCGTCGGCACCGGCTTCCAGCCCGGCCACCCTGTCGTCCACCGAACTGCGCGCGCTGAGCACGCACACCGGCACGTCGTTGTCCATGGCGCGCAGTGCCGTGACGACGCTCACGCCGTCCAGCACCGGCATGTTGATGTCCAGCACAATCGCGTCCGGCCTGGTCTCAGTCGCGCTGCGGAGGGCCTCGGCGCCGTCGACCGCCGTTGATACCTCGAATCCGGAGAGCCGCAGGCCGCGCTCTAGCGACGCGAGCACGTCGGAGTCATCGTCGACAACCAAGACCCGAGGTGAGTTCCCACCAGTGTCCATGCGCCTATCTTGCCTGATTCTCGGCGGCGCCGGTGGGAGGCGCGAGGTCGGTGGTGATACGCGCACGGTAAACGGGCTCTGACGAAATGGCATCGTATTCGACGCGGCGGCGCTACCACTGCACCGTTGACGACGCTCCAGCATCGAAATCAAATGGCGGAGCGCGGCATTCACCGTTCGAGCGGTCTGGCGACCACGAGTTGGATTGCTAGAGTGCGGTTTCCAATCCGCGCTTAGGTGCCTGAGTGCTCAGATGTCCTGGGCGGCACCACGCCCGGCGGCGCGCCCGGAGAAGATGCAGCCGCCGAGAAACGTTCCCTCCAGTGCGTTGTAACCGTGCACGCCTCCGCCGCCGAATCCTGCCACCTCGCCCGCCGCGTACAGGCCGGGGATGGGCTGACCGTCGTTGCCGATTGCCCGGGACGACAGGTCAGTTTGTATGCCGCCCAACGTTTTCCGCGTCAGGATGTGCAGCCGCGCCGCAATCAAAGGTCCAGCTTTGGGATCCAGGATGCGGTGCGGCGTGGCGACCCGGCCCAGCCGGTCGCCGAGCGCGCGCCGAGCGTTGCGGATGCCTTGCACCTGCACGTCCTTGCAGAACGGATTGGCGACCTGAAGGTCCCGGGCTTCGACCTGCGCGCGGATGTGGGCGGGGTCGAGCAGGGATTCGCCGGTCAGTTCGTTCATTTGCTTGACGAGGTCATCGAGGTCGTCGGCGACGAGGAAGTCGGCGCCGTGGCTCTTGAACGCCTCCACCGGACCCGTGGCGTCCCGGTTGAAGAACCGCTCCTGGAGAACGGCCATCAGGCTCTTGCCGGTGATGTCGGGGTTCTGCTCCGAGCCCGAGAGTGCGAACTCCTTCTTGATGATCCGTTGGGTCAGGATGAACCAGGAGTAGTCGTATTTAGCGATGTCTGGGTCGGTGCGCAGATGCTTCAGAGTGCCCAGGGTGTCGTAGCCGGGCAGGAAGGGGGCCGGCAGGCGCCGGCCGAGGGCGTCGAACCACATCGACGATGGGCCGGGAATGATTCGGATCGCGTGCTTGGGCCAGATCGGATCCCAGTTGTTGACACCTTCGACGTAATGCCACATCCGATCCCGGTTGACCAGCCGAACACCGCTGTCTTTAGCGATGTCGAGCATGCGTCCGTCGACATAGGCGGGTACGCCGGTGATCATCGACGACGGCGGGCTGCCCAGCCGGTCGGGCCAGTAGCGACGCACCATCTCGTGATTGGCGCCGATGCCGCCGCTGGTGATGATCACCGCTTGCGCCGACAGCTCGAACTCACCGACCGCGTCGCGATTGGAGGGGGCGCCTCGTACCGCGTCATCGGGAGCCAGGACGACACCCTTGACGCCGGTGACCGCGCCGTCGGTGTAGACCAGCTCATCCACTCGATGCCGGTGATGGAACTTGACCAGACCGTCCTTAGCGGCCTGTAGCGCCGAGTTGACGAACGGTTCGACGACGCCCGTGCCGGTGCCCCAGGCAATGTGGAACCGCGGGACCGAGTTGCCGTGCCCTTCGGCGCGAAGATCCCCGCGCTCGGCCCACCCGACGGTGGGCATCAGCTTGATGCCGAGGTCGGTCAGGTAGGAGCGCTTTTCCCCGGCGGCGAATTCGACGTAGGAGCGGGCCCATTTCGCGGCCCAAGCGTCCTCGTCGTCGAGCCGGTCGAACGCCGCACTGCCGGACCAGTCGTTCCAGGCCAGCTCCAAAGAGTCCTTGATGCCCAGGCGCCGCTGTTCGGGGGTGTCGACGAGGAAGAGTCCGCCGAACGACCAGAATGCCTGCCCACCCAGGTTGGCTTCGTTCTCCTGATCGATTACCGCGACCCTTTTGCCGCTCCGCGTCAATTCATGCGTGGCGACCAAGCCGGACAATCCCGCACCGATGACGATGACGTCAGCGTCCATGTGACAGCCTCTCTACGAGAGTTCGTTCTGTTGATACGTCAGTGTATCTTATACATGAACGTACTGGAAGCGGGATGCGCGGCTTCGGGCAGTCCGGGCTTAGCGGGTCAGCACCACACTCATCAGTTGGGTGAGCCAAGCGCGGGCCGCGATCTGGTCGCTGTCCAGCAGCAATTGGACGCTCACCCCGTCGTAGGCGGCGATGATGGCACGGGCGGTGTCGGTGACACTTCCTGCTGCGGGGTGAAAGTCGATGCCGCTCGCGGTCAGCCGCTCCTCGATGACCTTGCGCAACTGGGCGCGGTGGATCTCCCAGCGGTGCGCCAGTTCGGGTTTGCGCGCGGCGTACAGCAAAAAATCGAACTTGATCAACAGCCAGTCGCGTTCGAGCAGCAGGGTGTCCACGATCCGCTCAACGGCGCCGGTCAGGTTGGTCGCGGGATCGCTGTTCTCCATCGCCGTCCGGACCTGATCGGCGGTTCGTACGGCCCACTCGTCGTAGAGCAGGAAGAACAATTCCTCCAGGCTTTCGAACTGCGAGTAGAAGGCGCCCCGGGTGTAACCGGCCGCTTCGCACACGTCCTCGATCGTGACGTGCCCGTATCCCTTCTCGGCGAAGACCTGAAAGGCGGCCTTGATCAGCCTGGCGCGCGTCTCAGCGCGACGTTTGGTGACTCGCACCGGCTTTTCTGCTGTAGGTGTCGTAGACGGTGGCATGCTGTTCCTCCCATTCCCCATGTAACCGATACATTGCCACATCGGATACGCGATGGCTACCTAGTGGCAAGTCTCGGAGCCTGATCGTGATCCGACACCCAGCAACCCCGGCGCTGAGTTAGCTGCCGGGGTTGCTGTGTTGGGTCGAGTCCTAGATGCCGCCGCCGTCACCGCCCTTTCCGCCGCCACCGCCGCCACCGCCGGTGGTGCCGTTCGGGTTGGCGCCGCCGCTACCGTTGTTGCCCGATTGGCCGGAGATGCTGATAGTCCCGTACCGTCCCGTGCCGCCCTTGCCGCCGGTGCCACCGGTGCCACCCGCCGCGCCGGTGCCGGAGCCGAATGGCGGCGCGAGGCCGTCCCCGCCCGAGCCGCCGCGGCCACCGTCTCCGCCGTCACCGCCCGGACCGCCAATACCTTCACCGCCGCCGCCTCCGCCGCCGGCGTGACCACCCTTGCCGGCGTTGAACAGGATGGAGGCGTCGGCGCCGTTGCCGCCGTTGCCACCGTTTCCGCCGTTTCCGCCGGCGCCTTGGAGGCCCTTCCCGCCGACGCCGCCGAAGCCACCCGCTGCACCGTTGGCGTTGTTGCCGACGCCGCCGTTGCCGCCGTTGCCACCGGCCCCACCGTGTCCGCCGGTGCTCCCTTCGCCGCCGCTGCCGCCTCGGCCGCCGTCGCCGCCGGCCGGGTGGACCACGCCGCCGACGTCGCCGTTGCCGCCGTTGCCGCCTCGACCGCCGTTTCCACCGGCGCCCTGCATCCCGTTCGCGCCGGACGTGCTGGTACCCGCGCCCGTACCGCCCTGGCCTCCGACACCGGCCTTGCCGCCCGTGCCGCCGGTGCCGCCGTTGCCGCCATAACCTGCTTGGGGCCTGCCGGCGGTCGCTTCGGCGCCGTTGCCGCCGTATCCGCCGGTGCCGCCGGTGCCACCGTTGCCGCCGACGCCGCCAGTCCCCCCGGCGCCTTGGGTTCCGTTCTTGCCGCCGTTCAGGTTTAGCGCCTTGCCGGCGGCGCCACCATCACCGCCCTTACCGCCAGCGCCGCCCGTCCCGCCGGTGCCGCCGGTGCCGCCGTCGCCACCGGTCCCGTTTCCGTTGCCCGGGGTGCCGTTGAAGCCATTGCCACCGGTGCCACCGTTGCCACCGGTCCCGCCGGTGCCGCCGGTGCCGCCCTTCCCACCATTGCCACCGTTGCCGTGCAAGGTACCGCTGTTGCCACCGGCACCCCCGGCACCTCCGGCCGCGCCGTTGCCACCGGTGCCGCCCGTGCCGCTGGTGCTGCCGCTGTTGGTACCGGTGGTGCCTATGCCGCCCTTACCGCCGTTGCCGCCATTGCCGCCGTTGCCGTCGAGGCCGCCATTGCCGCCGTTGCCGCCCTTACCACCAACCGTGTTGGGTGTGGTCGCGTCCGCGCCGTGGCCGCCGTCGCCGCCATTGCCACCGCTGGTCGGGGTCTCACCCCAGGCGCCCTGGGCGCCGCGGGTGCCGTTGGGGCCCTCGCCGCCGGCGCCGCCCTGCCCGCCGGCGCCGCGGCTCCCGCCGTTGCCGCCGTTGCCACCGTTGCCGTTTCCGCCGTTGTCGAACGAACCGTTGGCGCCATCGCCACCGTCGCCGGCATAGCCACCGTCACCGCCATTGCCGCCGGCGCCACCCGCACCCTGAGTTCCCGCCTTGCCCACGTGCGCGGTGCCGCCCTTTCCGCCGTTGCCGCCGTCTCCGCCCTTACCGCCGGCACCGCCGTCGCCGCCGTCACGACCGTTCGGGCCCATAGTGGACCCGTGGTCGCCGCGGGTGCCGTTGCCCCCGTTCCCGCCGTCGCCGCCCGTGCCGCCGGCGCCGCCGTTGCCGGCGTCGCCCGTAACGGATCCGCCGTTTCCGCCGATTCCACCGGACCCGCCCCTGCCGCCGGCGCCGCCGGTGCCACCATCACTGCCGCCAGTGCGGGGCACGGATCCGTTGGTGCCGATCGCCCCGTCGCCGCCGGCCCCGCCGTTTCCGCCCTTGCCGTACGCTCCGGCGTGGCCGCCGTTGCCGCCGTTGCCGCCGTCGCCGCCGGATCGGGTGGGGTCGCCGCCACCGGCCCCGTTGCCGCCGGCCCCGCCGTTTCCGCCGTTGCCGAAGTTTCCGCCGTTGCCCCCGTCGCCGCCGGAGGCGCCGGTGCCGTGGGGTGCGAAGGCGTCCGCTCCTCGACCGCCGTTGCCGCCGTTGCCGCCGGTGGTGGGCCGAACGCCGTCCCATCCGTCGGCGGCGTAGGAATTGCCGCCGCTGGAGCCGCCCTTGCCGCCGGTCCCAACATTGCCGACGTCGCCGCCGTTGCCGCCCTTGCCGCCGACGCCGTTCTTGACGTCCCATCTACCGTCGGCGCCGTTGCCACCGTTGCCGCCTGCGCCGGCGTTGCCGCCGTCGCCACCCCTACCGCCGGCGCCGTGGGCGCCCGCCTGGCCGGCTGTCGCACTGCCACCTTCACCGCCGGCACCGCCGTTGCCGCCGGCTCCGCCGTTGCCGCCCCTGGCCCCGTCGTAACCATCAAGATGCGCGCCGGAGCCGTTGGCAGCGGCAAATGCGTTGCCGCCGTCGGCGCCCTTGCCACCGGTTCCGCCGGCGCCGCCGGCGCCACCGTTTCCGGCAACGGAACCACCGCTGCCACCGTTTCCGCCTGCGCCGCCGGCACCTCCGTCGCCGCCATTGCTCGGGACCGTGCTGGAGAAGGCGGGGCTGCCGTTGAATCCGTTACCGCCCCGGCCGCCCGCGCCACCGTCGCCGTGCGTCCCGCCGTTGCCACCGGCGCCGCCGCGGGCCCCGCTGCCGCCCGTCCAAGCCGCGTCGGCACCGGCGCCGCCGTTGCCACCGTTGCCGCTGTGCGGGGTCAGCCCGGTGGCACCGTAGGCACCGTTGCCGGCTTTGCCGCCGAAACCGCCGGCGCCGCCCGCTCCGCCGACGCCCGGGTTGCCGCCGTTACCGCCGGCGCCGCCGACTCCGTTGTTCGCCGCCCAGTTTCCGGCGCCGCCGTTGCCGCCATTGCCCGCAACGCCGCCGGTGCCGCCGTTACCGCCGGCACCACCGGCGCCCTGACCGGCGGTCGGGGTGAAGAGGCTGTTCAGCAGGCCGCCGGTGCCGCCGGCGCCGCCGGACCCGCCGACCCCACCGTTCCCGCCGTTGCCGCCCGCCTGTCCGTTCACACCTGCGCCGAGGTCACCTAGACCGCTGCCGCCGGCGCCGCCCTGGCCGCCCTGGCCGCCCGCGCCGCCGGCGCCGCCCGTGCCGAACAACCGTGACGCTTGTCCGCCCGCGCCGCCGGCCCCGCCGTCGCCACCGGACGTACCGTCGAGTCCGGCTCCGCCGGCAATGCCCGCAGCGCCGTTACCCCCGGCGCCGCCCGCGCCGCCGTTCCCGTAGAGCAGGCCGCCCGCGCCGCCGGCACCCCCGGCGCCGCCGGTGATGGCTCGGGCGGTGCTGAGTCCGCCGGTTCCACCCGCGCCCCCGGTGCCCCACAGTCCGGCATTGCCGCCGATCCCGCCGGAACCGCCCGCAGTCCCCGCGCCGCCGGTCCCACCGTTGCCGTAGAGCCAACCGCCCTGGCCACCCGCGCCGCCGCTGCCACCAATTCCACCGGTGATCGCGGCGCCACCGGCGCCACCTGCGCCACCGTTGCCGATCAGTCCGGCGGCTCCGCCCGCGCCACCGCTTTGGCCCGCCGCGCCGGAACCGCCGGCGCCGCCGTTACCGATCAGCAGGCCCCCGGCACCACCGGCCTGTCCAGTTCCTGCTGCGCCATTGGCGCCGTCACCAATGAGCGGGCGACCCAGTAGGGCCTGCGTCGGGGCGTTCACCACACCGAGTACGCCCTGCTCCATCGCCTGCAGCACGTTGACGGATTCCGCGCTGGCGTAAGCCTTGCTGCCGGCGCTGATGCTCTCGACGAACTGGGTGTGAAAGGCCGCCACCTGAGCGCTGATCGACTGGTATTGCTGCGCGTGGTTGCCGAACAGGGCCGCGATCGCCGCCGAGATCTCGTCTTCGGCGGCCGGCAGCAGCGCCGAGGTGGGGAATGCGGCGGCCAGGTTGGCTTCGCTGATCGCCGACCCGATGCGGGCCAGGTCTGAAGCTGCCGCCGACACCATCTCCGGGGACGTGATGACAAATGACATGCCAGTGCCTTTCTTAAGCCGGGGAGCTGGGAAAACCGTCGCCGATCCGTCGACGCTTGCCAGGTGGTACGCGGAGAACGATACGACTACGTATCGGATACGTCAATACATATCATGCGGGTGTGAATGCGATGTAGAACACACATCGGATGTGTTCACACATCGAATACAGAGATGTATCGTTAACGTTGGCAGACCGCGGTAAGGCGGTGACGGCTGCGAGTTTCCAGCGCAGAATCGGAAAGGCGGGATTGGACATGTTGAGCTTTGAAATGCTTCCGCCAGAACTTAATTCGGCGCGGATGTACAGCGGTGCGGGATCCGCTCCACTGTTCTCTGCCGCGTCGTTCTGGGATGGCCTGGGCGCGGATTTGCGTGCCTCGGCGTCGTCGTTCGACTCGGTGATCTCCGGATTGGCCAACGGGTCATGGGCGGGTCCGGCGGCTACTGCGATGGCCGGCATCGCGGGCGGCTATGTGACTTGGCTGACCGCATCGGCGGGACTCGCCGAGGGCTCCGCGGTGCAGGCTCGCGCGGCGGCCACGGCCTTCGAGGCGGCGCGTACCGCGACGGTGCATCCCGCGGAGGTCGCCGCCAACCGCACGCACCTGATCACGTTGGTGGCAACCAATTTCCTCGGGTTCAACGCACCGGCGATCGCCGCGTCGGAATTCGAGTACTTCGAGATGTGGGCCCAGGATGTGGCCGCGATGCTGACCTATCACGCCGGCGCGATCGCGGTGGCCTCCATGCTCATTCCGTTCAGCACGCTGCCCCTGGATTTCGCGGGTATCGCGACGCAGGCGGTGGGTTGGGCTGAGTCGGCAGGAACCGCCGTGGCGGCGGCGGCTCCGCAAGTGGTGTCGGCCGTGCAGTCCTTCCCCTTGGATGCGGTGGCTCAGGGCGTGCAGATGCTGTCGACACCGGTCAGCATGGCCCTGTCCCCGTTGAGCAGCGCGATGGGCGGCGGGGCGCAGGGGAGCGCGGAATTGGCGGGCGTCGCCGCACCTGCGGAGCTGCCCGGCGCGGGTACGGCGGCGGCGTTTAGGCCCTTGGGCGGAGCGGGTTTGGGCGCTTCGGCCGGACTTGGACAGGCACGCACGATCGGAGGGCTGTCGGTGCCGCAGAGTTGGGTCGGCTCGGCGCCGGCCGCGCTGGGCAATTCGGCGCTGACAGGGTTGGGCAGCGTCGGCCTGCCCACCGCCGCCGCGCTGGCCGGCGGTGAGTCGGCGGCGGCAGCTGGGGCGGGAATGCCGCTGATGCCGATGCCGGCGGGAGCCGGAGCAGGCCAGCCACCTGGGCGCATGATGGGCGGCGGTGGGGGTTCCCACGTCGTGCAATCGCGGCCCAGCGTGATTCCCCGGATCGGTGTGTGATCTGCCCGCTACACCGCACCGGTTTCAGCGATATACCAGGCCGCTCAGGCGCCACGCGAATTGTCGGCGCGCCGCCGGCAAGTGGGCGGCAAATCGCAGGGCCGAGTTGCGGATCGGCCGCAACGGACGCGGCAGCGTCGACACCTTTGTCAGGCGACCGGTAAGTTTCAGTACCTCCGACGCCCGGGCCCGCTGCTGAGCGCTGTAAGCGTCGAGCGCGGCGTCGGAGCCACCGCCCAGCGCTTCGCTGAGCGCACCAGACAACGCAATCGCATCGGTGATGCCCAGGTTCATGCCCTGGCCGCCGGCGGGACTGTGTACGTGCGCGGCGTCACCGGCTAGCAGGAACCGCCCGGCCCGGTAACTGTCGGCAACGCGGTGCTGGATCCGGAAACGTGATCCCCAGAGCAGCTCGGTGACCATCGTGCGGCCGGGACCGAATCCCCGGGTATCCAACAGCATTTGAGCAAATTCTATCGTCGGGACCTTGGGAACGTCGGCCGCCGGAGCCACGATCCGGTAGACCCCGTCGGGCAACGGTGCCAGGACGTTCAGACCTTCGTTGCCGTAGAACAGAATCACCTCGTCGACCGGAGCCTCACCGGCCACCCGCACATCGGCCAGCGCGAAGGATTCGTCGAATTCGCCACCGCCAAAACCTATTCCGGCTTGTTGGCGCACGGTGCTGTGCATACCGTCGGCCCCCACGACATAGGCCGCCCGAATGGTCTGGCCGTCTTCGAACACCGCGGTGACGCCGTCATGGTCCTGGCTGAGGCCGGTCAATGTTTTGGGCCGAATGATGTGAGTGCCCAATTCGTTCAGTCGTTCCTCCAGCACCCGCTCGGTGTCGGCCTGGGAGATCATCAGCGTGTAGGGATAGGTCGTCGGGAGGTCGCTGAAGTCCACCGGAATGAGCAGGCGAGAACCCTGGCGCATGGTGAATCGCGGGGCGATCAGCCCGGCCTTTACCAGCCGCCAGGACACGTCGAGTTCTTCGAGCACCTCGAGGCTGCGGGCGTTCACGGCGGCCGCGCGGGAGGTGTTGGCGCCCGCGGGCAATCTGTCGACCACCAGCGCGTTGATGCCGCGCTTATGCAGGGAAGCGGCGAGGGTGAGACCGGTGGGGCCAGCCCCTATGACCAGGACATCGGTGTCGTTGTTCATGGCTTCTTCCTCTCTGATAGCCACTTAGTCAACGCTTGTTGGCATAGCAATAGCATGCGCTCGGGCGGCTGGAATGTCAACACTTGTTGGCCTACGGTTGTTGACATGAGGCGATCGTCAGCGGAGACCAAGGCCGTCATCCTTGCGGCGGCCCGGGAACGGTTCCGCACAGCTGGATTCCAGGCCGCGACCATCCGGGGGATCGCCGCCGACGCCGGGGTAGACCCGGCGATGGTGATGCGGTACTTCGGCAACAAGGATCAACTCTTCGCCGCGGCCGCGGAGTTCGATCTGCAGTTCCCCGATTTCGCCGACGCCGACCCGGGCCGGCTGGGCTGGTTGCTCGTCGAGCACTTCCTGCGGCGCTGGGAGGGCGATGACGACGCGCTTATCATCCTGCTGCGCTCTGGCGCGACGAATGCCGAAGCGGCGCAACGGATGCGAGAGATCTTTGGCAGCCAGTTGCGACCGCTGGTCGCTACGTGGGTGCCTGCCAGTGAGGCCGCGAAACGAGCCGGGTTGATCGCCACGCAGATACTGGGGTTGGCGTTGTGCCGCTACGTGTTACGGCTGCCGCCGGTCGTCGGGATGAGCCGTGCCGAGGTAGTGGAGTGGGTCGGCCCGACGATCCAGCGGTACCTGGATGACGGCGTCGGTTAGCCGGACGGCAGGCCGATGCGGCGGTAGCGCTGCAGTCGCGCAGCCAGGCGCTGCGGATCGGGCATCGCGCGCAAGGAATGGACTTCGGTAGCGATGGCCGCCGAGAGTCGACGGCAGAATTCCGCCGGTTCGTCGGCGGCGTCGGGGTGCTCGGGCACGATGGCGTCGACGATCCCCGACGCGAGCAGGTCGGCCGACCGGATCCCTTGTGCCACAGCAAGTTCGGGCGCATGCTCGATGTCGCGGAAAACGATCGCGCTGGCGCCCTCGGGGGGCAGCGGTGCCAGCCAGCCGTGCAGCGCGGCCAATACCCGGTCCGCGGGCACCATTGCCAGCGCAGGTCCTCCGCTGCCCTGGCCCAGCAACACCGACACCGTCGGGGTGTCCAGCGTGACGAGCTCGGCCAGGCACTGAGCTATCTGCCCGGCTAGTCCGCCCTGCTCGGCCTCGGCGGTCAGCGCGGGACCGGCGGTGTCGATCACCAGCACCAGCGGCAACCGCAATTCAGCGGCCAGGGCCATGCCCCGACGGGCCTCGCGCAGGGCACCGGGTCCCACGGCGTTGCCGCCGCCCGGCTCGATTCGTTGTTGTCCGAGCACGACAACGGGTTGGCCGTCGAAGCGGGCCAGCGCGAGCAGCGTGGTCGCCGCCTCGCCCTGACCGGTGCCCGAGAGCAGCACCCGATGGGTGGCGCCATGGCGGAGCAGCTGGCGCACATCGGGCCGGTCGGAGCGCCGCGAGGCGATCACTGAGTTCCAGGCGGGCACGTTCGGGACGGGCTCGGCGTGCGGGGCGCCCGGCGGTGACGCGGGGGCGTCGGCGATGACCGTCAACGCGTGGTCGAGCGTCGCGCGCAACTCCTCGAGCGGGACCACTCCGTCGATCACCCCGTAGCGCTGCAGGTTCTCGGCGGTCTGCACGCCCGAGGGGAACGGTTCGCCGTAGAGCAACTCATAGACCCGCGGCCCGAGAAACCCGATCAGGGCACCCGGTTCGGCAACGGTGACGTGGCCCAGCGAACCCCACGACGCGAACACCCCGCCGGTGGTGGGATTGCGCAGGTAGACCAGGTAGGGCAGATGTGCCTGCCGGTGCAGCTTGACGGCCGCGGCGATCTTGACCATCTGCAGGAACGCGACCGTGCCCTCCTGCATGCGGGTGCCGCCGGAACTGGGTGAGGCCAGCAACGGCAGCCGCTCGGCGGTCGCGCGTTCCACGGCGGCGGTGATCCGTTCGGCGGCCGCGACCCCAATCGAGCCGGCCAGGAACTTGAAGTCGCAGACCACCAGGGCGACCCGGCGGCCATGGATGCGGCCCTCCCCGGTCGAGACCGATTCATCCCGTCCGGTGGCCTCCCGGGCGGCACCCAACTCGCGGGCGTAGGACGGTGAGATCGGCAGCGTTACCGGGTCGGTGTCCCAGCTGACGAAGGATCCCTCGTCGAGTACCGCTTCCCGCAGTTCGTCGGTCGTGATACGGCTCACAGATGTGAGGCTATATATCCTGGCCCCCATGATCGGTATCACTCAGACCGAAGCCGTGATGACCATCGAGTTGCAGCGCCCCGAGCGACGCAACGCGTTGAATTCCCAGCTGGTCGAAGAACTGCGGGAAGCGCTCGAGAAGGCCAGTAACGGGTCAACCCGCGCGGTTGTGCTGACCGGCCAGGGCACTGCGTT
>NZ_LZKQ01000221.1 GCF_001668675.1 Mycobacterium asiaticum | reverse complement strand
GGTTTTCACGCCAAAACTTGTCAGACCCTCCTGTCAGGATGGGGTCATGTCCTCGATCTCTTCGCCGCCGGTGGGGCGGGGTTCGAGTTTGACCGCGGTGCGTAACTGGTTGACCGTGGCCACCGCCGCCAACTGCGCGTAATGGGCATCGGAGCCCTCACCGGCGCGGGCGGCGATGACCCCGACCTGATCCAGCGACAGCCGTCCTTCCCGCAGCCCGGCCGCGCACTGCGGGAACTCCTCAAGCCGGCGCGCGATGGTGGTGATCGTTTTCGCGTTCGCCGACGATAGGGCCATCTTCCAGCCCATCACCATCTCCAGCGAACGCGCCCCGGTCATGCCCCACAACTCGTCGCGTTCGAGTTCGGCGGCGATCTCCACCAGCCGCCCATCAATGGCATTACGCTGCCCGGCCAACTCCGCCAACTCCTCGAACAACACCTCCAACCGATCCATAGGCCGCAGCCCCACCGGCGGCGAAGAGATCGAGGACATGACCCCATCCTGACAGGAGGGTCTGACAAGTTTTGGCGTGAAAACCTCAGCAGCGGCTGGCTTCCCGGATTTTCTTCCGATTCTGTTCGCTGCGTTTGCTCCGAGACTTGCGGCTCGGCACGACGACGGGCAGATGTTGGGCCGGTTGTTTGGCTGTCAGGCGGCGAGACACCTCTGCGACCGACAGTCTCGACTCCTCGGACAGTCGCTTGAGCAACACGAACGCGTCCGCGTCGTTGACGTCGTAGCGTTCCATCAGGACGCCCTTGGCCTGGCCGATCATGTCGTGGGACGTGACGACGCGGTGTAGCTGGTGCTGCGCGCGCACGTGGCCCCAGGCGAAGGCGCCGTGGATGGCGAAGATGGAGACAATCTCGCCGGCTTCGGCGCCGAATGCTCGGGGCCGTTCGGCGAAGACACTCAGCGCGGCCGTTATGTGCTGGTCCGGGACCAGCGGCAACGACAGCTGTGACCGCACCGATGTCCTGGCCAGTGCGTCGCGGCGGTAGAGCGGCCACCGTCCGTCGGTCGCCAGGTCGTCGACCCGGATGGTGCGCCGGCCCCGGGCCGCATCCAGCGCGGGTCCTTGCGCGTACCGCTTCTGCAGTGCGTCCAGAACGGCCGGCGGTGTGTCGATGGCGGCGGCCGTCTGCAGCTGCCCCCGTCGGTGCAGCACCGTGATGCCCGCGCACTTCGCAGCGGGTACGTAATGGACGGCTGCGCTGACCAACTCGTAGACGAAGGCGTTGACGTCGTCGCCGTAGCGCTCACAGATGGTGCGCATATGCTTCGCCATCTCGAGCTGAAAACCGTTGCGGCTGGTGTCGATCACAGGAATCTCCCTTGGCTGCTCGCCCGCCCCCAGGTACCCGGATTGCGGTCGGGCAAACATGCTCGGGAGGTTCGGACTTAGCCGCTGGTCGACACCAGGGCGCCGTCCTTGGCCGACTCGGTCGTC
Organism: Mycobacterium asiaticum; assembly: GCF_001668675.1. GTDB lineage: Bacteria > Actinomycetota > Actinomycetes > Mycobacteriales > Mycobacteriaceae > Mycobacterium > Mycobacterium asiaticum_D. Next base: position 14,900 of record NZ_LZKQ01000221.1, on the reverse strand, counting down.
GGAGAAGGCCACGGCGACGGAACCGGCCGCTGCCGCACCCGTTGCGGCCACCAGAACCACTTGCCCAGCAGCGCGGCGATCGACGGCGTCATCAACGACCGCACGATCAGCGTGTCGAACAACAGGCCGAGTCCGATGGTCGTGCCGACCTGGCCGATCACCGTCAGCTCGCTGACCGCCATCGTCATCATCGTGAACGCGAACACCAAGCCCGCCGAGGTCACCACCGACCCCGTGCCGCCCATCGCCCGGATGATGCCGGTATTGAGGCCGGCATGGATCTCTTCTTTGAACCGGGACACCAGCAGCAGGTTGTAGTCGGCGCCCACGGCCAGCAGGATGATCACCGACATCGCCAGCACCATCCAGTGCAGCTCGATCCCGATCAAGTGCTGCCAGATCAACACCGAAAGCCCGAAAGACGCACCCAGCGAGAGCAATACGGTCCCCACGATCACAGCCGAAGCCACCACGCTGCGCGTGAGGATCAGCATGATGATGAAAATCAGGCACATCGAAGCGATTCCGGCGATCAGCAGGTCGTAGTTGCTGCCTTCCTGCATGTCCTTGAAGGTCGCCGCGGTCCCGCCGAGAAGGATCTTCGATCCCTCCATCGGGGTGCCCTTGAGTGCCTCGTAAGCGGCCTTCTTGATCGCGTCGATATGCGAAATGCCTTCTGGCGACATCGGATCACCGTCGTGGCTGATGATGAAACGCACGGCGTGACCGTCCGGAGAAATGAAGTTCTTCATACCCTTCTTGAATTCGGGGTTGTCGAACGTCTCCGGAGGCAGGTAGAACGAGTCGTCGTTCTTGGACGCGTCGAAGGCCCTGCCCATCGCGGCGGAGTCGCGCTGTGCCCGCTGCTGCTGTTCCAGCAGACCCTTCTGGGTCGAATACATGGTCAGCATCATGGTTTTCATGTTCTTCATGTTCTGGATCATCTCGGGCATCAGCGCCACCATCTTCGGCATCAGCGTGTCCAGATGATCCATCACCGGCAGCAGGCTCTGGATGTCGTCGGTCATCGTGTCGATGCCGTCCAAGGCGTCGAACACCGACCGCAACGAGAAGCACACCGGAATGTCGTAGCAGTGCTTCTCCCAGTAGAAGTACGAGCGGATCGGCCGGAAAAAGTCCTCGAAATCGGCCATGTGATCGCGTAATTCGGCGACGTCGATCGTCATCGAGTGCATCTTGCCGACCATCACGTGCATGTCGTTGGCCATCTGCGTGGTGATGCTTTGCATCTGCTCCATGCTGTTGATGGTCGTCTGCATCTCGTCGGACTGCTTGAGCATGTCGGCGATCTGATCTTCTTGGTACTTCTGCGTCATCTGCTGGCTGACGCCCTGCATGCTGATCTGGAAGGGGATCGACGTGTGCTCGATCGGCGTGCCCTCCGGCCGCGTGATGGCCTGCACGCGACTGATTCCGGGGACCCGGAAAATCGCCTTCGCGATCTTGTCGATGACCAGGAAGTCCGCGGAATTGCGCAAATCGTGGTCGCTTTCGATCATCAGCAGCTCGGGGTTCATCCGCGCCTTGGAGAAGTGCCGATCGGCTGCGGCGTAACCGGCGTTCGCCGGCAGATCCGCGGGCAGGTAGTTGCGGTCGTTGTAGTTCGTCCGGTAGCCGGGCAGGGTGAGCAAGCCGACGAGCGCAATCCCTACCGTCAGGACCAGGACGGGCCCGGGCCACCGAACGACGAGCGCGCCGATCTTGCGCCAGCCGCGGATTCGCTGCGCGCGCTTGGGCTCCAGAGTCTGGCGGAAGCGCGACGCCACCGAGATGACCGCGGGCCCAAGCGTCAGCGCCGCGAACACCACCACGACCATACCGATGGCGAGCGGAACGCCTAGCGTCTGGAAATACGGAAGGTTGGTGAAGTGCAGGCAGAATGTGGCGCCGGCGATGGTCAGGCCCGACCCGAGCACGACATGCGCCGTTCCGCCAAACATCGTGTAGTAGGCGTCTTCTCGCGATTCACCGACCGCCCGGGCTTCCTGATACCGGCCGATCAAGAAGATCGCATAGTCCGTGGCAGCCGCGATCGCCAGCGTCACCAGCAGGTTGCAGGCGAAGGTGGAGAGCCCAATGATGTTGTGGTAGCCCAGGAACGCGACCGCACCGCGGGCGGCGGCCAACTCGAACACGACCATCGCCAGCGTCAGCAACACCGTGACGATCGACCGGTAAACCATCAGCAGCATCGCGATGATCACCAGGAATGTGACGGCCGTGATCACCTGCAGACTGCGGTCTCCGGCCAGATGCTGGTCGGCCTCCAGAGCCGAGGGGCCGGTGACGAAAGCCTTGACCCCGTTGGGCGGGTGAACGCTTTTCACGATGTCCTGGACGGCCTCAACCGAGTCGTTGGCCTTGGTCTCACCCATGTTTCCGACGAGGTAGACCTGGACGTAGGCGGCTTTGCCGTCATTGCTTTGGGCGCCGGCTCCGGTGAGCGGATCGCTCCAGAAGTCCTGGACGTGCTCGACGTGCTCGCGGTCAGCCTCGAGCTTTCGGACGATCTGGTCGTAGTAGGCATGCGCGTCGGCGCCGAGTGCGTTTTGGCCCTCCAGCACGATCATCACCGAGCTGTTGGACTTGTACTCCTTGAACACCTCGCCAACGCGCTTGGTCGCGATCACCGATTGCGCGTCGTCCGGGCTCATCGACACCGAACGCATCTTCCCGACTTCGTCGAGCTGGGGGACGACGACATTCAGCAGCGCGATCAGCGCGATCCAGCCGAGAATGATCAGCACCGCAAACTTGCGGATGAAGTGCGGGATCCTCTCGCGCGCCGCGTGCTTGGCGACGGGGATGGAATCGGTTGGCGCGTCGTGGGTAGCGGTGCTCATGCGGATTTCACCAAGCAGGAGGTCAGGGCGTGCACGCCGGTGGCTGTTTGCTCGTCTTTGACTTCGTCATCGACGGTGATGCGGCACCCGAGGAAGTCGCCCTCGCTTTGCGCCGAGATATTCGGGAACACCGAGGGTGCCGTGGTGCTCAGCACCAACGTCCACGGCAGCGGGGCGTTGTCCAACCGCTGGGGCGAGGCGCTGAGGTCGAGGTAGTTGACATTGGCCCGACCGGCCGAGCCGAAGATCTCGTACTTGACGACCTTGGGCTTGAATGGCTTCGAGTCGTCCACCTTCGAGCTGGTCAGAGTGTCCTCCTGGTCGAGGGCGTAGAACGACTTGACGCGGGCCACGGCAAAACCGCCGATGACCACGACGGCCACGATCAATAGCGGCAACCAGGCGTTACGCACGATTCTCGTCATGAGCTACCCGGTCCTTTCCTGGCGTGGCCGTGCCGTCGAGTCACATTGCGTGAGAACGTTTTACAAGCGTTTTAGAAGCGGTAGTGCGGGGCAGTGCAGCGCAAAAGGGCCCGATGCGCTACGCCGGATTGCTTCGGAATACCGAGGCAGGGTCGAGTACCGCGGCCGGACCATGGGTACATGATCTGCATATTTTGCAGACTATGCAAGTTTGTGTGTCGCTGGTCACGCTCTCATTTGCTGAAGATGCTGTTGACCAGCGCGGCAGCTCGCTCGACGTAGGGCATCGGCGTGTCTTCGGCGTCCTGCGCATCGCTGCTGGACCAGCGTTCTATACCCGAACGCACTGCCGTCAAAGCCAAAGCGGCGATCAGAGCGGGAATCTCGTCGTCGGAGTTCATGCCCTGGCGCTTTGCGACGATGTCGGCCAGGTGCGTCTGGAAGCGTTCGAGGTCCGCCAGGAACGCCGCCAACACGGCCGGTGTCGTTTTCGCCAGATCCAGCATGCACACCGCCTGTTCGCGTTCGGGTGGCATGTCGCGCAGATGGTGTGCGGCCAGGGTGATGAGTTCGGCAAGCACCACCGAGTAGGGCGCCGGCCCGGCGGCGACGAATTCGGCGGCCAGCTCGGGCGGCAGGTCGGACGGGCCGTAGGCGATCGCGGCTTCCTTGTTGGGGAAGTAGTTGAAGAACGTGCGGGTCGAAATGCCAGCTTGGACGCAGATTTCCTCGACGGTCACCTTGTCCCAGCCCCGCGCTTGGGCCAGCCGCACGGCGGCGCCCCGGATATCCGCGCTGGTCTGGCGGCGGCGACGCTCGCGAAGACCTAACTGAGTCGACATAACACCCAATATTTGCACGAAATGCACACTTTGCATTCATTCAGTGCTCGGGATTACTTCCCCGGGGTTTGCCGCGGGCATGGCGGCGGCGATACTCGAGGGGGACGTTCCTGGACGAAGAGGAGATGAAAGTGCCTCGAATCGCGCGGTCGGCGGCGTTTGCTGACATCCCGACGCAGGACCTGGGCCAAGGGGACCGGATCAACCTCGGAGTTGCCGGGATCATGAGTCGCCTGCCGGGCGTCGCCGAGGCGCTCGGCAACCTGACGGCCGCGCTACGCGGCAACGGCACTCTGCCGCCGCGGCTTCTCGAGCTGGTGCGGTTGCGCATCGCCTTCTTCAACCAGTGCCGAAGCTGCATCGCCGTGCGGTACGAGAGTGCCATCGCCGACGGTCTGGACGAGGCGGCGGTCTGCTCGCTGGAGCGTCCCGCCGACGCGGAGAACCTCTCGGCCGCCGAGCGGTCGGCGCTGCGGTTCGCGGAGCTGTTCGCCACCGACCACCTGGCCATCGACCACGCCGTCTATGACGAGCTGCGTGAGCACTTCACCGAGGACCAGCTGGTGGAACTCGGCTTGCACTGCGCGATCGCGCTCGGCATCGGGCGGCTCTCGGCAACCTGGGATGTGACCGACGACCTACCGGAAGCTTCGGATGCGCAAGGCACTGTGGCGCCGTGGAATTCGGCCTCGGTGGTGGCGTCGGGCTGAGCGGGTCAGCGTTTGCCCCAGTCCCAGGGCGGCGTGGTCAGCAGGGTCTGCCCGCTGATTCGCGTTTCGCCGAAGTCCTTGTAGAGCTCGATCTCGACGGTGCCTTGGGCGCCGGTGTGGAGGGCTTCGCGCAGCGCGGCCGAGTGGGTGACGACCACCACCTGGGTGTGGTCGGCCGCGATGCGAATCAGCGACGCCAGCGGGCCGACCAGGCTGGGGTGCAGCGAGGTCTCGGGCTCGTTGAGCACCATCAGGGACGGCCGCTGCGGGCTGAGTAGCGCGGCGGCCCACAGCAGGAAACGCAATGTGCCGTCGGATAATTCGGCTGCTCGTAGCGGCCGGAGCATGCCGGGCTGCTGTAGCTGCAGATCGAACAGGCCGTTGCTGACATCGACGGTGATGGTGGCGCCGTCGAAGGCGTCGGCGATGATGCGACTCAGGTCGTCGAAGCCCGCTTCGATGATCGTCTGGATCGCCGCGGCGAGGTCTCGGCCGTCGTCGGAAAGCACCGGGGTGCGGGTGCCGACCTGCGGTTGGCGGGCCGGCGCGGCGGCGTCGACGCGGAAACCGTCGTAGAAGCGCCAGCCGCGCAGCCGCTCGCGCACGGCGGCGAGCTCCGGAAGCGCTTGCGGATGAGCGTATTCCGCGAGCACACTGCGATACGGCGGTAGGTTGCGGCAGAGTTCGTCGAACCCCGAATCCGCGCTGACTTCGGCGAATTCGCGGGTGCGGCGCACCAGGGTAGTGGCGCGCCGCAGCACCGGACCGGCGAACAGGACCTCGCGTTTGATCTCCGGGTCGCGGGCGAAGGCCGACCGGTAGCCGGCCATCTGCGGTATGCCGAGATCGACCAGATAGCCGAAATCGTCAGCGGCGAAACCGAGTTCGAGTGAGACCGGCCGGGTGCGCGTGGTGCCTTGGGCCTTGCCTTCCCGACGGGCGCCGCCGAGTTGCTCCGGACCGGCCCACAGCACCGATTCCAGCCCGCCCTCGCGGGCCAGCGAGCCGATGACCTCGCCGCGGCCACAGTCGGCCAGTAGGCGCAGCGCGCGGTAGACCGAGGACTTGCCGGTGCCGTTGGCGCCGGTGACGACGGAGAGCGTGCCCAGCGGCAGGATGAGTTCGCGCAGTGAGCGATATCCGCGCACCGCGACGGTCTGCAACATCCGTTTCTCCTATGTCAAGCCGCCGCGGTGTGGACTTGCACGTCGCTGTTCGTACGCCCATTGGATCATGAACGCGACGGTGAGCCGAAACGGCTTGGCACGATTTGGGTTAGAGACTCGCGAAGTCGCCGACGGCGGTCATCTTGTTGCCGTCCCATGCTGTGGCGAAGCCGCCGGCGGTGAACCCGCAGTTCAGGATGATGGCCCGGTGTGCAGGACTTGTCATCCACGAGTCGAGCGCTGCGTTGGGAGTAGCAGCGGATCCGGTGCCCCAATAGACGATCTCACCCGTGCGGCTGGCCCTGGTGTAGCCCGCTTCCGCGATACGCGCTTGCGGTAGCGAGCCGTCCGAACCGAGATGGCCGTTCACGGCGTTGGCCAACATGTCGTTGGCGTGCCGCTGTGCCGCCGCGGACAGACGCGGGTCCTCGGCGAGCGCTGGACATGCCGGGCGCAATCCGTTGACGCCGTTGTACAGCGCAGCGTCTGCGCGCGCGGGGCCGCTGGCAAGGGGGCTGAGAATCGTTGCGAGAACAGCACTCAACGAGATGGCGGCAATCTTGAATTTCATCGTCATGTTGCCTCGGGCCATATTCGCTTTGCTGCAGGTCAATGCTATCCAGGTTCGGCCTCGAGAGTCGAGGGCCAAGTGCTTGGCTATGCCAAACCCGCACCTAGCGTTACCCGTTGGTAGTGCCACTAAACGCGGCGGCGGTTCGGTCGGTCTTTAACGCCATGACAGCAGCAACGCGTCTGTGGAGGCCAACCTGCCGGCCCGCTTCCGCTTTCCACCCGGCACGTCGCTGGGTCAGGACAGTACGGGCGTCGTGTTACGGGCAGCGGACGCGTGTGCGACCGGGGCCACCTCGACACCCGGCCACCGCGTCGCGGCCGAAGGAAGGCATCTTCACCTCCGGCCAATCGCATTGACCGGCAACGCCAATGCCGCAGATCAATTCGGCTATGGCCGGATAAAGACCGTGCTTCCGCCAGGTACGGTGTAATCGATGTAGACCGGTTGCTGGAAGAAGGGCAAGAATCCAGTGTTCATCAGCCCTGACGAAATGACCGTCGGATCGTAACCGGGTGAGGTGAACTCGTACAGTTTCTCATTGCCGGTAGCGGCTGTGTAGAACGAATAGGTCCCTGCGGGCACGCTTGAGGCACCGCCAATCGCCGCGGACGGCATGGTCCCGAACACACCGCCGGAGTCAATAATCGATGGGACAGCTATGCGAGTTGTCCCGCCATCGGTCGACATGTACAGGGTCGTAATAGGGGATCCGCCCGGAACGACAATATTGTTTGGGCCCGCCATTGAGTTCGGCCCGAACTGCAACTGCTGTGCGGGCATGTTGACCAGCACGCCTTGATTGAGATTGCCCGGCAGCGAAGCGTTCGGAATGCTCGGGCCCGGACCCACCGCGTTCGGCCCGACACCCAGCACGCCGTCCACCCCGGCGGTCGCGAAGTAGGCGTCGAACGGAGTGGTGAACGGGTTCTTCAAGAACTCGGTGAAGTACGCATTGATCGCGAAAGGCGAAGTCGGGATCGACAACAGCACCACATTGACGCCCGTCGGCGAGGTGACGAGGCCGTTGCCGAAGTCCACCGTCGCCGGGAACGTCGCGTACAGGTAGGTCAGGCCGCCGCTGTAACCGCTGATGTTCAATCCGGTGGGCAAGCCCATCCTTAGCAGCCCCAGCGGCCCGCCGACGTCTTGCATTTGGACGACCAGGCCGCGGGACCCGGTGTCCACCAGAATGGGTCCGGTTTGATGGCCGTTGAGCGAGAGGTTCACCGTCGGCTCGGTGACCGCAACGGTCGGCATCGGCACGGTCTTTCCGTCCCAACCCGCACCGCTGAACCCGGGGTTGCCCCACAGTAAGCCAGGAGCGCCTCCTGGGCCCCCGAGACCGCGGTTCACCCCCGAAATACCGCCACCGGTCCCACCGGGACCGCCGTTGCCGATCAAACCGGCTGCACCGCCAGCACCACCTGCTGCGCCTGGGGTGGATGGCGAGTAACCAGCGCCCCCGTTGCCCCACAGGATCCCGCCGGCTCCGCCGTTCGGGTTCGCGGCGGTACCAGGCGCGCCGTCACCGATCAGCGGCCGTCCCAGCAGGAACTGCGTGGGCGCGTTGATCACTCCGAGAACTGGGTCCAGCACAGATGCGGCCGCCGCCTCGGCGGACGCATACGAGCCGGATGCGGCGTTCAGGGCCGTCACGAACTGCTGATGGAACGCACTCACCTGAGCGTTCACCAATTGGAACTCGTCGCCGAACTCACCGAACAGCGTCGCTATCGCGGTCGAGACCTCGTCGGCCGCGGCCGCTGCCAGCCCGGTGGTGGGAGCCGCTGCCGCCGCGCTCGCGCTGGTGAGCGCCGAACCGATGCCTTGCAGATCCGCTGTGGCCGCACTCAGCCAATCGGGAGCAACGGCTAGAAACGACACGTAGGCCCCCCTATAACGTCGAATAGCGCCCTGTGCCGCAAATCCTATCCAGTTCCCGCCCCGGCATCTCGGCTTTCGGGCACACCGATTGTTACCGCTCGGTGACGCCGGTGGCCAGGCGGGTCGCCGTTACAGCGCGGCCAGGATGGCGTCCACCCGGTCGCGGGCGTCGCCGAACAGCATCGCGGTGTTGTCTCGGAAGAACAGCGGGTTCTGTACCCCGGCATACCCGGAGGCCATGGACCGTTTGAACACGATCACGTTGTCGGCCTCCCAGACCGTCAGCACCGGCATGCCCGCGATGGGGCTGCTGGGGTCTTCGGCCGCGGCGGGGTTGACCGTGTCGTTGGCGCCGATGACCAGGACCACCGACGTGTCGCCGAAGTCGTCGTTGATCTCGTCCATCTCCAGCACGATGTCGTAGGGCACCTTCGCCTCGGCCAGCAGCACGTTCATGTGGCCGGGCAGGCGACCCGCGACGGGGTGGATGCCGAACCGGACGTTCACGCCGCGGGCGCGCAGCCGGCGGGTCAGTTCGGCGACGCCGTTCTGGGCCTGGGCGACGGCCATCCCGTAGCCCGGGGTGATGATGACCGTGTCGGCCGAGCCGAGCAGCTCGGCGACGCTTTCGGCGGTGGTCTCGCGGTGCTCGCCGTAGTCCTTGTCGCTGGCCGGTCCGGCCTCGATGCCGAAGCCGCCGGCGATCACCGAGATGAAGGACCGGTTCATCGCCTTGCACATGATGTAGGACAGGTAGGCACCGGACGAGCCGACCAGCGCACCGGTGATGATCAGCAGGTCATTGCTGAGCAGGAAGCCGGACGCGGCCGCAGCCCAACCGGAGTAGCTGTTCAGCATAGACACCACGACGGGCATGTCGCCGCCACCGATCGAGGCCACCAGGTGCCACCCCAGCAGCAGCGCCAGCACGGTCACCGCGGCGAGCAGCCAGATCGTCGGGTCGATCACGAACCACACCGTCAGCGCGGCGAACACCACCAGCGCGCCGACATTCAGGAAGTTCTTCCCCGGCAGCATCATCGGGGCGGACTTGATCCGCGCCGAGAGCTTGAGGTTGGCCACGATCGAGCCGGTGAACGTCACCGCACCGATGAACACGCCGATCACGACCTCGGCCGAGTGGATGCCGGCCAGGCCTTCGGCGCGCAGGGCGACCGCGTCGGCGCCGTGGGGATGGCCCTCGATGTGCAGGTAACCGTTCCACCCGACTAGCACCGCGGCCAGACCGACAAACGAGTGCAGCAGGGCGATCAGCTCGGGCATGCCGGTCATCTCGACCACCCGGGCCCGCCACAGGCCGATCGAGGCGCCGACCAGCACAGCCCCCACCAGCAGCGCCACGCCCAGCGGCTTGATGCTGTGGTGCAGCGCCAGCGCGATGGTGGCGACCAGGGCCACGGCCATCCCGACGGTGCCGAAGGTGTTGCCGGCCCGGGACGTCTCGTGCCGCGACAGCCCGGCTAGGGCCAGGATGAACAGCAGGGCCGCGACGACGTACGCCGCGGTGGCGGTGGTTTCTACCGTGAACAAAGGAAATCCTCCGGTTGGGCGCGCAGGCTCAGCTGCGCGAGAACATGGCCAGCATTCGCCGCGTCACCGCGAAGCCGCCGAAGATGTTGATGCTGGCCAGCAGGATCGCCACGGCCGATACCACGGTGATCGCGAGGTCGTCTTTGCCGATCTGCAGCAGGGCGCCCAGCACGATGATCCCCGAGATGGCGTTCGTCACCGACATCAGCGGTGTGTGCAGCGCGTGGTGCACGTGCCCGATGACGTAGTAGCCGATCACGATCGCCAGCGCGAATACCGTCAAATGCACCTGCAACGCCGCAGGCGACAGCGCGATCAGGGCAAACAGCACCGCGGCGGCCGCGAAAGCAGTGCCCAGGCGGCGTCCGGTCGACATCGGCTTCTTGGCCTGGGACTGCTTGGCCGGTTCGGCGGGCGTCGTGGTGGCCGGCGCCGCGGACACCTGCACCGGCGGTGGCGGCCAGGTCTTTTCCCCGTTGCGGACCACCGTCATCGAGCGCTGCACGACGTCGTCGAAGTCCAGGATGAGCTGGCCGTCCTTCTCCGGGGTCATGAGCTTGAGCAGGTTGACCAGGTTGGTCCCGTACAGCTGCGAGGACTGCGCGGGTAGCCGGCCGGCCAGGTCGGTGTAGCCGATGATCGTCACGTCGTTGTCGGTGACGACCTTCTGGTCCTTGACGGTGCCCTCGACGTTGCCGCCGTTGGCCGCGGCCATGTCGACGATCACGCTGCCCGGCTTCATCGAGGCGACCATGTCCGCGGTGATGATGCGCGGCGCGGGCTTACCGGGGATCAGCGCCGTGGTGATGATGATGTCGACGTCCTTGCACTGCTCCTCATAGAGCCGCGCCTCGCGGGCCTTGTAGTCGTCGCTCATCTCCTTGGCGTAGCCGGTGGCGGAGACCTCGGCTTCCTCGGATTCGATCGAAAGGTATTCACCGCCAAGGGATTTCACCTGATCGGCGACCTCAGGCCGGGGGTCGGTGGCGCGCACGATGGCGCCGAGGCTGCCCGCGGACCCGATCGCGGACAGTCCGGCGACGCCCGCCCCGACGACGAGCACCTTGGCGGGCGGCACCTTGCCGGCTGCGGTCACCTGGCCGGTGAAGAACCAGCCGAACGCGTGGGCCGCCTCGACTACGGCGCGGTAGCCGGCGATGTTGGCCATCGACGACAGCACGTCGAGCGACTGCGCCCGCGAGATCCGCGGCACGGCGTCCATGGCCAGAACGGTGATCGGGCGTCCCGTCAGCTTGTCGACCAGTTCCGGTTGCAGCGCGGGGGAGATGAGGCTGACCAGTGTGGCGCCCTCGCGCAAGGCGTTGATCTCGTCGTCGTTTGGCTGGTTCACCTTCAAGACGACGTCGGCGCCCCACGTCTGCTCGAACGAACCGATCTCGGCGCCGGCGGCGACGTAGGCGTCGTCGGGGAAGCTCGCCGCGGCACCGGCCTGGGATTCGACAATCACCCCGTAGCCGAGCTTGATGAGCTGTCCCACGGTCTGCGGCGTGGCGGCGACGCGCGTCTCACCAGGGAGGGACTCGCGGGGTATTCCGATGATCACTTGCTTCGGTCCGTTCGGTGGGTTGAGCTTTTCAAATCGCCGCAAAGCCTACGGCAGGCGGCCATGCCCCCAAAAACAGCGCCACTGGCCCGTTAACCTCGGAAGGCCGGACGCCGACGGGGGGAGGGGATTTGTCCGCGATACCTGTGATCGCGCTCACCGGACACCTCGGCGCGGGCAAGACCACCCTGCTCAACCACCTGCTGCGCACCCCCGACACCCGCATCGGCGTCGTCGTCAACGACTTCGGCGAACTCAACATCGACGCCGGCCTGGTAGCCGGGCAGATCGACGAGCCGGCGTCGATCGCCGGCGGATGCATCTGCTGCCTGCCCGACGACGGCGGCCTCGAGGACGCGCTGGTCAAGCTCGCCGACCCGGCGCGACGCCTGGACGCGATCATCGTCGAAGCCAGCGGCCTGGCCGACCCGGTGGCGATCGCCCGGCTCATCGGCTTCAGCAGGGTTTCCGGGGTGCGGCCCGGCGGGCTCGTCGACGTCATCGATGCGGTGAACCACTTCGACACCGTCGACCGCACCGAGTTGCCGCCCGCGCGGTACGGCGCGGCGTCGTTGATCGTGGTCAACAAGCTGGACCAGATTCCGGTGGATCAGCGCGCGGCTGTGCTGGAGCGGGTCAAAGACCGTGTGTCTGCACGTAATCCGCGGGTGCATGTGGTGGGCACCACGGTTGGCCGGATCGATCCGGCGCTGCTGTTCGACTCCTCGGACGCCGCGGTGCAGTTCGGGCAGCTGTCGTTCCGCGAGCTGCTGCTGGACGCCTCGGATCTCGACCACGCCCACGATCACGTCGCGGCCGACGCCGTGACCGTCAGCAGCAGCGGCTGCGTCGACGTGGATGCGCTGATCGATCTGCTGGAGCGGCCGCCATCTGGGGTTTTCCGGCTCAAAGGCGTTGTGGCGGTGCGGCAGCGGACCCGGGTGCGCAATTACGTCGTCAATGTGGTGGGCAGTGCGGTCCATATCGGTTCGGCGCCGGCGTCGGCGGTGCCCAATTGTCTGGTCGCCATCGGGATGGATTTGAAGACCGAGTCCGTACGCGCGGAGCTTGGTGCGGCGCTTCGGCCCGCTACCGGTTCGTCGGAAGCCGGCCTGCGGCGGCTGCAGCGGTATCGGCGGTCCAGCTTCTAACGGGGATCAGCGGCCCAATGCTGCCTTCTCAACACCGAAGTTGCTCGCCGCTGACCACCTCGCGCAGAGGACAGAGGCAACCATGCGAATTACCACGCTCACCGGAGCGTACTCCCATTTGCCGCTGGTTATACTTTTCTTCGGCACCCGGGCGCCACCGCGTAAGTAGTCGTAATTTCTGCAAATGACCTGGAGCGGGTATTGAGCGACGAGATTTATTCCGCTTTGTCGCAGCTGGCGCGCAGCTTACATAGTCAGCAGGACAGCGATTTCGACTCTGATCAACTGCTGCGTGAAGTCACCGAAATTGCCACGCAGATCCTGCCCGGGGTGGCCCACGCCGGCGTCGCACTGGTGGTGAATCGTCGGCGCCGGACGCTTGAGTCGGTTGCGGCCACCGGACCCGTTCCCAGAAGAATTGACGCGTTGCAGGACGAGCATCAGGAAGGGCCGTGCCTGGAATCGCTGTGGAATCAATACACGGTCCGCGTCGACGATTACGAAAACGAAACGCGCTGGCCTGAATTCGTCGCAGACTTGCTCGAACACACACCCGTACGCTCGAGTTTGTCAATTCAGTTGTACACCAATGAAAATGAGCTCGGGACCGTCAACCTGTATTCCGAAGAACCGGGCGCCTTTTCACCGGAAATCGAGGAACTGGCCCTGGCGCTAGCCGCGCAAGCAGCTATCGGACTCGCGGGCGCCCGCAGCAGTGATGAACTCCGAAGTGCCCTGGCATCGCGTGACATCATCGGCCAGGCCAAGGGCATCATCATGGAAAGTCAGCAAGTCAATTCGAGCGAAGCCTTCACGTTGCTCACGAAGCTCTCGCAGGAAACGAACACACCCGTGTACGAGGTCGCCCGCAAACTCGTATTCAGAGACCGGTCGCAGCCTTAGTTGCGGTCGTCGGGCAAGATACCCGGCGATGTCTTCCTCGCTCGGCGATGTGCTTGCCACCATGGACCTCGAACGGGTCGACCCGTGGCTCTTCGTCGGGCAACAATTGCCTGCACCGGCCAATCACATTCTGGGTGGGCACATCTCGGCTCAGGCGTTGTTGGCGGCCAGCTATACCGCGCCGGGCCGCGCCCCGCACAGCGTGCACACTTACTTCCTGCGGCCCGGCGACTCTCGTCTGCCGGTCGAATTCGAGGTGGTCGATCTGCAGGAGGGTCGCAGGTTCTCGGCGCGCCGGGTCACCGCTCGACAAGTGGGCAAGATCCTGATGGAGGCGATGTCGTCGTTCAAGGTCGCCGACCCGGAATCCGCTCAGGTGGTCTACCAGCCGCCGATGCCTACGGTGCCGCCACCGGAGTCGTTGCCGTGGATAGCCCCGCACATGGCCGAGTCGGACGAGCGCACCCCGGGCCGGTGGGCGAGCCTGCGCTGGTTCGAACGTCGCCTCGTCGACGCCGCCGAAGGGCCGCCCGCCCGATCGGCGATGTGGTGGCGACCCGATGGCGAAGTCCCCGACGATCCCGTGCTGACCGCGAGCCTGGTGGCCTACCTGTCGGCCGTGACGCTGACCGAGCCGGCGTTCGCGGCCCGCGGTGGCGTCGGGGATTCGTCGCAACGTGACCATTCGGTGTGGTTCCACGCTCCGGCGGTGTTGTCGGATTGGCTTCTGCTGGAACGATCTTCACCGAGCAGTGCGGACTCGCTCGCGCTCGCCAGTGGCACCATGTTCAACCGAAGCGGCGAGTTGGTGTGCACGGTGCGGCAGGAGATGTACTTCCCGCCGCACCGTGCCTTTAATTAGCGCTTAATGTGCAGCGGGCCGATGCCGATGAGGTTGTCGCCGACGAGGCCGATGCCCAGGTTGTGGTTGCCGATGTTGAAGTAGCCCTGGTTCCAGTTGCCTTGGTTGCCGATGCCGAAGGCGGTCAGGATCGATAGCGGCGGGCCGGAGTTGCCGATGCCGGTGTTGCCGATGCCGATGTTGAGGACGCCGTTGTTGGCGATGCCGACGTTGCGGGCACCGGCGTTGAACGCCCCGACCAGGTCGGTGCCGTTGTTGCCGATGCCGAAGCCGCCGAAGGTGGTGATCGGGTCGGTGGGGGTGAAGAACGGGCTGGTGTTGTTGATGCCGAAGTTCAGGGTTCCGGTGTTGAAGAAGCCGATGTTGCCTTCCCCGACATTGCCGTAGCCGAAGCTGGGGAACGT
>NZ_LZKQ01000220.1 GCF_001668675.1 Mycobacterium asiaticum | reverse complement strand
GGCCGACGGGCGGTAGCGCGGTTCGGGTGCGGCATCGCCGGGGTGGGTCAGCGGCACCAACTTCGCGGTCAGCTTGAGTTCGGCCAAGAGTTCGGGGGTGATCACCCCATCGGCGCACCAGAGGCTACCCGGGTTGTCCCCGTCACCGTCAAGGGTGGCTTGGTCGGCGATGACGTGGATGGTGACCGCGGTGGCGTCCGGACGGGCCCCCGCCGCACAATCCGGGCGCCCACAGCGACACCCCAGCCGGGTGGCCCCGGCGGCCAGCGCGCCGAGAGCATCGGCGCGCCGCTGAGCCGGGGTGCGCGGATCATGCACACACACGGTGGCCGACAACGCGTTGAGCCGCTGATCCAGGGCGTGGGCATCGAGCGGGTTCAAGGTGCCCTCGAGGTAGGACACCCCAACCTGGGGGCCGTCCCAGATGCTGATCTGGCGGTCGTGGTGGCGCTGGCGGCGCTGGCGCACCGCATCTGCATCGACGCGGGCCACGATCGCATCGACCTTGCCCACCAGCCGGCCCTTGGTCAACGAGGGCCAGCGCCCGATATTGCCCGCGATCCGGGCATCGACTGTGGCCAGGATTTTGCGGTCGGTGATCAACGTGGTGCGCGCGGCGATGATCCGAAACGACCCGTAATCGATCTCCCCGGCGATGAACACCTGCGCGGTCAACGGCAACCGCTCCCGCATCACCCGGGCGTCCTCGACGCGGTAGAACCCCGCCCGCTGACTGAGCCGCAACTCCGCCGCCACCTCCGCGGCCACCGCCTCCATGGTGTCCACGCACCAATCCTCGGTATCCGAGCACCGCGACAACCGGTAGGCGAACAACGTCCCGATCGCCACCAGTTGCGCGGCCGCCGCCCGATTCTCCGCCCGCCACCCCTCGCTGAGCTGCCCGAGCCAGCCGGTGGACTCCGGCGTGGCCGAGGGATGACGGCGCTCCCAATACTCCTCCTCAGCCGCCATCGCCTCCGGGGAGGGCACCCGCCCCTTAGGCCGCTCAGCCACCGGCCGCTCACTCTCGAACATGTGTTCGATTATGCCACCGGGGTGTGACACGCCAAGCGAGTGAACAGCGGAAGCTGCGGGGCTGCAAACTAGTTATGTGACGGGCGTACCAGAGTCGGATGTTGTACGAGTCCGACGATGGTGCCGGGACCGCACGCCCGAGCATGTTCGTGACAGGGTCCGAGTCGAGGTAGATGTCGGAGAGCGTCATCTAACGATCGTCGAGTGTCGAGCGCCGCTATTCGGGACGACGGGCGAGGACTGGATCCGGTTCCCAGTAGCTCGGCTACGTTACATGAAGACACGCGCCGTGTGGTCTCTGTATTGGCGCGACCGCGACGCGCGTTTCCATGCTTACGACTTGGCACCGCCGACGGCTAACATAGAGAAGTTGCTTGCTGAGGTTGATCGGGATCCTACTGCGATTTTTGGGGTTGACCGGAGCGGCGCATTAGGTCGCCGTTCGCCAAGCACCGGTACTCAGGTCAGGTGCGATGTGTTGGGGGACAGATATTTTGAGGATCTGCTCAATAGCGCTCCTACCACGGACCGAGACCGTTGTTCGCGATCCAGTCGTCGATAACCCGCAACGCGACCGGTAGCGAAGCCCCCGATAGCACCATGTGGTCGGCTCCTGGAATCTCGACAACGGTCGAGTGCCGAAACTGAGCGGCCGTCTGCCGTACTACCTGGGCCGGCACCATGCGGTCGCATTCACCCCCGATCGCCAGCACCGGCGTCGCGACCGCCGCAGCGTCGACAACCGTGACCGTCGAGAGCTTCAACATCGCCAGCAACATCTCCCATTGCACCCGCCCGGATTCGCACACCAAGCCGGAATAGATTTTGCGCGCGGTTTCCTCGGTCTGACAATTGGCGATCCATCGGCGGAATTGGTCGAATGTCGGCGGGTGTACCGGTTTGGTCCATGGACGTAGCCGCAAGTAATGCGGCATGGCCAATCGGCGGTTGGCCGGAGTCGACGAGCCGGTGATGCCTGATGCGGGGGCGGGACACAGGACCACCAACCCGGTGTGTTCAATGCGAGCCGCGACCAGCTGTGCCAGTAATCCACCCATCGAGTGACCGACGAGCAGTGGCGGCGAATCAAGGGACGCAACGTAAGTCACCAAATCGGCGGTGTAGTCCCGAAGGCTGAGTGCCGCGATTTTCAACGCGCCCTCGTCAATCGGCAGCTCATGATGACGCAGTGTCGGAGTGTGCGCCCGGTAGCCCCGCTCCTCAAACGCACTACGGACAGCAGCCAACTGTTCCCCACGGCTCCAATTGCCGTGGATCAGAACAACGTGCTGCGTCGCGGACATGACAGCTCATGGTGGCACGGGAACGCTCCGACCAACACCCGCAACTCCTCATACCTACCCGATAAATTCGGGACGCGGCATCACTGTGAGTCGCGTGCCCGCCCGTTGTGCGGTGCCGCTCGAAGCGTTCTCGCCGCGCGGTGCCAAGCCGGCAAAAGGCAACCCTCCCAATGCGTTTGCGCTGTCGTCCGGAGTCGCCGCAGCGACGGCGCCGGCTAACTCCGCCGGGCGGGGTGTCGCGGCGACCGATGTCCAGCTCTGCGGCACGGACAGCGGTCCAAGGTGCGCTGCCCTACCCAGCTGTGCGGACACGGCCGACGGGGCCCACCCCGCGATCAGTCCCGCCTGCAGCGGAACCGTTCCGGCCGCACCGGCGAGCCCCGACACCTCGCTGGATAGGGCAGCGGTGGAGGAACCGAGCGTCTTGGCAACCGAACTCAGGGAAGACATCGCTGACACGGAGGAGCTGAAAGTTGATGTACCCGACTGCAACGGTTGCGCAAGCTGTTGCAGGGTCTGCGGAACCGTCGAGATCACCGCGGACAATTCCGCGAGCCCAGCAGCGTCAGCGACATCGTCGGGCGCAACGAACGCCATCAACGTCGAAGCGGCCGCCGAGCCGCTCGCATAGCCGTACATCGCCGCGGCATCTTGCGCCCACATATCGAAGTAGTCCGCCTCGGTCGCCGCAATGGCCGGGGTATTGACGCCCAGCACGTTGGTGGCGGTGAGCAACGTCAATAGCGCACGATTGGCCGCAACTACGGGCGGCGGCACGGTGGCCGATCGGGCTGTTTCGAATACCGTTGCTGCCATGTGTAATTGAGTAGCTGCATGCTGCGCCTGCGCCGCGGTGTTAGTCATCCAGGCCAGATACGTGCCGGCCGTGGTCATCATGGCGAGCGCTGCGTCGCTGCGCCATACCGCAGTGGTCAGGGCGGAGAGAATGTCGTTGCAGGAGGCCGCTCCGGCATAGAGGTTTTCGGCCGTCGCCTCCCAAGCCGCCGCAGCAGCGAGCATTGATGCCGCGCCGGGGCCGGAATACATCCTGGCCGAGTTGATTTCAGGTGGTAGTGCGCCAAAGTCCATGTCCTTGTCTCCAGGTGCGCCAGCCCGTGCGCGAATGGCCGCGAACGGGACTCGTTGCAGCAACAGCGATCACCGACCGAGCCCAGGGGGTACGGTCTGACGCTGACCACTCAGCGACGGGCTAGACAGAGCCGCGTCAAAAGATCGCGACCGACGATGGCAAGACGGGAACGCCTGGGCGGACTCCGCCCTCCGCTTGCCGCGAACCCGGTAAACAACGCAAGGGCACCGATCGCCACGACGATGCTGACTCCGACCGGCGCCGCGATATCCGGCGCGGGCCGGACCGTCGCGGTGAGCTTGTTGGGGCAGGGCAATTTCAAAGCTTCGGGGCGTGCGATGTGGTCGCCGGTGCCAACGAGCCGGCCGATGGGAGCGACGGCGAAAGCGGTGTGGACGACACTGTCCGCTGTCGGTTCGCGCTGCGGCAGATCGCAATGAGCCCCAATACCGAGCAGCAACGACGCGACAAGGATCGCGATCCACGGGCCCACGCGCCAACTACTCACCGCGCCATCATATACCCCTATGGGGTATAGGGCTACACGCTAGTGCACGGGCGGCGCACAGCCCTCTGGCGGCTGATGTGCGCTTTTCACACAGTTAGCCTAGGTAAGAAGAAAGGCATGGCGAAATTTACATATGCCGTTGTAAGTACAGCGGCGCTCGTTGTGGGTATCGGACTGATCGGCACGAGTGTGGCCAGTGAAGCTCATGCTCAGCCGGGACCTCCCCGGCACTGGTGTCCAGGCGATGTCTGGGACCCGGGGTGGGGAGCGAACCCGAACCCGTTCGGCTGCCACGACAACCCACAGGCTCTTGACCCCAACCTCTTTCCCAACGACCCGACTCCACCCGTGCCGGGCCCTGTGGCGCCGGAGCACCACCACACCGGCCAGCCCGGAAGGCCGTACGGCTCGGGCGGGCCTGGGCACCCGGGTGGGGCGCCCGGTGGGACTCCGGGTGGGATGCCCGACGGAACTCCGGGCGGAACGTCTGACGGAACTCCGGGTGGGCCGCCCGGCGGGAGTCCAGGTGGGACGCCCGGCGGAACGGCGCCAAGCGAAGGAGCGCCTGGTGGCGGAGCACCGGGCGGCGGGGCGCCTGGTGGCGGAGCACCGGGCGGCGGGGCGCCTGGTGGCGGAGCACCGAGCGGCGGGGCGCCTGGTGGGAGCACCGGTGGCGGCAGCACCGGCGGCGGTGGTGGCAGTACCGGAGGCGGCGGCAGCACCGGTGGCGGCAGCACCGGCGGCGGCAGCACCGGAGGCGGGGGCGGCGGACACGGCCGCTGACCGGCCGCCGCTTTGCTGGGATTGGCGACATCTGGGCAAGACCAGGAGACGTTCGCCTAATCGAGTCATAGGGTGGGTATGCGCGCTGAGAGAGTGAGATCAGTCGGACCCAGAAGGGGAGAGCATGTCGCACCCATCCAACGAGCAACAAGCCGCGACCAAGCGCCATCACGTGGTCATCATCGGAAGCGGATTCGGTGGCTTGAATGCGGCCAGGAAGCTCAAGCGGGCCGATGTCGATATCACCCTTATTTCCAAGACGACGACCCACCTGTTCCAGCCGTTGCTCTACCAGGTGGCCACCGGAATCCTGTCCGAGGGCGACATCGCCCCGACCACGCGGCTGATCCTGCGCCGGCAGAAGAACGTGCGGGTGCTGCTCGGCGAGGTCAACAACATTGACCTGAACGCACAGACGGTCACGTCGAAATTGCTGGACATGGACACCGTGACGCCGTTCGACAGCCTGATCGTTGCGTCCGGCTCCCAGCAGTCGTATTTCGGCAACGACCACTTCGCCACATTCGCCCCCGGCATGAAGACCATCGACGACGCGCTGGAACTGCGCGGCCGCATCCTGGGCGCGTTCGAGGCCGCCGAGGTGAGCACCGACCCGGCCGAGCGGGAACGTCGCCTCACCTTCGTCGTTGTCGGCGCGGGCCCCACCGGTGTGGAGGTGGCCGGGCAGATCGTGGAGCTCGCCGAACGTACCCTCGCCGGGGCGTTCCGGACCATCACGCCCAGTGAGTGCCGGGTCGTCCTGGTCGACGCCGCGCCCTTGGTGTTGCCGCCGATGGGCGAGAAGCTAGGCGGTAAAGCGCAACGACGGCTGGAGAAGATGGACGTAGAAGTCCAGCTCAACGCCATGGTCACCGAAGTCGACTACAAGGGCATCACGATCAAAGAGAAGGAGTCCGGGGAGCGCCGCATCGAATGCGCGGTCAAGGTGTGGGCGGCCGGTGTCCAGGCCAGCTCGTTGGGCAAGCTGGTCGCCGAGCAGTCCGACGGAACAGAGACCGACCGCGCCGGCCGGGTGGTCGTGGAGCCCGACCTTACCGTCAAGGGACACCCCAACGTCTTCGTCATCGGTGACCTTGCATCGGTCGAAGGAGTGCCCGGTATGGCGCAAGGCGCGATCCAGGGCGCGGCCTACGCGACCAAGGTGATCAAGAACATGGTCAAGGGCAAAGACGACCCGGCCACCCGCGAGCCGTTCAAGTACTTCAACAAGGGCAGCATGGCCACGATCTCGCGGTACAGCGCCGTCGCGCAGGTCGGCAAGGTCGAGTTCGGTGGCTTCATCGCCTGGTTGGCCTGGCTGGTGCTGCACCTGGCGTACCTGGTCGGCCACCGCAACCGGATCGCCGCGCTGTTCTCCTGGGTGATTTCTTTCCTGGGCCGCACCCGCGGGCAGATGGCCATCACCAGCCAGATGATCTACGCCCGAGTCGTGACCAAGTGGATGGAAGAAAGCCAGGGACTTGGGCCGGCTGAAAGCCAGGGCGCCCTGGCGGCCGCCGAGCGAGCCGAACGGGCCGAGCAGAAAGCAGCCGGCTAGCTCAGCGCCTGGTCGATATCGGCGATCAGATCGTCGGTGCCTTCCAGTCCGACGGAAATACGGACCACACCGTCGCCCAACCCGATGGCGGCTCGGCCCTCCGGACCCATCGCCCGGTGCGTCGTGGTCGCCGGGTGTGTCACAAGGGATTTGGCGTCACCGAGGTTGTTGGAGATGTCGATCAGCCGCAACTTGTCGAGCACTTCGAAGGCCCGCTGCTTGGACGCACCCTCGGGGGCATCCAGCTCGAAGGTGAGAACCGTTCCGCCGCCGGTCATTTGGCGCTTGGCCAGGTCGTACTGCGGATGTGACGGCAGGAACGGGTAGCGGACCCAGCGCACCGCGGGGTGCTCCTCCAGGAATTCAGCGATGCGTTGCGCCGAAGCGTTGCTGTAGTCGACCCGAACCGCCAGGGTCTCAAGGCCTTTCAGCAATACCCAGGCGTTGAAGGCGCTCAGTGCGGGACCGGTGTGGCGCATCAGCTTCTGCACCGGGCCGTCGATGTACTCTTGGTCACCCAGGATGGCCCCTCCCAGCACTCGGCCCTGGCCGTCGATGTGCTTGGTTCCGGAGTACACCACCACGTCGACGCCGAGCGGAAAGCCCTGCTGCAGCAACGGCGTCGCAAAGACGTTGTCCAACACCACCTTTGCGCCCGCGGCGTGAGCCAGCTCGGTGACCGCGGCGATGTCGACCAGCGACTGCATCGGGTTCGACGGCGTCTCGAAGAACACCGCCTGGGTGGGAACCGACAGGGCCTGCTCCCACTGCGAGAGATCGTCACCGTCGACGAAGACGGTCTCCACTCCCCAGCGCGGCAGGATCTCGTTGCAGACCACGAAACAGGAACCGAACAGGCTGCGCGCCGCCACCAAGCGATCGCCGGCACCCAGCAGGGCACCCAGCGAAACGAACACCGCGGCCATGCCGCTGGCCGTCGCAAACGCCGCCGGAGCGCCCTCGATCAGGCGCAGCCGCTCCTGGAACATGTTGACGGTGGGGTTGCCGTACCGCGAGTAGACGTAGTGGTCCACCTCGCCGGTGAACGACTGCTCGGCAACGGCCGCGGACGGGTAGACGTAGCCGGACGTCATGAACATCGCTTCGGCGGTCTCTTCGAACCCCGAGCGCGTCAGTCCCCCACGCACACCGATGGTGGCCTGGCCGACGCCGTCCGGCAGCGGCTTGGGGGTGCGAATGGATTTCGGGTCGGTCATCAGTGCACGGGCCCTGTTACTAACCTTGCTACTAGCCTTGTTTCTAACCTTGCTACTAACCTTGTTTCCAAGGCAGCCCTACTGCGCGCCAACCCGTGTCGCCACGATGGCCCTGCGCATCGAGCTGCCCTTCGAAGCCGTCCAACACGTTGTACGACGGCCCGATCCCGGCCTCCGTCGCCACTTCGGCGGCGCCGATGGAGCGGTTGCCGGAACGGCACAGGAACACCACCGGGCGCTCACCCTGGGCGGCCGGCAACTTGTCCTGCAGTTCGGCGAGGAACCTGTCGTTGTGCTGCCCGTTCGACCTGTTCCACTCGATGTAGAGCACGTCGCGTCCCAGACTCGAGAGGTCGGGAACCCCCACGAAGCGCCACTCGGCGTCGGTACGCACGTCCACGAGCACAGCGTCGGGGTTGTCCGTCAGCATTTTCCACGCCTCGAGAGGCGTGATGTCTCCTGCGTAGCTCACCCGCGTGAGTCTCGCACATTCAGCCTGGCGGAGACCTGCCGGGCGCGGTCGCGCGCGGCGGCCACGTCAGGAGCGGTGGCCAGCGCCACCCCCCATCTGTCCGGCGAGCGCGCGGGTTGGCCCACGGGCGCCGGGACGAACACCCGCAGGTCACTCTCCGGCACCGCAAGGGCTTCGGCGAGCACGTCACCACTGGGTGCCACGCCGGGTGCCGTCGCGCCCTGATCGATCACCCGGGCGGCGCCCGGCGAGATCATCAGGGTGTCGGCCGCTACCCCCAACACGGTCCTGGCCTGCAGTTCGAATGCCGAAAGCCGCTGGCCGCGAAGGGTTACCCAGGCTGCGTCCGACAGACCCGCCACCACGTCTGCGAAATACACCTCGTCGCCGTTGATCATCAACTCGACGCTGTAGACCCCACGCCCGCCCAGCGCCTTGACGATGCGCGCGGCTATCGACTTCGCGGCGTCCAGCGCAGCCGGCGTCAGCTCCTGCGGTTGCCAGAATTCCAGCGCCTCGGCGTCCTCGCTGGAATGCCCGATCGGTGAACAGAACCCGATGGACGGGCCGGACGGACCCTCGCTGCGCACCACGATCAGGGTGACCAGAAACTCGACGTCGACCACCGTCTCGGCCCAGACCCGGCTGCCTCCGCCTGCGGCCGCGCGCTCCCAGGCGCCGGCGACCTCGGCGGCCTCGCGAACCACCGACCGGTTGCGGCCGTCATCACCGGTTACCGGCTTGACCAGCAGCGGGTAGCCGGCGTGGGCGGCCACCGCCTCGAGTTCGGCAAGCGACTCGACGAACCAGAACGGGGCGGTGGGCAGGCCGAGTTCGTCGGCCGCCAGCCGGCGCAGGCCTTCCCGATCCGCAGTGAGCCGCACGCCGCGGGCACTGGGCACCAGCTCGCTGTCCTGGTCTTCCAAACCATCGATGGCGACCACGTCGACCGCCCCGGCGAGGGTGACCACGAAGTCCGGTTGCAACCCTTGCGCGACCGCCGTGAGCTCTTCGGCGTCGGCGATCGTCTCGGCGTCGGCGGTGATGACCTCGGCGCCCAGCCGCTGCAGGGCGACGGTCAACTCCTCACCCGCCGGATCGGATCCGAGCACCAACACGCGCGGGCCGACATCGGGTTCGGCCTCGATGGACAGCACCGTCGTGCCCTGGTCAACCTCTGCTGGGAGCTGCTGGTCGCCGGCTCCCCCTGGTCCTTCGGTAACGCCGTCGGTCACCGCTCAAGGATAGGGGCGATCCCCCGAGCAACGCCGCTGGAGTCTTCTCTGGGAAGTTGTGAAAGTCTTGTGAAAATTTGCTGAAGGGCGCGGCACCGCGTTGCCGCGGGGAGGTGCATGGCTGTCGTGAGTTCCGGACCGTTGGGGGGCATAGGCATGCTTGGCGTGGAGTACGGGGCGCTGCCACCAGAAATCAATTCGGCCCGAATCTATTCCGGTCCCGGATCGGCTCCGCTGGTCGAAGCGGCGACTGCCTGGGAGAGGCTGGCCAACGAGCTGAATGCGACGGCGGAGTCCTATACGGCGGTGATCTCCGGACTCGCCGGCCACGAGTGGCTGGGCTCGTCGTCCATTTCGATGGCGGCTGCGGTAGCTCCGTACGTGACCTGGATGCGGGTTACCGCCGCCCAAGCGGAGCAGGCCGCCGCCCAGGCGGTGGCCGCAGCAAACGCTTACGAAGCCGCCTACGCCGCTACCGTGCCACCGGCGGCAATCGCTGCCAACCGCAACACCGTCATCTCATTGGCGCAGACCAACATCTTCGGCCAGAACACGCCGGCGATCGCGACCGGCGAGGCGGATTACGGGGAAATGTGGGCGCAGGACGTCGTCGCCATGGCGGGCTACGCCGGCGATTCCGAAGCGGCGTCGCAGCTGACGCCGTTCGTCTCGCCGCCGGCCACCACTGACGAGGGCGCCCCCCTCGCCGCCGCCGTGGCGCCCGCGGCGCCGGTGATCCCCCTGCCAACTCCGTTCGAGGATCTCGACCTGCTGGTGCTCACTACGGCGGGTCTCGCCGGCGCCAGCCTGATCGTGGCATTGGGGCAGTTCAGCGAGGAAGTTCGCAGTGACGAGGTGGAGGAAGAAGAGCTCGAACAGGGCAACGAACTCGAAGAACAAGAACTCAAGGGCGGTCGACCGGTCCCCGCTGAGCGGCCCCTGGTCGGCCCGGGCCGGATAGGACTGCGGTCCGTGGGCGCCGCGGCGGCCGCGGTTTCCGGCGCCGGCGCCGGCCTCGGTGGATTGACGGTGCCGCAGAGCTGGTTCATGCCTCCCGCGGTGCGCCAGGTCGCCGCGATGTACCCCGGCACCACGCCAGTGGTGATCGGCGGGGAGGAGGGCGGCTACGCCGGGCTGGCGGTGGCGGGGATGGCGGGCACCGGGCTCGCGGGCCTGGCAGCCCGGGGTGGTTCGTCGTCGACCCCGACGCAGGCAGCCCCCGCGGCCAGCGGCGCCGCCGCCGCCGCGAGTCGGCCCGCCGCCAATGCGCCGGCCATTCCGGCGGCCGCGACCGCGGCGCAGTTCCCAGGTCTGCCGCAAGGGCTGCCGCCCGGCGTGGTCGCCAATCTCGCCGCGACGCTGGCGGCGATCCCGGGGGCGACCATCATCGTGGTGCCGCCGAATCCGAATCAGCAGTGATCAGGGCTGCCCGGGCAGCAGTCGCACCATCAGGCCGTTCCCCTCGGCCAGCACCGTCTCGTTGGTGTCCACCAGTTCCGCGGACACGAACGCCTTGCGACCCTCGATACCGGTGACGCGTCCGCGGATCGCCAGTGGCGTGTCGATCGGGGTGATCTTGCGGTAATCGACGTGCAGGAAGGCGGTTCGGCTGATCGGCCGGCCGGCAGCGTGCGAGATCATGCCGAACATGTGGTCGAACAGCAGGGGCAGCACCCCGCCGTGCACCGCCATGTTGCCCCCAACGTGAAATCGGCTGAAGTAGCCGGTCATTTCGACGCCGTCGGGTCCGTAGCGCGTCAAGTCCCAGGGCGGCATCAGCAGGTTGCCCATGCCGGGCAGGTCCGGCGTCCGTCCCGCCGGGGACCTGCCCTCTTCGGCCTGGAACGGCCCGAGCAACTCGACGAGCGCGGCGGCGTGCTCGGCCGCCTTGTCCCAGACGTCGTCGCTGGGATCGGCCGACACGGCCAGGTCCTGCACCTTGCGCATGGAAGTGACGAAGCGGCGGAAGCCCGCTCCCGGATCGGCCGCCCCGTATTCCGGGAAGCCGCCGTGGTGTTCGTATTCGGGGTCGAGTTCCTTGGGGTCCGGATCGGTCACGGACGCGCCGCCAGCACGTCGCGCCGCACGATGGTCTGGTCACGGCCCGGACCCACGCCGACGCACGAAACATGGGCTCCGGCAAGCTCTTCGAGCCGCAGCACGTAGTCGCGCGCCTTGGCGGGCAGGTCGTCGAATTCGCGCGCGCCGGAGATGTCTTCCCACCAGCCCGGCAGCTCCTCGTACACCGGCTCCGCCCGGCACAGCAGGCTCTGGGTCATCGGCATTTCGGAGGTCTGCTTGCCGTCGATCTTGTAGCCCACACAGACCGGCACCGTCTCCAGGCTGGACAGCACGTCGAGTTTGGTCAGGAAGTAGTCGGTGATGCCGTTGACCCGGGTGGCGTAACGCGCGATCACAGCGTCGAACCAGCCGCACCGGCGCCGGCGGCCGGTGGTGACCCCGAACTCGCCGCCCGTCTTGGACAGATACTCGCCCTTCTCGTCGAACAGCTCGGTCGGGAACGGACCGGACCCCACCCGCGTGGTGTAGGCCTTCAGGATGCCCAGCACCGTGGTGATCCTGGTCGGGCCGATACCGGAGCCGACCGAGGCGCCGCCCGCGGTCGGATTCGACGACGTGACATACGGATATGTGCCGTGATCGACGTCCAGCAGCGTGCCCTGCGAACCTTCCAGCAACACCGTCTCGCCGGCCTCCAACGCGGTGTTGAGCAGTAGCCGCGTGTCGGCGATGCGGTGCTTGAAGCCCTCGGCCTGCTGCAGCAGCGACTCGACGACCTGCTCGGGCTCGAGCGCCTTGCGGTTGTAGATCTTGACCAGAATCTGGTTCTTGAGCTCCAGCGCCGCCTCGATCTTGTGCGTCAGCTGCGTCGGGTCGAGCACGTCGGCCGCCCGGATACCCATCCGGGCGATCTTGTCCTGGTAGCACGGCCCGATGCCGCGTCCGGTGGTGCCGATCTTCTTGCTGCCCATATAGCGCTCGGTGACCTTGTCGATCGCGACGTGGTAGGGCATCAGCAGGTGCGCGTCCGCGGATATCAGCAGCTTGGAGGTGTCGACGCCGCGGTCTTCGAGGCCTTTGAGCTCGTCGAGGAGCACGCCGGGATCGATGACGACGCCGTTGCCGATGACATTGGTTACCCCGGGCGTAAGGACGCCCGAAGGGATCAGGTGCAGGGCGAAGTTCTCGCCGGTGGGCAGTACAACGGTGTGCCCGGCGTTGTTGCCACCCTGGTAGCGCACCACCCACTGCACCCGGCCACCGAGGAGATCGGTGGCCTTACCTTTGCCCTCGTCGCCCCACTGGGCGCCGATCAGGACGATTGCCGGCATGACGTGCTCCCAACTCGTCTCGCAGGTTGGGCCGCTTATTGTGGTCCAGCCGGTGACCTACCCTACCCAGCGGTTTGCAAGGAGTGTCATGAATGCGGCGCAGAAGGCGTCCGGCGTGGCGGTATTGGTGTTCGGCGAAGCCCGCCCGCCTCGGTCCCTGCGCGACCTGCCCACCCACCGCGTCGGCGATCCCGCTGACCTCGACGCTCTGCTCGACACCTTTGGGCGGTTGGTGGTGGTCGGGCGGGACGCCGACCTGGCCACCGTGCTGACGCGACTGCTGCGCACCGACCGGCTGGACGTCGAGGTGGGCTACGTGCCGCGCCGGCGCACCCGCGCGACCCGCGCCTACCGGCTGCCGTCGGGTTTGCGCGCCGCCCGCCGCGCGCGACGCGGGACCGCCCGCCGGGTACCGCTGATCCGCGACGAGACCGGCACGGTGATCGTCGGGCGCGGCGCGTGGCTACCGAGCGAGGGCGCCGCGTCGATGCGCGGTGAAGCCGTCGTGGACGACACGGTGTTGTTCGACGGCGACGTCGCGGCGGTCTGGATCGAGCCCACGTTGGCGTTGCCTGGCGTGCGCGCCGCCGTGGCGGGCCGGTGGGTGCGCTGGTTCAGTGGGCGCGCCGCACAGCTGGGCACCACCGGAGCGGCAGTGATCCGCGACGGTGTCGCCGCGCCCCGACCGATCCGCAGATCGTCGTTCTACCGCAATGTCGAAGGGTGGCAGCTGGTTCGGTAGTTTCGACCGGTGCGGCCCAGCCCGATCTTCCTTGGCCTGGTCGGCCTGACGGTCATCGGTGGGGCGCTGGCCTGGGCCGCCGGATCGGTCGTGCGGCCGCTGGCCTACGCCGGCGTGTTCGTCTTCGTGATCGCGGGCTGGCTGGTGTCGTTGTGCCTGCACGAGTTCGGGCATGCGTACACGGCATGGCGATTCGGCGACCGTGACGCCGCCGTGCGCGGCTACCTCAGCCTGGATCCGCGTCGCTACAGCCACCTCGCACTGTCGCTGGTGTTGCCGATGGTGTTCATCGCGCTGGGCGGCATCGGGCTGCCGGGCGCGGCGGTGTATCTGCAGACCGGGTTCATGGCGCCCGCCCGCCGGACCCTCGTCAGTCTGGCGGGTCCGGCGGCCAACCTGCTGCTGGCGGTTTTGCTGCTGGCCGCGGTGCGTGTTTGGTACGACCCGGCCCATCTGGTGTTCGCGGCCGGGATGGCGTTTCTGGGGTTCCTGCAACTGACCGCGGTGGTGCTGAATCTGCTGCCGGTCCCCGGCCTGGACGGCTACGACGCCGTCGAGCCTCATTTGAGCCGGCAGACGCAGCGTGCCCTGGCACCGGCGAAACAATTCGGGCTCTTCGTGCTGCTGATCGTGTTACTGGCGCCCGGGCTGAACCGCTATTTCTTCGAGGCCGTGTACTGGCTTTTCGACCTGTCCGGGGTGCCGCCGAGGCTATCGATGGCCGGGGCTGGCCTGACCCGATTCTGGGGCGCCTGGTTCTGAGTATTGCGATATATGCAATTTCACGCATATATTACTGCGCATGGGTGCCGGACACAGTCACACTCCCGCGGAGGCGGATGGGTCGCGGATGATCCCCCGGATGATCGGCGCCGCGACCATTCTGGCCACCTTTTTCGTCATCGAGCTGACGACAGCGCTGCTGATCAACTCGATAGCGCTGCTGGCCGATGCGGGGCACATGCTCACCGATGTGGTGGCGGTGTTCATGGGGTTGACCGCCGTCGTGCTCGCCCGTCGGGGCAGCTCGTCACCCGACCGCACCTACGGCTGGCACCGTGCCGAGGTATTCACCGCGGTGGCGAACGCGCTGCTGTTGGTCGGGGTGGCGCTGTTCATCCTGTACGAGGCGATCGACCGGCTCGGCGGAGCGCCGGCAGTGCCCGGCGTGCCGATGATCGTGGTGGCCCTGGCCGGCGTGGCCGCCAACTTTGTGGTGGCGATGCTGCTGCGGTCTCATTCGGACCAGAGCCTGGCGGTCAAGGGCGCCTACATGGAGGTGGTGGCCGACACCGTCGGCAGCATCGGCGTCCTGATCGCCGGCATCGTGACCGTCACGACGCGCTGGCCCTACGCCGACGTGGTGGTCGCGGTGCTCGTCGCGCTGTGGGTATTGCCGCGGGCGATCGCGCTGGCCCGCGCCGCGCTGCGCATCCTGTCCGAGTCGTCGCCGGCGCACATTGACGTTGCCGAACTACGTTCGGCCCTGGGCGAGCTCGACGGCGTGACCGACGTCCACGACCTGCACGTGTGGACGCTGTCACCGGGCAAAGACATGGTCACCGCCCACCTGACCAGCGACCGGGACTCCGCGCAGGTGCTGAACGCGGCACGTGCGGTACTTTCCGCCCGCGGACTGGACCACGCCACCGTGCAGATCGATTGCCCGGACGGGCACTGCGAAGAGACGTTCTAGCTCGAACTAAAGAC
Organism: Mycobacterium asiaticum; assembly: GCF_001668675.1. Classification (GTDB taxonomy): domain Bacteria; phylum Actinomycetota; class Actinomycetes; order Mycobacteriales; family Mycobacteriaceae; genus Mycobacterium; species Mycobacterium asiaticum_D. The sequence goes on along the minus strand of NZ_LZKQ01000220.1, from coordinate 1,442 downwards.
CGAGGGCCTTGCGACCTTCGGGATCACAGTCGTCGAGTAGGTCCAGGCAGCGCCGGTATTCGTCGGTTTCGCCGATGGCATCCGCCGCGCGCGCCAGCGCCGCCACACACCGCAGGAATCCGCGGTTGGGCTCGTGCGAATACGGCACCGGGCCGAAGCCCCGCCAGCCGTTGCGGCGCAGTTGGTCCAGCCCCCGGTGGTAGCCGGTGCGCGCGTATGCGTAGGCCGTGATCGCACGGTCTTCGGCAAGTGCCTCCTCGGCGAGCGTCGCCCAGGCCACCGACGCGGACGGGTGCGCTGCGGCGACGATGCCCGGGTTCTCGCCGGCGAGCAGCGCAGCCTCGGCCTCGCTGTCACCCGGCAGCAGAATTGGATCAGGTCCCAGAAGATCACCGGTCGGCGTCATGCCTACATCTTGCCAAGCCTGTCGCTAAGCTCCACTCATGCCCAACGCACCTGAGTCGGACCGCGACGGCAAATCCTTCAGCGGCAACCCGGAGCGCGAGCGCGACAACAGCAGCGAGGCCACCGAGGGCTACCCCTTGGCCACAGGTGATGCCGAAACCGAGGCTCTGAGGATCGCCAAGAAGCAATCGGACGAGACGTCCGAACCGACCCTCCCGGACGAACCCGAGCGGCGCTTCACCGCGCCCGGCTTCGACGAGAAAGAAACCCAGGTCATCGCCACCGCCCCGGAGGCCGCCACCGAGGCCTTCCAAACCCGCCCGGCACCCCAGGGCTCGGTGCCGCCAGGTTCCCAGCCACCACCAGGGGCCCAGCCGCCGCCTAAAGCGGCAGTGCCGCAGTCGATTCCGCCGCGTGGCGCGACAAAAACCGCACCTAAGCATCGCAACTGGGGCTGGGTGCTGGCGATCGTGGTGATCGTGCTGGCGCTGGCAGCGATCGCCATCTTCGGCACGGTACTGCTGACCCGCACCAAGCACGCCAAGCCCTCGCAGGAGGAGCAGGTGCGGCAGACCATCCAGAGCTTCGACGTGGCAATACAGCGCGGCGACCTGACCGCGCTGCGTGGCATCACCTGCGGCACCACCCGCGACGGCTACGTGGACTACGACGAGAAGGCCTGGACGGAGACCTACCGCCGGGTGTCGGCGGCCAAGCAGTATCCGGTGATCGCCAGCATCGACCAGGTAGTGGTCAACGGCCAGCACGCGGAGGCCAACATCACCTCGTTCATGGCCTATGACCCGCAAACGCGGTCGACGCGCAGCCTGGATCTGCAGTACCGCGACGAGCAGTGGAAGATCTGCCAGTCCCCTAGTTAGAGGCGCGAGTTACCCCCGCGGGGCCCCCCCCCCCCCCCCCCCCCCCCCCCCGGGGGGGGGGGGGGGGGGGGGGGGCGGGGCCCCCGGGGGGGGGGGGGGCCCCCCCCGCGGGGGGGGGGGGGGGCGCCGGGGACCCCGCGGGCGCGACCCCCCCCC
>NZ_LZKQ01000219.1 GCF_001668675.1 Mycobacterium asiaticum | reverse complement strand
GGGCCGGTTATCGATCGACGGCGGTTATCGCCGAGATGAGTTAGCTAGAGCGTTGTCGGCGACCACCGCAAACTGGAAAGGAAGGGAAACAAGACGACCGTGAAGGCTCTGTGTCGGAATGATGACGATTTAACTTCTCAAACTACGTAGCTCAATAAAAAGTTTGCGAACCAATGTGAAGGCGAGACCCATGACAATCACTACCTATGACAACGATTTTTCTGAAAACGACGAAGAAACCGGCAAAACACCCACGGAAACCTCGCGAAAACTATCAGTACCGGTCAAGAAATATTCACCAGAATATTGGGCTGAAAACTCAGATAAACCACGTTGCAGAGCACATCGGAGGAACGGTGATCAGTGTTTACGACCGCCAATACGCGGTGCAACAGTCTGTTTTCGGCACGGCGGGGCGGCTCCCCAGGTCAAGTCGGCGGCCAAAGCCAGGCTTGAGAACGCCGCCGACCGCATGGCCCGGGAACTACTCGGCATGGCCACCGGCGCGGAGTCAGAAGCGGTAAAGCTCAATGCTATTCGCGACGCACTCGACCGCGCGGGACTTGGCGCGAAAACCGAAGTCGCACTGGAGCTTAAGCCGTGGGAGCGACTTCTTGACGACATCGCCGGTGTCGCAACAATTTCGCGGGCTGAGCACCGCGCAATCAATGGCCGGCCACTGGTCGAAGAACCCGCCCCGGCCGACGCGATCGACGCCGAGGTAGTCGAGCCCTCCGACGAGAGCGGCCCCGAACGCGCCGCCGAGACGCCCGGGAGCGAGATGCGGTACCCCGAGACGGGCGGCGTACCGGCGGGCGATATGCCGAGCGGTACCGGGCTGATGACTTTGCAAGACGCCGCTGAGGCCGAGCGAGCACGCCGGACGGGACGACGTTGGTAGTTGTCTGTGAAGATTAAAATACCAGTTAAGAGCCATACTCTTAGTTTGCTGCTGGCGTAGAATTTGAGGCGGAAGGCGGAACCGACCGCTTTGGCCTCAACCCAAATGGAGACGACATGGAATCGAAGCTGTTCTTCGGCTACTCGCGCGTGAGCACCCTCGAACAGGCCGACACCCGCAACGGGCTCGATGCCCAGCGGTCGGCCATCGACGCCGAGGCGCTGAGGCGTGCATGGACCGTGGAGCACCACGCCGATGAAGGCGCCAGCGGCAAGTACATCAACGCCAACCTCCAGGAGGCGTTGCAACTGCTCGCCTCGGGTCAGGGCGACGGGCTGATCGTGGCCAAGCTCGACCGCCTGGCGCGTTCAATCGTCCATGCCGCCAACATAATTGACGCTGCACAAGTACAGGGTTGGTCGCTGGTCGTGCTCGATATCAACCTGGACCTGTCGACTGCTGCAGGTCGCATGATGGCGCGGACGGTCGTCAACTTCGCCGAGTACGAGCGCGAACTCATCAGTGAGCGCACCAAGGCGGGACTTGCCGCCAAGAAGGCGCGCGGTGAGCGCATCGGTCGGCCGCGTCTCGCGACCGCTGGCGTCGTGCGGCGAATCGTGTTGGACCGCAACGCAGGGCTGAGCTTCGGCCGTATCGCACGCGCTCTGGAAACCGAGGCGATCCTTAGCCCCGCTGGCCGGCCAACATGGCAGGTGTCGACAGTGCGTCGCATCTATCAGAGTGCAACCACCGCAAGCGATCTGGCGATTGCGTTATGACCTCCCCGGGGGGCGAAAACAGGGGTAGGGGTGTGTCGCTGCGGCCGACCCTCCCCGCGTAACGTGCACGAATTTTCCATGAAGTAGCAGCAAGGAGCGTTGACCACATGGCAGGAGTTCAGAAGCGCGTACGCGCGAGCGGCACAACAACGTACGTCGTCCGGTGGTACGGCCCAGACGGCAACGAGCGGAGCAAGGGAGGGTTCCGCACGCGCAAGGACGCCAAGGCGTTCGCGGTGAAGGCAGACGCCGAGACGTTGACGGGCATGGACTTCGACCCCGGCAAGGGGAAGATGCTGTTTCGGGACGCGGCGGCGATCTGGTTGGAGTCCCGCAAGGCCGACACCCGCAACAACGCTGAGAACCACCGCTACGCCCTCGCCCCGGCCGCGACCCGGCGCGGTGACGGCAGGACGCTCGGCATTGACGCGGTATTCGGCGACTACCCGCTGAACAAGATCACCCGCGAGTACATCCAGGCGTGGGTGAACCGACTCACCGAGGCGGGCAAGAAGCCGTCGACCGTGCGACACGCGTTCTGGACCGTCCGCATGGTTCTGGAGCAGGCCGTCGTGGATGGCCGGCTGGCGAAGAGCCCCGCCGAGTACATCAATCTCCCCACTGAAACTGGCACCAACGGCGGGCAGGTCGGCGTAGTCGTGGACCGGGCGCAGTTCCTCACGCCCGCACAAGTTTCAGCGCTCGTGGAGGCGACGCCTTGGCCCTACAACCTCCTGGTGCACGTCGCGGCCTGGTCGGGTCTGCGCGCAGCGGAACTCGGCGGCCTTACCATCGCGAACATCGAACTGCCGGACCCGCCGCTGAACCCGAACGCCCAGGCGAAGCCGGGCGTGTTGCGTGTCGAGCAGGCCGCGCGAGCGAAGGGTGCGGCCATCGAGTACGGTCCGCTCAAGACCAAGCAGAGCTACCGTCGCGTGCCGCTTACCGCCAAGACGACCGAGTTGTTGCGGGACTACCTCGGCCAGCACCCGCGCGTAAACGAACCGGACGCACCGCTGTTCCCCGGTACGACGTTGACGCGGCCCCGACCGACCGGCGCATCTGCGACGGCCCACCCACCGAGAGAGGCGAGTACGGGCGTCGAAGACATATCACCGAAAACCACCGCGAAGGCCCGCGCGCGACGACAGGCGGACGCCTTGGCCGAACTCACCATGGAGGACGCGGAGAAGCGGTTGGTGCTCGACTGGATCCAGCCGCTTCGCCACGCGACCTTCTACAAGGCGGTATACCGACCGGCGGTGTTGCGGGCCAACAGGCTCTCGCCGACTGCGAAGCTCGACCCCGATCAGTCGTTCCACTCGCTCCGCCACACGTACGCGAGCCTCTGTCTCGCGGCGGGCATCCGTCCCATCGACATCGCGGCGTTGATGGGGCACCGAGACGTCAAGACGACGCTGACCGTGTACGCACACCTCATCAACACGGACGACCACACCGGAAACATGGCCGCGCTCGGCGCGTTGGGGAACCGCCTCAACTCGGGGAACGTCATACCACTGGCCAAGGCTCGCCGATGAGCGGTCCACCGAGTCGTCGGACAGGTAGGCCATACTCTGAGCATCCGGCTCGCAGAGGGGAACAGATGGGGAAGTCGAATGATGAGCAGAGCCGTTCTCCCGCTAACACGCTGAACGATCTCACTGCGAAGGAGTGGCTGAGCGAGAGCGTCAGCGTCTGGACACAGCGCGGCCTTGGAGCCGGACATGCGGAGGCCGCTATCGAGCGTCAGCACCCCGCTCCTTTCTCCTACACCGACGTGAGCCGAATCATCAACATGCTCACGAAGGCGGGGGCCACCGTCCTCGACCCCTTCGTGGGTGTCGGATCGACGCTAAAAGCCTGCGCGCTATCAGGTCGGAACGGAATCGGCTTTGAGCTCTACGCACACTTTGCGGCGCTGACTCGCCAGCGGCTAGAACAAGAGGTTTCAGCCGACGCTCTCGAAGCGACCATGCAGACAGTATGGGAGGGTGATATTCGGATCCTCGCGAACAAGCTCGAGTCCGAATCGATAGACCTCATCGTCACGAGCCCGCCTTACTGGGGCATCTTGAATAAGAAGCCGGATCACAAAGTAAAGGCGGAGAGAGTCGATCCGGGTCTAGCTGTCAATTACGGTGATGACCCTCGTGATCTCGCGAACATTGAAGATTATCAAGGTTTCATCGACGAATTAGCCGCCTCATTGGCGGACTGCGCGAAAGCGTTGAAGCATAAGGCGTACATGGTCCTGATCGTTGGCGACTTCCGACACAAGAGCCGCTACTACCCGTTCCATGCCGATATTGCGCGCGCGCTCGAAAGTCGCGGTCTCACTCTGCAAGCCATGAATGTTCTCTACCAACGACACAAACGGGTGTTCCCATACGGCTACCCATACGCGTACGTTCCTAACGTCCATCATCAGAACATCGTCGTTCTTCGGAAGCTATGAAGAGAAACACTATCGTTCAAGGCGATTGCATCGAATCGCTACGCGCGTTGCCGGACAGCGTCGCGAGTCTCGTGATTGCTGATCCTCCGTACAACATCGGACCGGCATTCGGCGTCGACAAGGAATGGGACCGTTCAACCGAGTGGCTTCCGTGGTGCGAAGCATGGATCAAGGAGTGCCTCCGCATTCTGACTGCTGATGGTCAGATTTTCGTCTATGGCATTCACCACTACCAGTGCTACGTCCAGTGCCTGTTATACGACATGGGAATGAAGTACCGGCGTCAGATCATCTGGCACTACGAAAATGGTTGGAGCCGTAGCCGTAAGACTCTAGCTACTCATTACGAACCGATCTTGTGGTTCTCGAAGTCTGATTCGTACACGTATCGCCCCGTCCGCGAGCCCTATAAGAGCACCGAGCGGCTGAAGAACAAGATCATCAAGAACGGGAAGGTGTGGACGCCGAACCCTGAGGGTCGGATGGCAGGTGACGTTTGGAAGTTTCCGACGCTCGCGGGTAGGCGCTTTGAGAACGAGCGTGTTGACCACCCGACGCAGAAGCCATTGGCACTGAGCGACAGGATCATTCGCCACTTCAGTAATGAGGGTGAGTTAGTGGTCGTACCCTTCGCGGGAAGCGGGACCGAATGTGTCAGTGCAGTGCGGCTTGGGCGTGATTATTGGGGTTGTGAACTGAAGCGGGACTACGTGGACTTGGCCCTCAAGCGCCTTGAGCACGCGGCAGCGCCGCAAGTACCTCCTGGCCACGCGGATTGAGCGCTGTCGCTCCAGTTTCTGTGAACGCAATCGCCGCAACGCCGTTGTGATCTAGGAAGGTACTCAGCTCCGGACCGATGTCCGCATCAAATACAGCGCATTTAACGAGTGCCCGGTCCGGCCAACACGGTGAAACTATGAAGTAGTCGTAGTAGGCGAGTTGTGCGAGGGCAGCGCGCGCCTGCTTCGGCGCGTCGTCATCGACGGTTTTCATTTCGAAGAGGTAGCTGACGAGTTCCACTGGCGGGAGCCACACAGCGTCTTGACCCAAACTATTCTCGTGCAATTCGCCTTGATCGCTATCGCCCAGTGCCCAGATGAAGAAGTTCCGTACCAGCTGCTGGTGCTTCGACTTCCGCTCACCCAAGCGCGCCCTGGCTTCCTCCTGTTCGGCCCGGGATAGAAACCGGGGCAACGCTGCCGGCACATCTGCAGCAATCGTCTGCGCAGTTACTCGCCTGCCCGGTGATGTGGTTACACGCGCACGGAGGCGTATAGGTTGCGGCACTTCGCCCGGAGGAAGGTCAAGGACTAGTCGACCGTCATCGGTCAGACTGAAATTGTGGCCGGCGTCCTCGTAGACCAGCCCAGCTGTGACGGCCAGCCTGGGAAAGATCTTGACCGCGTTAGCTCGCGTGGTGTTGTTGATGCCGAGCGCCGCTTGGCGTTCCGCGGGTTCCATCTCATACAAGGCTGTCACCCGGTTCAATTCCTCGGGTGAATCGTCGCGGGCTTCGAGCGCAAGCTCCAAGCCTTGACGGCGGTAGCTCGGACCGACAGCGAGCAGGCTCAGCATGACGCGGGCGGGGTGTGATGTCCGTCCCGCATCGTCCGTCAGAGCAATCCGGAGCAAGCCTTCGGCGAGCATCGCGCGCTCTTCAGCGCTCCCCGGCTCTGAACTAAGAAACGCGTCTCCTTCGGCGGTCACCTCTTCCGACGTGGGGTCAATCCAATCCATATCTCGAAGTAGTCGCCGTGCGTCTCGCGCGAATGCGCGCGTGCCTTGATCAGTGCTCGGCTTTTCGCGTTCCAACTCCAGCCGTGCTTCTAGATCCTCGGGCGGAATCTGATCAAAGGGGATGCCACGGAACTCGGCGAAACCGTAGACCCCTCGACGCGCGGCGGCGGTGCCAAGTACACCGCTGTCGATTGCGTCCAAGCCGTCGATGTTGAGCTGACGCACGATGTCGAGGGTGCCTCGGATGTCCGCTATGTCGCTTATCTGGTGGCCGTAATTCTTCATCGCGCCCTTCATCAGCATCGACTCGAACGTTGCTGACACATGATACGAACGCGGCGTACGGGACCGTCACGGGACCGCGCTCCGCTAGTGGCGAAGCAATCGGGTAAAGGCCGAGGTAGATGTGGAGCCGATGACGGGAATCGAACCCGCGTATTCAGCTTGGGAAGCTGATGTTCTGCCATTGAACTACATCGGCGCGGTTGCCCAGAAAGGCTAGCACCGGCTGCCTGCGTGGGGAGCGGGAACCTCCCAGGCGTTTCGCGGGTTCGCTGGCCCGATTCGAGGGGTCGAGGCGGTGACGTGATCGAAATAACTGGAGTGCCGTCGCGAGCCGCGATCAGGACCCGGAAGTCGCCGCCGAGTCGGCACCCGGCGGGCCGTCAATGCCCAATACCGACCGTATGCCGCGTCGCCCACCCGGCCCGCTTGGCGTTGCCGCCGTCGCCAGCAGAGTCGAGTTCGAATCCGGCGACCTCCCAATGTTTTTGGCACTCAACGCCCGCGCCGGCAGCCGGTGGTCACCAGCGGCCGCCACCGGTCCGAGTTACGCCGGAGGTGCCCCTTGTAACGTGGGAATGGCGGGTTGTTCGACCGCCTAAAGCATGCGGAATGACTAATGCGTAATGTGGACAACCATTACCCATTCGCGCAATGACAACGATGAGATTGTCACGTTTACCCTTTCGTTATCATTTTTAACCTCGTATTGTGACCATCCGTGGGCAGGCACGCGTTAGCTAGGAAGAGGCGGAAAGCCCCAGCGGTGCTGGGTGCGGCCCTAGCCTCAGGAGCCGTGTTCTTCGCCGTCGGCGGTGACATCCATTCCGCCGTCGGACGGAGCGAGCAGAAGGTAGCCGCTGGTGGTCCTTGGGGCATTGAGCTCGCCACCACGGAGGCGGCACCACAAATCGACACTTCTCGCTTGAAATTCAACCTCGAAGAGGTCGCACCGGCGTCGCGCTCTCGGGCCGGCCTCGTCGGGATCCGGTCATTCCCCGTCGGCGTCGCGCCGGAGGCAGGCCTACAGGTCCGCACCATCCTGGTTGCGCGCGCGATCAGCGCACTGTTTCCCGAAATCCACCAGATCGGCGGCGTCCGGCCGGACGCGCTCAGATGGCATCCCGACGGCCTTGCGGTCGACGTGATGATCCCTGACCCCAGCTCCGACGCAGGCATCGAACTCGGCAACGCGATCGTCACGTTCGTCATGCAGAACGCGGACCAATTCGGCATCCAGGATGCCATCTGGCGTGGCACTTACTACACGCCCGGCGGTGGTGCTCAAGCCGGCGGCTACGGCCACTACGACCATGTCCACGTCACCACTACCGGTGGTGGATACCCGAGCAGCGACGACATCTTCGTCCGCTGATTCGTCCGCTGACCCAGCGCGTGCCCGTACGGCAGATACGCTCGTCGGGTGCTGCTCTCCGATCGCGACCTCAGGGCCGAAATCGCCGCGGGCCGGTTGGGCCTCGAGCCGTTCGACGACTCCCTGGTTCAGCCGTCCAGCATCGACGTCCGGCTCGACTCGCTGTTCCGCGTCTTCAACAACACGCGCTACACCCACATCGACCCGGCGAAGCAGCAGGACGAGCTGACCAGCCTGGTCGAGCCCGAACCGGGTGAGCCATTCGTCCTGCACCCCGGTGAATTCGTCCTCGGCTCGACCCTGGAGGTCTGCACGCTGCCCGACGACCTGGCCGGACGACTCGAGGGCAAGTCGTCGCTCGGCCGG
>NZ_LZKQ01000218.1 GCF_001668675.1 Mycobacterium asiaticum | reverse complement strand
GTGGCCGCTGAGCTTGTCGATGCTGCGACTGGCCAGGGCGGGGTCAAGCCCCACCACGCCGAGCGCGGCGGCCACCCGGTCGGTGTCCTTGTGCGAAAAGCCCGCCGCGGAGGCGACTTCCAGGTCGACGCGGCTGCGCATCAGCTGCAGGCGGGCCGCCTGGAAGGACAACGCGACCGCACCGACCTGTTCATGGGTGGCCGCCGCGCTCGGCGTGGTGGGGCTTGACCCCGCCCTGGCCAGTCGCAGCATCGACAAGCTCAGCGGCGGTCAGATGCGGCGTGTGGTGCTCGCCGGACTGCTGGCCTGCGAGCCTAAGGCTCTGATCCTCGACGAACCGCTGGCCGGGCTGGACACCGACAGTCAGCGTGGGCTGCTGCGACTGCTCGAGGACCTGCGCCGGGACAGCGGCCTGACGGTGGTCGTGATCGCGCACGACTACCTGGGGATGGAGACACTGTGCCCGCGGATTCTGCATCTCAATAACGGGACGCTGGAATCGGCGTCAGCGTCGACCTCCGCCGGAGGTGTGTCGTGACAACCACTTCGGCGCCGACGAAGCGCGAGACCCGAAAGCACGGCCGCCCCGTCGTGCTCCTGGTTCCGATCCCCGGTGGCTCGCCGATCCATGACTTGTGGGCCGGCACCAAGCTGTTGGTGGTGTTCGGTATCTCGGTGCTGCTGGCGTTCTACCCGGGCTGGGTGACGATCGGGTTCATGGCGGCCCTGGTGCTGGCGGCGATCCGGATCGCGCACATCCCGCGCGGGGCCCTGCCGTCCATACCCCGCTGGTTGTGGATTGTGTTGGCGATCGGCGGTTTTACCGCGGCGCTGGCCGGTGGGAAACCGGAGATCGTCATCGGCAGCGTCGAGCTGGGCCTCGGCGGGTTCCTGAACTTCCTGCGGATCACCGCGCTGACGCTGGTGTTGCTGGCGCTCGGGGGATTGGTGTCCTACACCACCAATGTCGCCGAAATCGGGCCGGCGGTAGCGGCTTTGGGTAGGCCGCTGCGGTTGTTCCGGTTGCCGGTCGACGAGTGGGCGGTGGCATTGGCCCTGGCGCTGCGGGCCTTCCCGATGCTGATCGACGAATTCCAAGTGCTCTATGCCGCACGCCGATTGCGTCCCAAGCCGACTCCGCGCAGCCGAAAGGAGAAGCGGCAGCAGCGCCGGCTGGAGATCATCGACCTGCTGGCCGCCACCATCACGGTGACGCTGCGGCGTGCCGACGAGATGGGCGATGCGATCACCGCCCGCGGCGGTACCGGTCAGCTCTCGGCGAACCCGCGTCGGCCCAGGCTCGCCGACTGGGTGACGCTGGCGATCACGTTGGTGGCCAGCGGCGCCGGCATCGCGATCCAGACCATCATTTCGGCCCGCTGAGGTTCACGGCCGCATCCGGTCGAAGGCCCTCGGTGGTTGCGGTTGCTGGCTCAGAACGAATTCCAGGTACAGTCCGCGAAACTGGGTGCGCATTTGCCATGAGAGGCTGCGGGCGCTGATCGGTCGCGGCGTGGTCGAGGTACGGGGCCTGGGGCTGTGGGCCGGCGTCGATATCGACCCCACGCTGGCCACGGGTAAGCAGGTCAGCCTGCGTCTGGCCGAGCGCGGGGTGCTGGTGAAGGACACCCACAACCGGACGCTGCGGATCGCGCCGCCGCCGGCGATCACGTCCGGGGAGATCGATTACCTGGTGAATCAGTTCGGCGAAGTTGCTGTGGGAGGCACATACTTAGCTGACCCACCGACGGGAGGCGCAGTTGCCGGCGACATCGATCAGCCTCAAAGAGCAGATGCTGCGTCGGCGCCCGGTCGGCGCAGCGGGTAGCGACTCCGGACTCAAGCGCAGTTTCGGCACCTTCCAGCTCACGATGTTCGGCGTCGGATCCACGATCGGCACCGGCATCTTCTTCGTGCTGTCCGAAGCGGTGCCTCAGGCCGGTCCCGGGGTGATCGTCTCGTTCATCATCGCCGGCATCGCCGCCGGGCTCGCCGCCCTCTGCTATGCCGAATTGGCCTCTGCGGTGCCGGTTTCCGGCTCGTCCTACTCCTACGCCTACACCACGCTCGGCGAGGCGGTCGCGATCATCGTCGCGGCCTGCCTGCTGCTGGAATACGGCGTGGCCACCGCTGCGGTGGCGGTGGGGTGGAGCGGCTACGTAAACAAGTTGCTGCACAACCTGTTCGGGTTCGAACTGCCGCACGCCCTGTCGGCGGCGCCCTGGGACAAGGTGCCCGGTGGGTGGGTGAACCTGCCGGCGGTGATCCTGATCGTGCTGTGCGCGCTGCTGCTGATCCGTGGCGCCAGCGAGTCGGCCAAGGTCAACACGATCATGGTGCTGATCAAGCTCGGTGTGCTCGGAATGTTCGTCATCATCGCGTTCACCGCCTATGACGCAAACCATCTCAAGGATTTCGCCCCCATGGGCGTGGCCGGCATCGGATCGGCGGCCGGCACGATCTTCTTCTCCTACATCGGATTGGACGCGGTCTCCACGGCCGGCGACGAGGTGAAGAACCCGCAGACGACCATGCCGCGCGCGCTGGTTTCCGCGCTGGTCATCGTCACCACGGTCTACGTGCTCGTCGCGATGGCGGCGCTGGGCACCCAGCCGTGGCAGAACTTCAAGACGCAGGAAAACGCGGGCCTGGCCATCATTCTGGACAACGTCACGCACAGCAGGTGGGCCAGCACCATACTGGCCGCGGGCGCGGTGATCTCCATCTTCACCGTCACACTGGTCACCCTCTACGGCATGACGCGCATCCTGTTCGCGATGGGCCGCGACGGGTTGCTGCCCGCGCGGTTCGCCGCGGTGAATCCGCGCACCATGACCCCGGTGAACAACACCGTGATCGTGGCCATCGTGGCGTCCCTGCTCGCGGCGCTGGTGCCACTGGCCAGCCTCGCCGACATGGTGTCGATCGGGACGCTGACGGCGTTCATCGTGGTGTCGGTGGGCGTGATCATCCTGCGGGTGCGCGAACCGGACCTGGAACGCGCCTTCCGGGTGCCGGGTTACCCTGTGACGCCGATGCTTTCGGTATTGGCGTGTGGGTACATCCTGCTCAGCCTGCACTGGTACACCTGGCTGGCGTTCAGCGGCTGGATCCTGGTGGCGCTGACGTACTACCTGCTGTGGGGCCGTCACCGCAGCGCGCTCAACAAGGACCGGCAATGACCGTCGTGGTCGGGTACCGGGCGAGCAAGGTCGGCCTCTCGGGGCTGTATCTGGCCATCGGGGCCGCACGGACGCTGCAGACATCGGTGACGGTCGCGACCGTCGTGCCCGAGCCATGGCCGACGCCGTCGTTGGCTCGCGTCGACGCCGAGTTCGAGCATTGGGCGCAGAACCTGGCCGAGGAATCGAAGCGGGAAGCGCAGCGCTACCTATTCCCGGTGGCCGAGGGCATCGAAGTCCACTTCACTCACCGGGCCCACCGCTCGGTGGCGACGGGATTGGTCGAGATCGTCGACGAGGTGAACGGCAGGATCCTGGTGCTGGGATCGTTGCCCAGCACCGGCCTGGCGCACATCACGGTCGGCTCCACCGCCGACTGGCTGCTGCACGCTTCGCGGGTGCCGATCGCCATCAGTTCCCCCGGATTTCACGTGCACAGCGGCGGGTTCCGTCGGCTCAGCTGCGGCTACTCCACGAGCCAGGCGTCGCTCGCGTTGGTGCGGCGGTGCGCCAACGCCGCCGAGCGGTATGGGGTGCCGCTGCGGGTGATCACGTTCGCGGTGCGCGGCCGGACCATGTACCCGCCGGAGGTGGGGCTGGATGCCGAGGACAGCGTGCTCAACGCCTGGGCGACCCAGGCCATGGAAAGCCTGCGGGCGCTCAAGGACGACGGCGTCGTGGGGCCAGATGTCGTGCTGGAGGTCGTCACCGCGCACAGCTGGATGGAAGCGCTGAGCAAGCCGGAGTGGATCAACGGCGAGATCTTGGCGGTGGGCACCTCGCCGCGCGGTGACGTGCGGCGGGTTTTCCTCGGGACGCGCAGCGCCAAGATCATTCGGCACAGCCCGGTGCCGGTGCTGGTGGTCCCCGGCTAGCTTTTGCCGTCCTGTCTCGCTGACCGTCACGCCAGCGTTGCGGTGGACGTCGAGCGTCACGCCAGCGCAGCAGTCAACGGCGCGCGGCCGCGTTGGCCGCCTCCTGCGCCCGCTTGAGCGTCGTCTCGACGTCACCCCGGCCCAGGAACATTTCGTCGAAATACGGTTGCAGCGCCTCGTTTCCGGCCGCGTACCCGGCTCCGCCCGGCGCTGGGATGCGCGGCCCGTCCAGCACCGCGAAGAACGGCGTGACGTCGACACCGCGCGCCTTCCAGTAAGCGAAGTAGCCAGGCTGCGCCGACAGCACCGCCGGGATGGCGGCCCCCTCACGGCCCAGGTATGCGTTGCCCTTGCTGCTGCCCATCCACTGCAACACCTGCCGTACCGCCTCGGGATGGCGGGTCGCCGAATTACCCGCGGCGGCAATGCCATTGGTGACACTGACCCGCCCCTGGGGCCCGTATGGAAGCATGGCCACACCCCAGCGGAAGGTCGCGTCGCGGGCAACCGGGGCCAGGCTGTAGGTGCCGGACTGGAACAGCGCCATCTTGCCGGCCAGGAACTGGTTGCGGGAGAAGTCGCCGTTGTCATTGGTGTCCGATGCCGGCGGTGAGGTGTGGTCTGTGTTGATCAGGCCGACGAGATAGCGGAAGGCCGCGGCCGCTTCGGGATTGGCGAACGCGAACTCGTTGCCGCGCTGGAAGATTCCACCGGCCGAGCCGATGTAGTTGAGGTAGATGCCCTGCGGGTCGTTGGCGGCGTTGTAGCCGTACTGGCGAACCCGAAGGAAGTCGAAGTCGGGGGAGTCCGCGCGGTGCCCGTCGAGGTCGACGGTCAGTTTCTTCAGCAGCGGCCGGAGGGTGTCGTCGCTGCCGGGGCTCCACTGGATGCTGTCCAGGACCGCGGGGTCGACGCCGGCGGCCGCGAGCAGGTCGGCGTTGTAGAACACGGCAATGCCGGCGTCGGTCAGTTGCGGCACTCCCCACAGCGTGCCGTTGTGGGTGAATTGCTCGACGACGGCCGGTGCCCAATCCTTGTCTACCCGGTCGATTTTCATCAGCCGGCCGCTGTCGGCGTAGGCGTCAAGATAGGCGTTGGACAGCCAGAAGATGTCGTCGGCGCTGCCGCCGGCCACGTCGGTGCGCAGGGTGTCGAAGTAGTTGGAGAACGCGACCATGTTGGTGCGCACCTCGATGTCGGGGTGCTGTCGGGAGAACTCCTGGAACGAATCCCGATACGCCTGCGCGATCGGTTCGGCCCACAGTCGCACCGTGACCACGATTTTGCCGTCGTCGTCCGAACGGCCCAGCAGCACGGCAATCACCAACAGCAAGGCGAAGACCGAAACCAGCGCCAGCGCCGACAGCGTCGAAAACCGGGGCTGTCTCACTTGAGCCCCGACACCAGAATCGACGAGACGATGTGCCGCTGGAACGCCACGAACAACACGATCAGCGGCACGATTGCGACCGTCGTCGCCGCCATCACCAGCGTCCACTGTGAGTTGTACCGCGACTGCAGGTCGGCGGTGGCCACCGTCAGCACCCGCCACTTGCGCCCACTGGTGATCACCAACGGCCACATGAAGTTGTTCCACTGCGAGACCACGGTGATCATCGTCAGCGCGGCCAGCACCGGCTTGCTGGACGGCAGGATCACATGCACCAGCACATCCAGGGTGTTGGCGCCGTCCAGGTTCGCGGCGTTGATCAGGTCGTCGGGAATCAGGCGAAAGTGCTCGCGCAGCAGAAAGATCGCGTACGGCGAGCCGAACATGAACGGAATCACCAACGCCCAGAACGTGTTCCGCAGACCCATCTGGGCCATCATCAGATACAGCGGCACGACCGTCACCGTGCCGGGCACCATCAGCGTCGCGACGTACACCCAGAACAGCGCGTCGCGGCCGGGGAAGTGCAGCCGCGCAAAGGCGTAACCGGCCAGGATCGAAAAGGTCAACTGCCCTAGCAGGATCACCGCGGTCATCAGCGCGGTCACCGCGGCGGCCCGGCCGAAACCGGTGCCGGCCAGATCGGCGTAATTGGCCAGCGTCGGCGGGCGCGGCAGTTGCAGCGGCGAACCGGTGGCGAACTGATGCGCGGAGGTGAACGACGTCAGCAGCCCAAGGCCGAACGGCGCCAGGGTGATCAGCGCCCCGATCACCAGACCGACGTAGATCAGCGCGTTACGTGAGGTCATACTTGATCCGTTTGCGGAAGTACAGATGCTGCACGAACGTGACGCCGACCAGGATGACGAACAGGATCACCGCCATCACCGAGGCCCGCCCGATCGACGCCGCCCCGAACGCCTCGGCGTAGATCTGATGGGCCACCAGATCGGTACTGCCCTCCGGGCCGCCACCGGTCAGCGCATAGACCGTATCGAAAACCTGTGCGGCGCTGACCACCCCGGTGACCAGGACGAAGAACATCGTCGGCCGCAGCATCGGCAAGGTGATGCGCCAGAACCGCTGCCAGGCGGTGGCCCCGTCGGTGCGCGCCGCGTTGTGGATGTCCTCGGGGATGGCCAGCAGCCCCGCCAGGAAGGACAGCGACACGTAGCCGACGTTGGTCCACACCACGACGGCCGACACCATCGGCAACGCCAGGTCGGGATTGGTCAGCCATTCGATGCGCCGCCCCAGCAGGGTGCTGACCGCGCCGTCGGTCGGAGCCAGGATCCAGCGCCACATCACCGCGATCGCCAGCGGTGCGCAGATCCACGGCAACACGTAGAGCGTGCGGAACAGCCCGGTGCCGGGCAGTTTGGGCGCCAGCATCATCGCGGCCAGCAGCCCCAGCACCGTCTGCGCCGGCACAACGATCGCCACGAAGATCGCAGTGACCACCAGCGAGTCACCGAAGTCCCCGTCGCGCAGCACCGAACGCCAGTTCGCGAAGCCGACGTAATGCAGCGGACCCAGCAGGTCCCACCGGTACAGACTCAGCCACACCACCACCAGAATCGGCAGCAGCAGGAAGGCGACCACACCGAACAAACTGGGTGCGAGCAAGCCGTACGCCAACGCCGTGGAACGACGAGGCGTGGTGGACATGAAAGTATTAAAGCCGGTCGTTACGGTGGACCCGTGACATCGAACCGGGGGATCGATTCTGACTTCCTGGACCTGCCGCGCCATGAGCTGGCAGACGCCGCGCTCTCGGCGGCCAGGGAGGCCGGGGCCAGTTACGCCGACCTGCGCATTCATCGCATCAACACCGAGATCATCCAGCTGCGTGACGGCGAGCTGGAGACCGCCGTCGTCAGCCGCGAGGTCGGCCTGGCCGTGCGGGTGATCGTGGCGGGAACGTGGGGGTTCGCCTCGCACGCCGAACTGGCCCCCGACGTCGCGGCCCGCACCGCGCGGCACGCCGCCCAGGTGGCCACCGTGCTGGCGGCGCTGAACACCGAGCACATCCGGTTGGCGGCCGAGCCGGTCTACGCCGACGTCACCTGGGTCTCGGACTACGAGATCGACCCGTTCACCGTGTCGGCGTCGGACAAGATCGGGGTTCTCGAGGACTACTCCCGGCGCCTGCTGGACGCCGAGGGCGTGGACCACGTGTCGGCCGGCCTGACCGCCGTCAAGGAGCAGACCTTCTACGCCGACACCTTCGGATCCTCGATCACCCAGCAGCGGGTGCGGCTGCAGCCCTCGCTGGAGGCGGTGAGCATCGACGCCAAGGCCGGCGGGTTCGACTCGATGCGCACGCTGGCCCCGCCGACCGCGCGCGGCTGGGAAGCGGTGGCCGGCGACTCGGTGTGGGACTGGACCGCCGAACTCGCCGAAATCCCGGACCTTCTGTACGAGAAGATGCGGGCACCCAGCGTGCGGCCCGGTCCTACGGACCTGGTGATCGACCCGTCCAACCTGTGGCTGACCATCCACGAATCCATCGGCCACGCAACCGAATACGACCGCGCCATCGGGTACGAGGCCGCCTACGCCGGCACATCGTTCGCCACCCCGGACAAACTGGGCACGATGCAGTACGGGTCACCGGTGATGAACGTGACCGCCGACCGGACCGTGCCGTACGGCCTGGCCACCATCGGGTACGACGACGAAGGCGTCGCCGCGCAAAGCTGGGACCTGGTGCGCGACGGGGTGTTCGTCGGCTACCAGCTCGACCGGGTGTTCGCCCCGCGGCTGGGTCAGGAGCGCTCCAACGGATGCTCCTACGCCGACTCGGCGCACCATGTGCCGATCCAGCGGATGGCGAACGTGTCGTTGCAGCCCGGGCCCCAGGACCTGTCCACCGCCGATCTCATCTCCCGGATCGACGACGGCATCTACATCGTCGGCGACAAGTCCTGGTCGATCGACATGCAGCGGTACAACTTTCAGTTCACCGGGCAACGGTTCTACCGCATCCGGGACGGCGCCTTATACGGACAGTTGCGTGATGTGGCCTATCAGGCGACCACCACCGACTTCTGGAATTCCATGGAAGCCGTTGGCGGACAATCGACCTGGCGGCTCGGCGGTGCGCTGAACTGCGGCAAGGCGCAACCCGGCCAAGTGGCCGCGGTCAGCCACGGCTGTCCGTCGGCGTTGTTCCGCGGCGTCAACGTACTCAACACCCGCACCGAGGGCGGCCGATGATCACCCCGCAGCACGCCGTCGAGATCGCCCTGGCCGAGGCCGCCAAGGCCGGGCGCGCCGACGAAACCATGGTGCTGGTCACCGACAAGGTCGAGGCCACCCTGCGCTGGGCGAACAACACGATGACCACCAACGGGGTCGCCGTCAGCCGCAACGTCACCGTCATTTCGATTGTGCGGCAGGGCGACAGCGCCTACGTCGGGTCCGTCGTCTCCGGTGACGCCGACCCATCGGCCCTGCCGGGGTTGGTGATCTCATCCCAGGATGCCGCCCGCTCGGCCCCGGAAGCCGGCGACGCCGCGCCGCTGCTCACCGATGTCGGGGAGCCCGCCGACTGGGACGCCCCGGTGCCGGGTACCGGCGTGGCGGCGTTCAGCGGGATCTCCGGCGCTTTGAGCAAGGCGTTCCGCAGCACCGACCGGTTGTTCGGCTATGCGCACCACAGCCTTTCGACGACGCTGCTGGCATCCTCGACCGGCCTGCGCCGGCGTTACACGTTGCCCACCGGGGCCATCGAGCTCAACGCCAAGCGCGGGGACGCGTCCGCGTGGGCTGGCACCGGAACGTCGAATTTTGTTGACGTGCCGATAGATTCGCTTCTCGCGGACCTGGAAACCCGGCTGGCCTGGGCGTCGCGATCCGTGGACTTGCCGGCCGGGCGCTACGAAACGATCATGCCGCCCTCGACGGTGGCCGACATGATGATCTACCTGAACTGGAAAATGTCGGGCCGCGGCGCCCAGGAGGGACGGACGGCGCTGTCGGCGCCCGGCGGCGGGACACGGGTGGGGGAGCGGCTCACCTCACTGCCGCTGACGTTGTTCTCCGACCCGATGGCACCTGGGCTGGCGTGCACGCCGTTCGTCGCGGTCAGCAACTCGTCGGAGACGGCGTCGGTGTTCGACAACGGCATGGAGATCGGTCAGGTGGAGTGGATCCGCGAGGGCGTGATCAACGCGCTGGCGTATCCGCGGGCAACGGCCGCCCGGTTCGGTGCGCCGGTGGCGGTGGGCGCGGACAACCTGGTGATGACAGGCGGGTCGGCGGACCTGGCCGACATGATCGCCTCCACCGAGCGCGGGTTGCTGCTGACGACGCTGTGGTACATCCGCGAGGTCGACCCGACGACGTTGCTGCTGACCGGCCTGACCCGCGACGGAGTGTACCTGGTCGAGGACGGCGAGGTGACCGGGGCGGTCAACAACTTCCGGTTCAACGAGAGCCCGCTGGACCTGCTGCGCCGGGCGACCGAGGCCGGCGTCAGTGAAAAGACGCTGCCGCGGGAATGGGGCGACTGGGCGACCCGGGCGGCGATGCCGTCGCTACGGATACCGGACTTTCGCATGTCCTCGGTTAGTCAGGCTCAATAGGTTTACCGTGTAGTGCGTGACAGCACTGCAGCCTGACCAACTGGCGCGGTTAGTCGCCCTGTCCTGCGGTAATGCGCCGCTGGCGGGCATGGTGCGCCAGGTGTGCGCGCGGACGATCGGGTTGCCGCCGCTGCCGTTCGATGACTCCGAGGTTCCGTCGGAAGCCGACGCGGTGGTGGCCGCGTTCGCCGAGCAGTTCAGCGTCGACGTCTCGATGATCACCGTCGAGCAACGTTCGCAGCTGCTGAAGGTGTTGGGCGACAGCGCTTTCCGGGGTGTCATATCGATCTTCATTGCCGACTTCGTGCCGCGGGTGCGCGCCGGGCTGGAAGCGCTGGATGTCGGTACGCGGTATTTGCGGTGGGTGGGCAAGCCGCTGGTGTGGGACCACGACAGCGAGCCGTCGCAGGTGTTGCTGAACGAGTTCACGCCGGCGGTGGCGCGGATGCGTGCGCTGGACCCGATCATCTCGGAGCTGGTGCGGCTGCGCGTGGCGAATGCCCATAACTGCCGACTCTGCAAATCGCTGCGCGAAGGTCACGCGCTGGATGCCGGCGGCACGGAGTCGTTGTACGACGAGATCGCCCGATTCGAGACGTCGCGGGTGCTCGACGATCGCGCAAAGGCAGCGCTGCGGTATGTAGATGCGCTAATTTGGACGCCTGCGCACCTCGCCGTCGACGATGCCGCCGAGGTGCGCTCCCGGTTCAGCGAAGCCGAGGCCGTGGAGTTGACCTTCGACGTGATGCGGAATTCCTGCAACAAGATCGCCGTGGCGCTGGGCGCGGATGCGGCGCGGGTGGAGTCCGGAACCGAGCGGTATCTGATCGATGTCGATGGTCAGACGGTTTTCAGCTGACGGCCGCCGGGCTGTCCTGCTGATTCTGGTGTTTGTCCTGGTCAGCTGCGCGGGAGGCGTTCCGAAGACCGCCGCGCCGTCGGTGACCCGCCGCACCGACCCCACCTCGTATATGCCGCCGATCTATCCCGGGACGACGGTGCCGCCGCTGCCCCCCTCGTCCACCACTCCGGTGGCCGGGGCCCCGGCGACTTTCCCGGGTGACGGCATTTTCAAGGTCGGCAGCGACATCGCGCCCGGCACCTACCGATCAGAAGGCGCGCACGACTGTTACTGGGAGCGGCTGCGCGGGATGTCCGGGACGCTGGCCGACACTATCGCCAACGGCGCCGGCAACTGGCCGCAGCTGGTGCAGATCATGCCCACGGACACGGCTTTCAAGACCCAGCACTGCCCGACCTGGGTGCCCGCGGTGGACGCGCCCGCGACGACGACCACCTCCAAGAAAGCCGTGACCCTGCCGCCCGGGGCGATGGTCTGTCCCGCGACCGCCGCGCCGGCGGGTGGGTTGACATCGTCGGCGGTCGGGTCGACGGACACCACCTGCCAGTTCGCCGAAGCGGTGCGGCTGGCTTATGCGGCCGCCGGCCCGGTTACGCCGGGGACGCGGCAGATCGATGCGATGAGCCCGGTCACGCGGCGCCACTATTCGATGTCCTGCTCGGGGGATAGCGGGCTGGTGGTCTGCAGCGGCGGGGACTCCGCGGTGGTGTACCTGTACTGAATTTCGTCTGGATGGGTACTGGTTCTATGTGACTCTGCGGCGAGAAAGTCCGGTTCGGGGACGGCGGCTGCGGCTGCACGAAGCCCTGGGTGAGCGGATAGCGATGAGCAAATTCGGCTATCAGATGGCCATCCATGTGGCGCCGCACATCGATAAGCGACTGATCCCGCGCACCGGTGGCCGGTTGAGCACGATGGGGTTCGGCAAAGTCGGGCTCGTTAAGTCTGTCGGTGCCAAGTCGGGGGAGGAGCGTACGCATCCGCTGACGCTGATCAAGGACTCCGACGGGTTGCTGGCGATCGGGTCCAACTACGGGCGGGCGAAGCATCCGGCCTGGAGTGCCAACCTGAAGGCGAATCCGGAATGCACGATCGAGTTGAACGGCCCGCCGCGGCGTTATCGGGCTGAGTTGCTGAGCGGGGAGGAGCGCGAGGCGGCGTGGGCGAGGGCCGTGGACTTCTACGCCGGCTACGAGGCGTATCGGGAAAGTGCCGCACCGCGGGAGATCCGGGTGTTTCGGCTGCGGCCGGTCGGGAGCTGAGCCGACGCCGCCGGGGGTGTAGGGCCGAATTTGGCCTGGGCAACGTTCGATGAGTTCGATACGCTTGGCTACCTCACGAGGGAGCAAACATCGTGTCGTTCCAACAGCATCCCGCCGGCGAGCTCGGCGCCGCAGGCAACCCCGCCAACCCTGCAGGGCCGGCCCACCCGAACAACCCGCCGGGATATCCGACTCCGGGATGGTCCGCCCCGCCGGGCGGACCGCCCGGATACAGCTGGACGCCGCCAGCGGGTTCACCGCCATCAGGCTTCCCTTCCCCGCAGGGCGCGGGCGAGCCACGACCGCAGAAATTTTGGTACGCCATCGGCGGAATCCTCGTCGCGCTCGGCTTGCTCGGCGGCGCCATCGGGGCCATCAGCACGTTTGCCGGCGAGGTAGGCGACCTCACTGCCCGCGCACCGACCTCGGAGCACACATTCGGTAACAAGGGATCCACTAACGTGAGCATCGACGCCGGTGCATCGAAAACGATCTACGTCACCCAGCGCACGCCCCGCAGCAACATCACCTGCACCGCACGCGGCACGGCGGGTCAACGCAAACCCACCCTGACTGAGTATCAGAGCAATGTCACCATCAACCAGTGGCGGGCGCTGTTCACCCTCACCGTTCAGGACGGCGGCGACTACTCGGTCAGCTGTTCCGGCCCATCCGAGGCCGGCTTTGGGGTGGGTGACCACGTCACCGGTGGCCAAGTCGCCCACTCAGTTGCGGGTGTGTTCGTGGCCGCTGGGATAGGCGGCGTGTTCGTTATTGCCGGAGTAATCGTATTAGCGGTAACAGCGTTCCGACGTAGTCGCAGCGCCCGCCAACCAGTGTTCCCCCCTCAGCCGCAGCAGTGGCCCGGGCCGCAATGATCCTGCGGCGCTGCCGTCACGCTAGTGTCTACTGCGACGCGGACTCGTTGTACGCCGCGCGCCTGGGGCGGTAGCTCAGTTGGTTAGAGCCGCGGACTCATAATCCGTTGGTCGCGGGTTCGAGCCCCGCCCGCCCCACTTTTAGCCTGTATGACGTCGGTTGATGCTTGACATTTCTGTTTCGGGTGATGCCTGACGGTGTTTCGGCTGATGCTTGACAGTTG
>NZ_LZKQ01000217.1 GCF_001668675.1 Mycobacterium asiaticum | reverse complement strand
CTGGCGATGGGTATCCGCCAGACCGCACAACCGGTGGGAATCGCGGTGGGCGCGTTGGTGATTCCGGGGCTGGCCGAGCGCGGCGCCCACACCGGGCTGATGTTCCCGGCGGTGGCGTGTGGCATCGCCGCGGTGATCAGCCTGGTGGGCGTCACCGACCCACCGCGCAAGTCGCGCGCGTCGGCCAGCGACGAAGAACTCGCCAGTCCGTACCGCGGCTCCTGGGTGCTGTGGCGCATACACGCGGCGTCAGCGTTGCTGATGATGCCGCAGACGGTGACCGTGACCTTCATGCTGGTGTGGCTGATCAATCACCACGGCTGGTCGGTGGCCGCGGCCGGTGGGCTGGTGACGATTTCGCAATTGATCGGCGCGGGTGGCCGAATTCTGGTGGGCCGCTGGTCAGATCGCGTCGGCTCCCGGATGCGACCGGTCCGATTCATCGCCCTCGCGTCCGCGCTGACGCTGTTCCTGCTGGCCCTCACCGACAACATCGGGTCGCGCTACGACGTGCTGCTGATGATCGTCATCTCCGTTATCGCGGTCCTGGACAACGGGCTGGAAGCCACCGCCATCACCGAATTCGCCGGGCCGTACTGGAGTGGACGCGCGCTGGGCACCCAGAACACCACTCAGCGCCTCATGGCCGCTGCCGGGCCGCCGATGTTCGGCGCCCTGATCACCACGGCCGCCTACCCGCTGGCGTGGGCGCTATGCGGCCTGTTCCCTCTGGTGGCGGCGCCGTTGGTGCCGGCCCGCGTGCTGCCGCCGGGCCTGGAGATCACAGCCCGGCGACAATCCGTTCGCCGACATCGGTGGTGGCAAGCCGTTCGGTCCCGCGAGTTGCCAAGTGGGCCTCGACCGCCCGGTCCACCCGGGCCGCCGCGTCGGTCTCGCCGAGGTGGGAAAGCAACAGCGCCACCGAAATGATCGCCGCCGTCGGATCGGCGATGCCCTGACCCGCGATATCGGGGGCACTGCCGTGCACCGGCTCGAACATGGACGGATTGGTGCGCGTCGCATCGATGTTCCCGCTGGCCGCCAGCCCGATTCCGCCGCACACCGCCGCGGCCAGGTCGGTGATGATGTCGCCGAACAGGTTGTCGGTGACAATCACGTCGAACCGACCCGGGTCGGTAGCAAGGAAGATCGTGGCGGCGTCGACGTGCTGGTAGGCCACTTCGACGCCGGGGTACTTCTCGCCGATCTCCTGCACCGTGCGCAACCACAGCCCGCCGGCGAACGTCAGCACGTTGGTCTTATGGACCAAGGTCAGGTGCTTGCGGCGCGCCTGCGCCCGCTCGAAGGCATCGGAGACCACCCGGCGCACCCCGAACGCCGTGTTGACGCTCACCTCCGTCGCCACCTCGTTGGCGGTGCCGACACGAATCGCGCCGCCGTTGCCGGTGTAGGGCCCCTCGGTGCCCTCGCGCACCACCACGAAGTCGATCTCGGGGTCCCCTGCCAACGGGCTCCGCACCCCCGGGTACAGCCGCGCGGGCCGCAGGTTCACGTGGTGGTCGAGCTCGAAGCGCATGCGCAACAGCAGACCCCGCTCCAATATGCCGCTGGGGACGGACGGATCACCGATCGCGCCGAGCAGGATCGCGTCGTGTTCACGCAGTTCCGGCACCACCGACTCCGGCAGCACCTCGCCGGTCGCGTGATACCGCCGGGCACCAAGGTCGTATTCGGTCTTCTCGACCCCGGGCAGGACGGCGTCGAGGACCTTGAGCGCCTCCGCGGTGACTTCCGGACCGATGCCGTCGCCGCCAATGACCGCCAGCTTCATCTGCGCCGCTCCTCATTGCTTCGCTGTGCATCCTCGCCGGCGCGTCTCATGAAAGGTCAACCACTTCGAGCTTGTTGGCGCCCACCGCGTCGGCGATCGACGACCGCACCTCGGCGGGTACGTCCTGATCCAGCCGAAGCAGGATCGTGGCGCTGTCGCCTTCGGTGTCCTCGGACAGCTGAGCGGCCTGGATGTTCACCCCGGCGGCCCCGAGCAGCGTCCCGATCTTGCCCAGCGCGCCGGGCTGGTCGGCGTAGTTGATCACCAGGTTGATGCCCTGGGCGCGCAGGTCGAAGTTGCGTCCGTTGATCTGCACGATCTTTTCGACCAGCTGCGGCCCGGACAGCGCCCCGGCGACGTTGACCACCGAGCCGTCGGCGGCCACGGCCCGCACGTCGACCACACTGCGGTGGTTCGGGCTCTCGGTGGCCTTGCTGATTTCGGCCGTTACCCCCCGCTCAGCGGCCAGCGCAGGCGCATTGACGAACGTCACTGCCTCCTCGATCACCGCCGAGAACAGCCCGCGCAGCGCCGAGAGCTTCAACACCTCGACCTCTTCGGCGGCCAACTCACCGCGCACCTGCACCGACAACGACACGGGCAGCTCGTCGGACAACGCGGCCGCCAGCACGCCGAGCTTGCGGGCAAGGTCCAGCCACGGCGCCACCTCTTCGCTGACTACGCCGCCGCCGACGTTCACCGCGTCGGGAACGAACTCGCCCGCCAGCGCCAACCGCACGCTTTGGGCGACGTCGGTGCCGGCCCGGTCCTGGGCCTCGGCGGTGGAGGCGCCCAGGTGCGGGGTGACGACCACCTGCGGGAGCTCGAACAACGGGCTATCGGTGCAGGGCTCGGTGGCGAACACGTCGAGCCCGGCGCCGCGCACGTGGCCACTGTTGATGGCCTCGGCCAGCGCGGCCTCGTCGATCAGGCCGCCCCGGGCGGCGTTGACGATAATGACTCCCGGCTTGGTCTTGGCCAGCGCCTCCTTGTCGATCAGTCCCGCCGTCTCGGGGGTTTTGGGCAGGTGCACCGAGATGAAGTCGGCCCGGGCAAGCAGGTCGTCCAGGGACAGCAGTTCGATGCCCAGCTGGGCAGCGCGCGCCGACGACACATAGGGGTCGTAGGCGACGATGTGGGCGCCGAAGGCGGCGATCCGCTGGGCGACGAGCTGCCCGATCCGGCCCAGTCCCACCACGCCGACGGTCTTGCCGAAGATCTCGGTGCCGGAGAACTTCGACCGCTTCCAGGTGTGCTCGCGCAATGTCGTGTCGGCGGCCGGGATCTGGCGCGCCGCGGCCAGCAGCAGCGCGATCGCGTGCTCGGCGGCGCTGTGGATGTTCGACGTCGGTGCGTTGACCACCAGCACACCACGAGCGGTGGCGGCGTCCACGTCGACGTTGTCCAGCCCTACGCCGGCGCGGGCGACGATCTTGAGCTTGGTGGCGGCGGCCAGCACCTCGGCGTCCACGGTGGTGGCCGACCGGACCAGCAGTGCGTCCGCCTCGGGCACCGCGGCCAGGAGTTTCTCCCGGTCAGGCCCGTCTACCCAGCGCACCTCAACCTGGTCTCCCAGGGCAGCGACAGTTGATTGGGCAAGTTTGTCGGCGATCAATACAACAGGCAGGTTCACGCGGACAGCGTAGTCGGGGATCGCGAGCGCGGCGGAGCCGGGCGAAGCGGGTCGCCGCCATCGGCCCAGTCGGGGATCGCGAGCGCGGCGGAGCCGGGCGAAGCGGGTCGCCGGCGGGCTAGAAATCACCTGGGCGAATCCCTTACCGTAACCCGCGCCGCTGAGTACGATCCGGCCGTGTCCTCCCTGGTCCGCCCGGCGATTTGCGTCAACATGATCGTCCGCAACGAAGCGGCGATCATTCGCCAAACCCTCGACGACATCGCGCGGTACATCAGCGCGTGGGTGATCGTGGACACCGGCTCCGACGACGGGACACAGGACGTCATCCGTGAGCACATGGCCCGTCTTGGCATCCCTGGGGAGCTGTACGAGCGGCCGTGGCGCAATTTCGGGCACAACCGATCCGAGGCATTGACCCTTGCCCAGGGCCATGGCGACTACATCTGGGTCCTCGATGCTGACGACAAGGTCGTGGGCAACCTCGACTTCAGCCAGTTGGACAAGGATCTCTACCAGCTCCGTTATGGCCAGACCTCCGATGTCTTCTGGCGGCCGAACCTCTTCCGCGACGGCTTGCCGGTGCGTTACGAAGGCGTCGTCCATGAATACGTCATGGTCGACTCCGATTTCAGCCACGACCGGCTCGACGGTGACTACTACGTCGATTCACGCCGCCTCGGAGCGCGCAACCTGAATCCACAGCAGAAATACGAGAGCGACCGCGACCTGCTGCTGGCCGAGGTCGAACGCAATCCCGAGGATGCGCGGTCGGTCTTTTATCTCGCCCAAAGTTATTTTGATTTAGGCGATTTCGAGAACGCCATCAAGTGGTACCAGCACCGCATCGACATGGGCGGCTGGGCCGAAGAGGTCTACCACTCGATGTACCGCGTCGCGGAGTCGATGTGGTCGATGAATGCGCCATGGGACAAGGTCCAGGGCGCCTACCTACGGGCGTGGGAATTTCGGCCGACCCGCGCGGAACCGTTGTACACCATCGCTTTTCGCTATCGTCTCGATGAGCGCTATCAGCTCGGCTATCTGTTCGCCAAGCAGGCCGCCGAGATCCCGTTTCCCACCGAGGATACTTGGCTGGTCAGCGCGGACACCTACACCTGGGGCGCGCTCGACGAGGCTGCCGTCTGCGCATCATGGATCGGCAAGCACGCCGAGGCGATCGCGCTGTGGCGGCGAGTCCTGGCCAAGGACAACATTCCCGTCGAAGATCGAGAACGAATTTCGGCCAACTGCGACAACAGTGCGCCGAGGATTCTCGAAGCGGCCGCGACGTACCCCGGTGAACTGGCACAACACCTTTCGGGCCGATGCCGCGACGCGGAGGTGGTCCTCAGCCTGGTCGCTGGGCCGGATCGCGACGGCACCGAGGTGACGCTGAATTCATTGCTGAACTGTTGCACCGACGTATGGCGAATCGGGCGATTTCTGGTGGTCGATGACGGCCTGTCTGCGGCCGATCGCACGATACTGCTCGAACGGTATCCGTTCTTGGAGTTCTGTCCGATCGCCGCCGGAGCGTCTGCGGGCGCCGTCCTGTCGCAGATTCGAGACCAGATCTACGGACAGTTCTGGCTGCACCTGGGGCCAGGTTGGCAGTTCTACGCCCAGGAGCCT
Source organism: Mycobacterium asiaticum (assembly GCF_001668675.1). Lineage (GTDB taxonomy): Bacteria > Actinomycetota > Actinomycetes > Mycobacteriales > Mycobacteriaceae > Mycobacterium > Mycobacterium asiaticum_D. The sequence continues at coordinate 10,961 of NZ_LZKQ01000217.1, read as the reverse complement.
TTGATCACCCGGCTGACCAGCGTGCTCGAGGCCGAGGAAAACGTGTATCAGGTGGCGGTCAACTTCACCGACGCGGACAAGCTGATCGGTGCGACCGCGACAGACGACATGGTGTCCCGCGCGCCCGGCGCCGGCCGCTATGTGCTGGGCAGTCAAGTGGCGTACGGCCCGGCAATGTTCGACACCGCGCGGCTTGACCGGGTCGGGGGCACCCGTGCCAATGACCGCGATCCCCTGGCCGAGTTGGGCCGGCGGGCCGCGGTCGCCGGTCTCGTGACGGCCAGCCTCGACGAGGTGTTGTGCATCAATACGGTGCCCTCGGCGAGCCCGTCGGCCCACGACTGACCACGACACACTGAGAGCTAGGAGCTCGCCGTGCCCGACGGTGTGACCGCCCGCCCCGCCATCTGCCTCAACATGATCGTGCGCAACGAGGCTCATATCGTCCACGAAGTGCTTGACGCGGTCGCCCCGCACATCAGCTGTTGGGTGGTCGTGGACACCGGCTCCACCGATGGGACCCAGGGCGTCATTCGCCGCCGGATGTCCCAACTCGGAGTCCCCGGAGAGCTGCACGAGCGGCCCTGGCGCAACTTCGGCCACAATCGGTCCGAGGCTCTGACCCTGGCCCAGGGTCACGGCGACTACATCTGGGTCATGGACGCCGACGACACTATCGAAGGCACGATCGACTTCACCAGGCTCGGCGCCGACATCTACTGGCTACGCTGCCGAGACTCGGACAACACCATCTTTTGGCGACCACTTCTATTCCGTGACGGGCTAGCGCTCCGCTACGTGGGCGTCGTGCACGAATATGTAATGGACGACCTGGGCTTCCGCCACGACCGATTGGACGGCGACTACCACGTCGAATCTCGTCGACTCGGCTCACGCAACAGCGACCTGAAACTCAAGCACGCCAGCGACCGCGATCTGCTGCTTGCGGAAGTCGAACGCAATCCCCGCGATTCTCGGTCCGTCTTCTACCTCGCCCAGAGCTACTTCTGCCTGAGCGATTACGCCAACGCGCGAGAGTGGTATCAGCGTCGCGCCGACATGCAGGGTTGGGATGAAGAGGTCTTTTACTCGCTGTTGCGGGTCGCGGCGTCGATGGCAGAACTCGGCGAGCCGTGGGCGCAGGTCCAGCACAGTTACCTGAAGGCCTGGGAAAACCGGCCGAGCCGGGCCGAGCCCCTGTATGCCATCGCGCGTTGGTATCGCAGGCAGCAGCGCTATCAACCCGCTTACATGTTTGCCAAGCGCGCCGCCGAAATCCCCTACCCCGAAGACGACATCGTCTTCGTCGCCGCCGATGTCTACAACTGGCGCGCGCTCGACGAGCAGGCGGTGTGCGCGTCGTGGATCAATAAGAAGGCCGAGGCGTTCGCGCTCTGGCGGCGGGTGCTGGCCAGGTCTGACATCCCCGACGATGACCGCAAACGGATGGCGGCCAACCTCGACCTGTGTGCGCCGGCAGCGATCGAGGCGGCTTCCCGTGACCCCGGTGAGCTGGCGCGGCACCTGCCGGGCCGTCGCCGCGACGCCGAGGTGGTGCTCAGCCTGGTCGCCGGTCCGGATCGCGCCGACACCGAGGTGACGCTGAACTCACTACTGAACTGCTGCACCGACGTGTGGCGGATCGGCCGCTACCTGGTAGCCGATGCCGGCCTGTCCGCGGCCGATCGCGCAACACTGCTCGAACGGTATCCGTTCCTGGAGTTCTGTCCGACCGCCGCCGGAGAGTCTGCAGGCGCCCTACTTTCGCAGATTCGAGACCAGATCTATGGCCGGTTCTGGCTGCACCTGGGGCAAGGGTGGCAGTTCTACGCCCAGGATCGGCTGATCACCCGGCTGACCAGCGTGCTCGACGCCGAGGAGAACGTCTATCAGGTGGCGATCAACTTCACCGATGCCGACAAGCTGATCGGTACGCCCGCGACAGGCGCAGTCGTGTCGCGCGCGCCCGGCGCCGGGCGCTATCTGCTGGCCTCACAGGTGGCGTACGGCCCGGCAATGTTCGACAGCGCCCGACTTGATCGCGTCGGAGGTACTCGCGCCAATGATCCCGATCCTCTCGCCGAACTGGGCCGGCGGGCCGCCGCCGCCGGGCTCGCGACCGCCACCCTCGACGAGGTGTTGTGCATCCGATCGGCCTCGGGCTAGGCCCGGATTCCCTTCAACGACGTCGTCGGCTGTAATTCACAGATGGACGTCACCGTCGTCGGCAGCGGGCCCAACGGGCTTGCCGCGGCCGTCATATGCGCCCGCGCCGGCCTGAAGGTGCAGGTGGTCGAGGCTCAGCCGACCTTCGGCGGCGGGGCACGCACCCAGGCAGACTTCGAATTTCCCGGAGTCCTGCACGACATCTGCTCGGCGGTGCACCCGCTGGGTTACGCCTCGCCGTTCTTCGCCGAGTTCGACCTGACCGCGCGCGGGGTCGAATTGGCGGTGCCGGAGATCTCCTATGCCAATCCGCTCCCGGGCCGGCCCGCGGCGATCGCGTATCGCGACCTCGAGCGGACCTGCGCGGAGTTGGACGACGGCGGGGCGTGGCGTCGCTTTCTCGGCCCATTGGTGTCGAACTCCGATGCGGTGGTCGCCTTCTTGCTGGGTGACAAACGCTCGATACCGAGATCGATTCTGACTCCGATTCGACTGGGCGTGCGCATGCTCACTCAGGGCACCCCCGCTTGGGCGGCACTGCGCGGCGATGACGCCCGCGCACTGTTCACCGGCGTTGCCGCGCATGCGATTACGCCGTTGCCGTCGCTGGCGTCGGCGGGCGCGGGGCTGATGCTGTCCACCCTGGCCCATTCGGTCGGCTGGCCGATCCCGGTGGGCGGCACCCAGCAGATCTCCGACGCCCTGATCGCCGACCTGCGGGCGCACGGCGGGGAGCTGACGTCGGGCGTGGAAGTCGATTCCCCACCCGAAGGCGTCGCGGTCTTCGACACGGCCCCGACCGCGTTGTTGCGCGTGTACCGCGAATCGATTCCCGGCCGGTACGCAAAGGCATTGCAGCACTACACATTCGGCTCCGGGGCGGCCAAGGTCGATTTCGTCCTCAACGATGAGATTCCGTGGTCGGACCCGCGGCTCAGTCAGGCGCCGACCCTGCATCTCGGGGGTACCCGCCAGGAGATGGCGCGGGCAGAAGCCGACATCGCCGCGGGACGGCACGCGCAGCTGCCGATGGTGCTCGGGTCCTCGCCGCACCTCGTCGATCCCGGCCGCATCGACGCCGACGGCCGCCGGCCGTTCTGGACGTACGCGCATGTGCCCGCGGGATCGACCGTTGACGCGACCGAGGCCGTGACGGCCGTGGTCGAGCGGTTCGCGCCCGGGTTCCGCGACATCGTCGTGGGGGTACGCAGTGTGCCGGCCACGCGGATGGCCGAGCACAACGCCAACTACGTCGGAGGCGACATCGCGGTGGGCGGGGCCTCGGTGTTCCGCGCAACGCTGGGTCCTACGCCGCGGCTAAACCCATGGAGCACACCGATTCCCAAGGTGTATCTGTGCTCAGCCGCCACGCCGCCCGGCGCCGGGGTGCACGGCATGGGCGGCTACTACGCCGTGCGGACCCTGCTGCGGCGTGAGTTCGGCATCAAGGAGATGCCTAAGCTCTGCCCATGACAAAACTCGCGATCATCTACTACTCGGCCGCCGGGCATGGCACGTCGATGGCAAAGCGCGTCGCGGCGACGGCCGAGGCCGCCGGCGCCGAGGTTCGGCTGCGGCCGGTGGCCGAAACCCGTGACCCGGCCTCGTTCGCGCACAACCCCGCCTGGACGGCGAATTACGAAGCCACCAAGGATCTTCCGGTGGCCACCGGGGACGACATCGTGTGGGCGGACGCGGTGATCTTCGGCTCCCCCACCCGGTTCGGGTCGGTCGCCTCGCAGTTGCGCGACTTCCTGGACGGGCTGGGCGGGCTCTGGGCGGGGGGCAAGCTCGCGGACAAGGTGTACGCGGCTTTCACATCGTCCAACACCGTGCACGGCGGCCAGGAGACAACCCTGCTCACCCTCTACGTCACGCTGATGCACTTCGGCGGCATCATCGTGCCGCCGGGGTACACCGACCCGCTGAAGTTCGTCGACGGCAACCCCTACGGCGTCAGCCTGGTCTCCACGCACGACAACATCGCCGAGTTCGACACGGCGACGGCCGACGCGCTGGACCACCTGGCCAGGCGTGTAGTGACGGTCGCGGACCGGCTCACCTAAGGTTGCGCGAGCAGACGCAAAAGCACCCGACACGCCGTGCGTGCGGGTGCTTTCGCGTCTGCTCGCGCTAGCTACCGCTAGCTACTAGGCGGTCTCGGTGATCGGGCGGTCGACCCAGCTCATCAAGTCGCGCAGCTTCTTGCCGGTGACCTCGATCGGGTGCTCGGCGTTCTCCTTGCGCAGCTGCTCGAGTTGCTTGTTGCCGCCCTCGACGTTGGCGACGAGCTTCTTGGTGAAGGTTCCGTCCTGAATGTCGCGCAGGATCGCGCGCATCCGCTCCTTGGTGTCGGCGTCGATGACGCGCGGTCCCGACAGGTAGCCGCCGAACTCCGCCGTGTCGGACACCGAGTAGTTCATCCGCGCGATGCCGCCCTCGTACATCAGGTCGACGATCAGCTTCAGCTCGTGCAGCACCTCGAAGTAGGCCATCTCCGGCGGGTAACCCGCCTCGACCATCACGTCGAAACCGGTCTTGACCAATTCCTCTGTGCCACCGCACAATACGGCCTGCTCACCGAACAGGTCGGTCTCGGTCTCGTCCTTGAAGGTGGTCTTGATGACGCCGGCGCGGGTACCGCCGATCGCCTTGGCGTAGGACAGCGCCAACGCCTGGCCCTCACCCGTCGGGTCCTGGTCGACCGCGATCAGCGCGGGAACGCCCTTGCCGTCGACGAATTGGCGCCGCACCAGGTGGCCGGGCCCCTTGGGCGCGACCATCGCGACGGTGACGTTGGCCGGCGGCTTGATCAGATCGAAGTGAATGTTCAGGCCGTGGCCGAAGAACAGCGCGTCGCCGTCCTTCAGGTTGGGCTCGATGTCGTTGGTGAAGATCTCGGCCTGCGCGGTGTCCGGCGCGAGCAGCATGATCACATCGGCCCACTTGGCCACCTCGGCGGGAGTGTCGACCTCGAGCCCCTGCTCCTCGACCTTGGCGCGCGACTTCGAACCCTCTTTCAGGCCGACTTTCACCTCGACGCCAGAGTCGCGCAGGCTCAGCGAGTGCGCGTGTCCCTGGCTGCCGTAACCGATCACACCGACCTTGCGACCCTGAATGATCGACAGGTCTGCGTCGTCGTCGTAGAACATCTCCAGCGTCTGCGCCGGCACGTCTGCCACCTCAATATCTCCTTCTAATCTGTCTTTTCACTAGTACGAACTTATTTGCCGGTGCCGATACCGCGCGGGCCGCGGGCCATCGACACCACCCCGGACTGGACGATCTCTTTGATGCCGAACGGTTCCAGCAGTCGCAGCAACGCCTCGAGCTTGCCGCGATTTCCGGTGGCCTCGACGGTCAATGACTCCGGCGAAACGTCAATCACGCTGGCCCGGAACAGATTCGCCGCCTCGATCACCTGACTGCGAGTGCCGACGTCGGCACGCACCTTGATCAGGCACAGTTCGCGATCCACGGAGTTGTTGTCATCCTGCTCCACGATCTTGATCACATTGATCAGCTTGTTGAGCTGCTTGGTGATCTGCTCGAGCGGTGTCTGATCAGCGGAGACCACGATCGTCATCCGCGACATGTCCTTTTGTTCGGTGCCACCGACCGCCAGTGACTCGATGTTGAAGCCGCGCCGGGAGAACAGCGCTGCCACGCGGGCGAGCACACCAGGCTTGTCTTCAACCAGGACAGACAACGTGTGCGTTTTCGTCGAACCACTCATCACGCGTGTCCCTCGGTGATGTCGTCGAACAGCGGACGAATGCCACGGGCGGCCTGGATCTCGTCGTTGCTGGTGCCCGCGGCGACCATCGGCCACACCTGCGCGTCGGCGCCGACGATGAAGTCGATGACGACTGGGCGGTCGTTGATCTCCCGCGCGCGGTTGATCATCTCTTCGACGTCTTCTTCACGCTCGCAACGCATTCCGACACAACCCAGCGCCTCGGCCAGCTTCACGAAGTCCGGGATGCGGTGGGAGTGGGTGGCCAGGTCGGTCTGCGAGTAGCGCTCTTCGTAGAAGAGGGTCTGCCACTGCCGCACCATGCCCAGGTTGCCGTTGTTGATCAGCGCCACCTTGATCGGGATGCCTTCGATGGCGCAGGTGGCCAACTCCTGGTTGGTCATCTGGAAGCAGCCGTCGCCGTCGATCGCCCACACCTCGGTGTCCGGTAGGGCGATCTTGGCGCCCATGGCCGCCGGGATGGCGAAGCCCATGGTGCCCAGACCGCCGGAATTCAACCAGGTGCGCGGCTTTTCGTACTTGATGAACTGCGCGGCCCACATCTGGTGCTGGCCGACGCCGGCCACGTAGATGGCGTCCGGACCGGCGATCTGGCCGAGCTTCTCAATCACGAACTCCGGACCCAGGCTGCCGTCGCTCTGTGGGCCGTAGCTCAGCGGGTACGTCTTGCGGACGCCCTCCAGGTACTCCCACCAGTCCGCCATGTCTGGGATGTTGGAGTCGCCCGCGACTCCGTCGTAGTGGCGCAGCATCTCGATGAGGTCGGTGATGACGTTCTTGACGTCGCCGACGATCGGCACGTCGGCGTGCCGGTTCTTGCCGATCTCGGCCGGGTCGATGTCGGCGTGGATCACCTTGGCCTCGGGCGCGAACGATTCCAGCTTGCCGGTCACCCGGTCGTCGAAGCGGGTGCCCAGCGCGATCAGCAGGTCGCTGCGCTGCAGCGCCGCAACCGCGCCGACGGTGCCGTGCATGCCCGGCATGCCCATGTTCAGCCGATGGCTGTCCGGGAACGCACCGCGGGCCATCAGGGTGGTGACCACCGGGATGCCGGTCAATTCGGCCAGCTCGCGGAGTTCCTCGGTCGCCTCGCCGCGGATGATGCCGCCGCCGACGTACAGCACCGGCTTGTGCGCCGCCGCGATCAGCTTGGCGGCCTCCCGGATCTGCCGGTTGTGGGGCTTGGTGTTCGGCTTGTAGCCGGGCAGCTCCATGCGCGGCGGCCAGCTGAACGTGCACTGGCCCTGCAGCACGTCCTTGGGGATGTCAACGAGAACTGCTCCGGGACGCCCGCTCGCCGCGATGTGGAATGCCTCGGCGATCACCTGCGGGATCTCGTCACCGGTGCGCACCAGGAAGTTGTGCTTGGTGATCGGCATCGTGATGCCCGAGATGTCGGCCTCCTGGAACGCGTCGGTCCCGATCAGCTGCCGGCCGACCTGACCGGTGATCGCGACCACCGGGATCGAGTCCATCTGTGCGTCGGCCAGCGGCGTGACCAGGTTGGTGGCGCCGGGGCCGGAGGTCGCCATGCACACCCCAACCCGGCCCGTGGCGTGCGCGTAGCCGCTGGCGGCGTGGCCGGCACCCTGCTCGTGACGCACCAGCACGTGACGCAGTTGCTGCGAGTCGAACAGCGGGTCGTACACCGGCAGTACGGCGCCACCGGGAATCCCGAAGATGACGTCGACGTCGAGCGCCTCCAGCGACCGGATTACCGCCTGCGCACCGGTAAGTTGTTGCGGTGCAATGCGTTTGGGCTGTCCGGTGGCCGGCCTGGATGCTGACTTGCCGGCGTCCGAGGCGATTTCGGCGGCCTCGCGCGAGGCGGGCGTTGGGGCCGGTGCCGCTGACTTGGTGGGTGCGCTCACTGTTTCCTCTTAGGTCTTTTTCGCTTTGGCGTCTCGGGGCAAGAAAAAACCCCCGCCAGCTGAGCTGCTGCACGAGGGTCGCGTTGGTGCTCGATAGAGCTAGTCAGGCACCAACGCGCCGACTAATTACTACGAGCATTCCGTGTTGCATAGCGTCCGACGGTAGTCTTCGCACAGCTCAGCCGTCAAATCCGGTGCTTCTGGGCCGCGATGGGATGATGCGAGGGTGGTTACTGATTCACGCGTGGTGATCAAGGTCTCGCCCGTGGCGCACATCGCGGTCGGATTTCTGACCCTGTGCCTGCTGGTCCCGGTCACGGCTTTCCCCTGGACGCTGCCGCTCCTGGTCATCCCGCTGCTGTTGTCGGCGATGATCGTCCGGCTGCGTACGGTCGCCGATGATCGGAGCGTGACGGCGCGGACGCTGCTGGGCAGCCGGACGCTCGCCTGGGAAGACATCGACGGGCTGCGGTTCCACAGAGGGAACTGGGCCCGCGCCAAGCTCAAGGACGGGTCGGAGGTGCGGTTGCCCGCGGTTACTTTCGCGACGCTGCCGCAGCTGACCGAGGCCAGTTCGGGACGGGTGCCGAACCCGTATCGCTGATCAGGCGAGCGGGTTCACGCCGTTGAGCAGCACCCACACGGCGATACCGGCGGCGATGCCGCTCAGCAGCGCCACGAACGAGCCGATGAACGGCCGGGTTGCCCAGCCGCGGCCCGCGTCCAGGCCGTAGCGGCCCGGGCCGACGAGGATGACGGCGACGGCCATGACGATCAGGGTGATCTGGTATTCGTGCCCGTCCGGCAGGAAATAGGTGAAGGTGTGCGAACGCGGCCGCGCTGAGGCCGACGCGAGCAAGCCGTTGAGCAGGAATGCCAGCGCACCCGCGGCGGCGATCGGGGTGAACAGTCCCAGGACCAGCAGCACGCCCGCGACGATCTCGCCGCCGGCCCCGACGTAGGCCAGGATGTCGGCGTGCTGGAAGCCGACGTCGGTCAGCGCGTTCTTGAAGCTGTGCAGGCCCGATCCGCCCCACCAGCCGAACAATTTCTGCAGCCCGTGCGCGATCAGCACCACGCCCAGTCCGACGCGCAGCAACAGCAGGCCGAAGTTCTGCGTGCCCCGCCGGCCCGCTGCGCGGATTCGGTCGTCTTCGTCGTCGAAGTCGATCGCCGCGGGCGCGGCCGGCACCTGCCGTGCGGCCTGCGGCGCGACGTAAGGCAGCGGTTCCTGCGAGTCCAGCGGGTTGTATCCCGGGACAGCACCGGAGTTGGCGTCGTAGGGCGGGATGATGGTCGTGGTTCCGGTGTTGCCGAAGTCGCCCGCGTAGCCCGCCGGCGTCAGATCATCTTCGGGGTCGACCAGGCTTGCCGAGGTGGGACGGCTTGATGTTGGCACTGCGGTTGGACCCCCGATGAGGTCAGGCCGCTGCCATGGCGATTCATTCGAACTGGTCACGCGTGTCAGGGTAAGGGCTTTTTCGCCTGAAGCTGGGATTTGAAGCGGCGCTTTCGCCTGTTAAATCCATATTTTTGCGCGCCAGATGTTCACTCGGGTGGAATCGGGCGGCTGGTCGTCGTCGCCGCGACGCCGCGAACGGTCCAGCCGGCGGCCGCCGTCGCCGTCACCAGCTCGCGAGTCAATCGACTTGCCGACTTCAGCCCTGCCCGCCTCACACCCCCGGGCGCCACAATGCGCGATCAACCGTGGGATCCCGCCGATTTCATGATCCCGGCCGACGATCGGCCAGTTATCAAGCCCAGAACAAACACTAAAGGCTCGTTTGCCCTCGTCAGGGCGCAATGGGGTGATGATTTACCCGGGGTCGTATCCCGGTTTGTACACCCACGGCCGGTATCCGGCGTCGTACCCGGTGGCAGGGGGAGGCCACGATCGCAAATTCCCGTAGCCTGTCGGTCATGCGGATACGGCGGTCGGTTCGGTGCGTGCTGGCGGCGCTGTGCGCTGCGGTGCTGCTGTCGAGCGGCTGCGCCAGGTTCAACGACGCCCAATCGCAGCCGTTCACGACGAACCCGGAACTGAAACCACAGCCCAGTTCCACGCCTCCCCCGCCGCCGCCGTTGCCGCCCACGCCGTTCCCCAAAGCCTGCCCGGCACCGGGTGTGATGCAGGGCTGCCTGGAGAGCACCAGTGGATTGATCATGGGCGTCGACAGCAAGACAGCGCTGGTCGCCGAGCGCACCACCGGTGTGGTCAAGGAGATCTCGATCAGCGCCGAGCCCAAGGTCAAGATGGTGATCCCGGTCGATCCATCCGGGGACGGCGGCCTGATGGACATCGTGCTGTCCCCCACCTTTTCGCAGGACCGGCTGATGTACGCCTACATCAGCACGCCCACCGACAACCGGGTGATCCGCATCGCCGAGGGGGACGTGCCCAAGGACATCCTGACCGGGATCCCCAAGGGCGCCACCGGCAATACCGGCGCCTTGATCTTCACCAGCCCCACCACGCTGGTGGTCATGACAGGTGACGCCGGCAACCCGGCGATGGCCGCCGATCCCCGCTCGCTGGCGGGCAAGGTGCTGCGGATCGAGCAGCCGACCACCATCGGGCAGGCGCCGCCGACGACCGCGCTGTCCGGAATCGGCTCCGGCGGGGGGCTGTGCATCGACCCCGTCGACGGTTCGCTGTACGTCGCCGACCGCACGCCGGGTGCCGATCGGTTGCAGCGGATCACCAAGAAGTCCGAGGTGTCGACGGTGTGGACGTGGCCGGACAAGCCCGGCGTGGCCGGTTGCGCGGCGATGGACGGCACCGTGCTGGTGAACCTGATCAACACCAAGCTGACGGTGGCGGTGCGGCTGGCCCCGAAGACCGGTGCGGTGACAGGGGAGCCCGACGTGGTGCGCAAGGACACGCATGCGCACGCGTGGGCGTTGCGGATGTCGCCGGACGGCAATGTGTGGGGCGCGACGGTGAACAAGACAGCTGGCGACGCCGAGAAGCTCGACGACGTGGTGTTCCCGCTGTTCCCCCAGGGTGGCGGCTTCCCGCGCAACAACGACGACAAGACTTAGTTCCGCGCGCGCCTCAGTTTGCGCGAGCAGACGCAAAAGCACCCGAAACGGTCGGTGTCAAGCTGCTTGGAGTCGTTCGGAGTCGGGGAGGTTGATGCCAACGGTGTCGGCGGGGCTTGGTGTTC
>NZ_LZKQ01000216.1 GCF_001668675.1 Mycobacterium asiaticum | reverse complement strand
CTGCGGCGGCCGGTTTCTTCGGCGACGCGGTGCTGCAGGACTCGGGCAACTTCTGGACCGGCTGGATCCTGCAGTTGGCGGCGATCTTCTTCGCGATCGCCTTCACCGAGTTCTACCCCGACTACGCCTCGGCCATGTTCGACCTGGACAACGGCGAGGCGGCGGAGGTCCCCTCGATGCTGCAGATGGTTGAATGGTTGCCGACGTTCATCGTCGTCACCGGCGTGGTGGGACTGGTCACCGACTCGGTGGACTTCCTGCTGGGTATCGGGTTGATCATCGGCGGCAGCGTGGCCTCGGGTGTTCTCGCCAAGTTCAGCGGGGCAAAGTAGCCCCTCCGGGAGATATGGACTGTTGCCCGCCTTGGAGCGACACTGTCGGTGGACTAGCTAATCCCTTCCGGGACTTGCCAGTTCAACCAGACAGTAGTTGCTCGGGGCGGGCAAAGTCGTATTCCAGCCGGCCCAGAACGACCGGCCGCGACCGCTCAGGAACGGCCGGTGACAGCCAGCACGGCGTCCGCGAATTCGGGACGGCACACCACCAGATCCGGCAGCTTGGGATCGGGCTGGTTGTAGGCCAATGCGGATCCGTCGATGCGGGAGGTGTGCAGGCCGGCGGCCCGGGCGACGGCCACCGGTGCGGCCGAATCCCACTCGAACTGGCCACCGGCGTGGACGTACACATCGGAGAGTCCCTGCACGATCGAGGCCACTTTGGCTCCGGCAGAACCCATTTCGACCAGAATCCCGTCAAGCTCGTCCCGCACTGCCAGCGCGATGGCGGGTGGACGGGTACGCGACACCACGATCCGCGGCTTGTCCGGGGTGGCCGGCGGCGGCACGACCGTCGGGGTCGCCAACGTGATCCCCTGGGCGGGCAGGGCGACCGCGCCGGCGACGAGGTCACCGGCCTGCCACAGCGCGACATGCACCGCCCAGTCGTCACGCTCGAGTTCGGAGAACTCGCGCGTACCGTCCAGCGGGTCGACGATCCAGACCCGGTCCGAGCGCAATCGCACCGGATCGTCGGCACCTTCCTCGGACAGCACCGCATCGTCGGGCCGCTCGGCGCCCAGCGCTTCCATCAGAAAGTCGTGAGAGCGCTTGTCCCCCGCGGCTTTCCGTTCGCTTGCGTCGGCCTCGGCGAATTCGGCCCGGACGCCGAGCAGCAACCGGCCCGCCTCGGTGGCCAGTCGCGCGGCCAGCTCATGGTCAGTCATGGCAACAGTCAAACAGATCAGAGTCCGAACTGATCGTCGATGATGCCCAGCCAGATCTGCGCGCAGTCCATCGCGACCTTCTCGCTGATGAACGCGTGCTGAGTGCCGGTGTAGAGGTCACGGAAGGCGCGTTCGAGCCGGCTGCCCTCCCGGATCGAGCTGGTGCCGGCCACCAGGTGGGCCCACTCGGCACATTCGCGCGCGGTATCGGTGGCGAAGACGGCGGCCGCCCGCATGTCCGCGCGCAGGGTCGGGTTCAGGTCCTCCCCCGCCGCGACCGCGGTTTCGGCGGTGCTGAACGCGTCGAGCACCAGCAGCCGGGCCGCGCGCCACGCCGCAACGTGGTGTGCCAGGCCTTTCTGGAAGGTGGGCCGGCTGGCCAGCGACGCCATGTCACTCATCCGGAATTTCGTCGCCGCCAGCTCGGCGACGTCGTCGAGCATGCTCTTGGCCACTCCGAGCGCCCACGACGCGTGCCCGGCGGCGGTCACCGGCATCAGTCCCATCCGCGCGGCCGGCGACGTCCCTCGGTACGGGTGACGGTCGAACAGCCCGAACGTCCTGGCCGCGGGCACGAACACGTTTTCGGCGCTGTAGTCGTAGGAACCGGTGCCCTTGAGACCCTGCACATGCCAGCCGTCGTTGAATTGAATCTCGTCGCGCGGAATCACCGCCACCCGCATCTCGGGAATGCCCTCGCCAACCCAGCGCATTTCGCCGTCGTCCATCGGAAAGAACCCCGCCGCGACGTACTGGGAGTGACCGACGCCCGAGCCGAAACTCCACGAACCACTCACCCGATAGCCGCCGTCGACGACCGCACCCTGTCCGTTGGGGAAGAACTGCCCGCCCATGGTGACGTGGTTGTCGTGTGCGGTGAACACTTCGGCGAAACCCTCGTCGGGGAGGTAGGTGGCCGCGGCGAACCGGGACGGCAGATTAGCGATCCCGATCCACCCGAAAGAGCCGTCCTGCCAGGCCATTTCGATCCAGGTCTCGATGATCTCGGGCAACGACGGCTCGATGCCGCCGGCCTGGGCGGGGCCCAGTGCCGTCATCAGCCCGCTGGCCCACATCTCGTCGACGATCGCGTCGGTCATGGTGCGTTCGCGCTCGGATTCGGCGGCTTCGGCACGCACCAATTCGCGCATCCCGCGGGCCAGCGAAACGAGCTGGTCATCTCTAACCGACGTCATCTGATTCCTATCGCCGCTTCACCGCCGATCGATGGTGAACAGTACGCCGCAGGTTTCGCTGTCCGGACATACGGCTACCCCAACGGGCAGAAATCGCGCGTGATCCTGCATGACCTGAAGACGACACATGGAAACTCAGCCCGGAAGCCCCACGAGTCGCCAGCCCCAGCCCACGGGTGCGGCGGTGTTGGAGCCACCTCCGGGACTGCTCGCAGGTCGCTATGAACTGGGGCCGGTGCTCGGCCGCGGTGGCATGGCCGAGGTTCGCGAGGGGTGGGACTCGAAGCTGGGCCGCCGGGTGGCGATCAAACTGCTCAGCCCGATCGGCGAATCACGGCCGGAAAGCCGGCTGCGGTTCGAGACCGAGGCCCGCGCCGCCGCCGCGTTGAGCAGTCAGCACATCGTGGTGGTTCACGACGTCGGAGAGCACCACGGGATGCCGTTCATCGTGATGGAGCGATTGCCCGGCCTGTCACTGGCCGACCACATCGCCCGCGGGCCGCTACCCCAGCCGTTCGTCCAGTCCGTCCTCGAAGACGTTCTCGACGCGCTTGCCGTCGCGCACGATGCCGGCATCCTGCACCGCGACGTCAAGCCCGGCAACATCCTGTTCACCGCGACGGGCGAAGCCAAGTTGGCCGATTTCGGAATCGCGAAGACCAGCGGCGGCGTGCAGACCATGACCGGCCAAATCGTCGGCAGCATGGCCTATGTGAGCCCGGACCGGTTGACCGGCAAGCCGGCCACCCCGGCCGATGACCTGTATTCCTTGGGAGTTGTCGGGTATGAGGCCCTGACCGGGCGCCGCCCGTTCCCGCAAAACGACTTCGGGTCGTTGGCGCACGCGATCCTGCGCCAGTCGCCGGCGCCCCTGACCGCTGTGCGACCGGATGTCCGGCCGAATCTTGCCGCGGTGATCGAACGGGCAATGGCGCGCCAACCCAGCCAGAAGTTCGGTCAGGCTAAAGAGATGCGCGCCGCCCTCGGCAGCGCGGACCCGGCAACCTCGCCGATTCGGCCGGCAACGCGGGTGATGACGGCCCCGTTGCCCGCGTTGGGCAGCAACACCTTCATCGGCGCACCACCTGAGGCGCCTCCCTCGCGGCGCGGCTTGTGGGCGGCGGCATTGCTGGCCACCTTCGTGCTCGCGG
>NZ_LZKQ01000215.1 GCF_001668675.1 Mycobacterium asiaticum | reverse complement strand
CCCCCCCCCCCCCCCCCCCCCCCCCCCCCCCCCCCCCCCCCCCCCCCCCGCGGGGGGGGGGGGGGGGGGGGGGGGGGCGGCCCCCCCCGGGGGGACGAGACGGGCCTAACGGGGCAGGCCGAGCACTCGCTGGGCGATGATGTTGCGCTGGATCTCCGACGTGCCGCCCGCGATGGTGCCCGAGAAGCTACGCGCATACCGCTCGAACCAGCTGGCGTAGTAATGATCCAGATTCGTCGGCTCGTACGGTCCGGTCAGGGCGGGGCTGATCAGCCCGTCACCGCCGGCGGACTCCAGCGCGAGTTCGAACGCGCGCAGCTCAGCCTCCGAACCCAACAGCTTGAGCACCGAGATCGCCGCCACATCGTCCTCACCCCGGGCCGCGCGGGCCAGCGCCACCGAACCCAGCAGCCGCAGCGCCTGCTTGTCCATGATGGTGCTGGCGTAGCGATCGCGCTCGAGCTCATCGCTGGGACGGAAATCGGCGATGGCGTTGTCCAGCCGATCGGCGAATCCGAGCCACATCATGGTGCGCTCGTGGCCCAGCGAACCGTTGGCCACCCGCCAGCCCTGGTTCAGCTCGCCGACCAGGTTCTCCGCCGGTACCCGCACGTCGGTGAAGAACACCTCGTTGAAGTCCAGGTCATCGACTGAGCAGATCGACGGAAAGGGCCGCCGCACAACACCTTCGGTGTCGGTCGGGATCACCAGCACGCTGATGCCCTTGTGCTTGGGGGCGTCGGGGTCCGTCCGCACGAACGTCAACAACACATCGGCGTCGTGCGCGCCCGAGGTCCACACCTTCTGCCCGTTGACCACAAAATGGTCACCCTCCAGCACGGCGCGGGTGCGCAACGAGGCCAGGTCGGAGCCCGCACTCGGCTCGCTCATGCCCAGCGACGCGGTGATCTCGGCGCGCAGGATCGGCACCGCCCACCGGTGCTTCTGTTCCTCGCTGCCGAACGACAACAGCGATGCCGCAACGATATTCACGCCCTGCGGGTTGAAGCTGTGATAGATGCGCCGACGGCCCAGCTCGGCCAGGTAGACGAACTGCTGTAGCACCGTCGCGTTGCGGCCCCCGAACTCCGGCGGCTGACTCGGCAGCAGCCAACCGTTGTCGAACAGCAGCCGCTGCCATCGCCGCGCCCACTGCGGCATGTGCGACACCGAACGCGGACGCTCCTGCAATTCGCTTGCGGGGGGCAAGTTCTCGTCGAGAAATGCCGAGAACTCCGCCCGGAACTCCTCGACGTCGGAATCAAAAGTCAGCTGCACGGTACTCCTCGGCGATCTGCGCCCGGTGCTCCGATGCGCCGCCCAGCATCAGCTCCCCCGCCTTGGCCCGCTTCAACGCGAACTGCAGATCGTTCTCCCAGGTGAAGCCCATTGCCCCGTGCAGCTGCAACCCGTGCCGGAACACCAAGGACTGGCACTCACCCGCCGACGCCTTGGCCATCGCGGCGGCCAGCCGGCGCCGAGGATCGTCGGCGGAGATGGTCAGCGCGGCGAAGTATGCCAGCGCCCGAGCACGCTGGATCGCGACGTGCATGTCGGCGGCCTTGTGCTGGACGGCCTGGAACGAACCGATCGGCACCCCGAACTGGTGACGACTGCGGACATGCTCGAGCACCAGATCCAGGATGCGCTGACAGGCGCCCACCATCGTGACGGCCATCCCGGTCAGCGCGATATGGCGGGCGCGCTCGGGATCCACTGCCAGCCGGTCACTTTCGGGCACCCGGACGCCGCCGAAGGACAGGTCCGCCACGTGCAGCACCGGGTCGAACACCGATTCCCGACGAGCGCTCAGCGCACTGGTGTCGGTGAGGAACACTCCCGCTTCGGTCACCACCGCGATGCGATCGACGCGATCGCCGTCGAGCACGTGGCGGGCGGTGCCGTCGAGCACCCAGCCGTCGACATCACGACGCGCGGAGATCCCGCCATACACCGCCGTGCCGGACTGATTCGGGTCGAACCGCTCCCCGACCAGCGGCGCGAACTGACTCATCGTCGCCAGGAACGGCGTTGGATCGGTCGCGTGGCCGAGTTCCTCGAGCACGATCGCCAGCTCCACCGCACTGGCCGGGTCGTTCAGCTCGGTCCAGCCCAGCTCCACGTACAGCTTCCACAGCGGCTCGGTGTCGGCGCCTTGTTCGGCCACGCTGCGCACCAGCGATGGCGGGCATTGCTTGATGACGACATCGCGCACCGTGTCCTGCCACAGCCGCTGATCAGCATCGAACTCCAAAAGCATCCGGGCCGCCTCCCGTCGGGGATTATCAAGCGAGAATAACATTCTCTTTGACGGAAGTTGTAATCTCAAAACCGGCTATGACTTTATACCGAAGGGGCCACGATGCTGGATACCGCAGCCGCGCTGTGGGAGATCGAGGCGATCAAACAATTGAAGGCCCGATACTGCCGCTACCTGGACACCAAGCAGTGGGACGAATGGCGGCGACTGTTCACCGACGACTTCGTCAGCGACACCTCGGGGTCGGGCGGCAAGGTGATCCACGGCGCCGATGAGTTCGTGGCGTTCGTCCGCGGCGCGCTGGGCAAGCCGTCCCAGCCCACGGCGCATCAGGTGCACGCACCGGAGATCACCCTCACCTCCGGCACCACCGCGACCGGGATATGGGCGTTGCAGGACGTGGTACGCCTGGCACCCGGCCTCAACCTCGACGGGCGCGGGCACTATCACGAGACCTACGAAAAGCTCGACGGCCGATGGTTGATCAAGACCTCGACACTGACCCGGTTGCGTGAGGACTTCTTCAATCCGCTGTTCTCCGTGCGTATCTCACCCCGGTTGCGGGACGCCGGCTCCGCACTTGCACGCAGGTTCACCCGGTGAACACCACCCTGGTCACCGGCGCTTTCGGACAGGTCGGCAAGCGGTGCGCGGAAATCCTGCTCAGCCGTGGCCACACCGTGGTAGCCATGGACCTGGCCAACGAGGCTTCCGTCGCGGCGGCCGCGGCCCTGTCCGCGACCGCCCACCCCGGCACCCTGATCCCGGAATACACCGACCTGCTGGACGCTGACGCGGTCACCGCGGTGCTGGCGCGCCACCAACCCGCCGCGATCGTGCACCTGGCGGCCCTCGTCTCGCCGCCGTCGTATCGCAACCCGCCGCTGGCCCGCCGAGTCAACGTCGACGGCACCCGTCACCTGGTGAGTGCGGCCCGGGCGTTGCGCGAGCCACCATTGTTCGTCTTCGCTTCCAGCGCTGCCGTTTACGGATCCCGCAACCCCTACCGGTACCCGGAGCGCATCACCGGAGCCACCCCCGTCAACCCGGTCGACCAGTACGGGGAGGACAAGGTGCTCGCCGAGGCGGTCATCACCGAGAGTGGACTGCCGTATGCCATCCTGCGACTGGCCGCGATCGTTTCACCCGACGGCACGGCCAACTTCGACGGTGACTACCTCTTGCTGGTGCGCGCCACTCCGGTCGACAACCGCATGCACATGACCGACGCCCGCGATGTCGCCCTGGCGTTCGCCAACGCGGTGGATCGGCGTGACCGCGTCGACGGGAAGGTACTGGTGATCGCCGGCGACGAGACGAACGTCCACCTGATGAGTGACGTGCAGGACGACATGATGGCCGCGGCCGGGCTGGGGCGCCTCGGCCCGTCGATCGGCCTGCCCGGTGATCCCGACGACGACCTCGGGTGGAGCTTCACCGGCTGGTTCGACACCACCGAATCCCAAGCGCTGCTTGAGTATCAAGAACACGACTGGGCGCAGACCATTGCCTGGGTAGGCGACTCGATGGGCCGGCGCCGCCTACTGCTGCGCGCCCTCGGGCCGGTGGCCCGACCGGTGCTGCGGACGGTCCTTGCGTTGCAGCGCCGCATCGAACGCCGTGGCCCGTACGCCGACCCGTGGACGTTCCTGCGGGCCAAGTACGGTCCCGGCATGCTCGCCGACGGGGCGCAAGTATGAAGAAACTGGTCATCGGAGCCAGCGGGTTTGTGGGCTCGCACGTCACCCGCCAATTGGTGGCAGCCGGCGAAGACGTGCGGGTGATGATCCGCAAGACAAGCGCGACAAGAGGATTCGACGACCTACCGGTCGAACGCTGCTATGGCGACATCTTCGACGACGCGGCGTTGCGGACGGCGATGACCGGTTGTGACGTCGTGTACTACTGCGTGGTCGACGCCCGGATGTGGCTACGCGATCCGGCACCGTTGTTCCGCACCAACGTCGAAGGCCTGCGGCACGTGCTCGACGCGGCGCTCGGCGCGGACTTGCGGAAATTCGTATTCACCAGCAGCACCGGGACACTGGCGATCAACGACCACCGACCGGTCACCGAGGACGATCCGCACAACTGGAATGACGGCGGCCCCTACATCGAATCGCGGGTCGCCGCCGAGGACCTGGTGCTGCGGTACGCACGCGAGCACGGGCTGCCGGCGGTCGCGATGTGCATCTCGACCACCTATGGCCCGCTGGACTGGGCGCCGACACCGCACGGCGGCCTGCTCGCCCGCGTCGCCAACGGAGGGTTCCCGTTCTACCTGGGCTTCTCCTCCGAGGTCGTCGGGATTGAAGATGCCGCGCGCGCAATGCTTCTGGCGGCCGAGAAGGGGCGTATCGGTGAGCGTTACATCATCTCCGACCGCTACATGAGCACCAAGGAGTTGCACGAGATCGCCGCCCGCGCGGTCGGGCGCCGCCCGCCGCGTATCCCAATCCCGATGGCCGTCCTGCGCGGTGCGGCGCGGGCGAACGACTTCGCCGCCGGAGTGCTGAACCGCGACCTGCCCTTCGCCTACGTCGGAGCGCGCATGGCCGAACTGATGTCCCCGTTGGACCACAGCAAGGCCGAACGCGAACTGGGCTGGAAACCCGAGCCCGTCGAAGAATCGATCCGCAAGGCGGCGCGGTTCTTCACCGGCCAGTCAGCTGAATAGCTCACTGGCGGGCCGGTCCCAGCCGTCGAGGTTGACCGCCTCAGCGAGGGGACGACGCCGGACCGGCCCGTGATTGCCCTTGGGCCAGCCGACGACGATGTGGCCCGCCAGCATCCAATCATCCGGTACGCCAACGGCTTCCCGCAGCAGTGGCTCACCCCCGTACGACGCCCAGCTGGTCATGCACGCACCCAGCCCCTGGGCGCGCGCCGCCAGCAGAAAGTTCTGCATGGCCGGGAAGATCGATCCGCCCAGCAGGAGTTCGGAGGCGGTGGGGTAACGGATCTGGGCGAACAGCACCGAAGTGAATTCGCCTGCGCGGTCGTGCAACTCGTAGGTCGCGCGATCGTTGCGGGCGCGCCGGCTGGTGTCACCGGGGGCGGGGCGGCTCATCCCGTAGACCGGTTCGATCACGGCGAGCGCCTGCGCGGCAGCCTTGGCCACGACAGCCCGCTGCTCCGGCGATCGCAGCACGACGAACCGCCAGCCTTGGGCGTTGGCCCCCGAGGGCGCCCACCTGGCCGCCTCCAAGCACCTGGTCAACGTGGCATCGTCAACCGGCCGATCGGTGAATCGCCGGATGGTGCGGGCGGTCGAGAGGACCTCCCAGATGTCGCGGCTTGCTCCGGTCATCACGCTCCTTTCTCAGCGTGACAATATTCGCCATATATGTAAAGTCAATGGCCACGCAGCAGCCCGTCGCCAGCCAGGATGAATCGCTATGAAAAAGCACCTCATGCAAGCCCTTTCGATCGCCCGACTGGCCGCGCACCTGGGCCGCGGGCTGGGCCGGGTAGCGACCGATGCGGTGGTCGGCAGCCGTGGGCGGCTGCCGCGCACCGTCGACGGCCTCGACGCCGCCGCACTCTCCGCGGCGATGGGCAGCACCGTGACCGCCGTGCAGGTCCTGGACAGCGACGCCGGAACATCCTCGCGCGCCCGGCTGCGGTTGTCCGGCAGTGACGTCGCAGATGACGTCCCAGAGACGGTGTTCGTGAAGCTTTCAGCGCAGACGGCCGCGACCCGCCTGATGGGCGAACTTGGCCGGCTCGGCCATACCGAGGTGCGGTTCTACCGCGACCTGGCACCAGCACTGACCGGCCTGCCGAAGGCTTACGGCACCGCATTCGATCCGCGGACCGGCCGCTACCTGCTGGTGCTGGAAACGCTGCCGGCGGCTTCCTGCGAATTCCCCGACACCCTGCACCCGCTGTCCGTCGACCAGGCCGGCCTGATCGTCGAGCTGCTGGCCCGGCTGCACGCCACCTGGTGGGGACGACCACCTCGTTGGCTTTACACCCCGTCGGGCGACGCCACCTCCCTGCTGACCGGCGCGCTGATGAACGCCTCGATCAAACGCCTCGCCGAGCGGACCGACGCCCCCGTAGATACCCCCGATCGACAGGGCCGCTTCATCGCCGCCAACTACCGCGCGGTCGCCGCACTGATCGACACTCCTCCGCACACCGTGATGCACGGCGACGCCCACCCCGGCAATGTCTACTTCCGGGACGGCAGGCCGGGCTTGCTGGACTGGCAGGCGGTGCGCCGCGGGCACCCGTCGCGCGAGCTGGCGTACACACTGGTCACCAGCCTGACCCCAGAAGACCGACGAGCCGCCCAGCGTGACCTGCTCGGCGTCTACCGGCGCGCCCTGGCCGCCGCGGGCGGACCCGAGCTGGACGGCGACGACTTCTATCGCCGCTACCGGCAGGGCGCGTTGTACGCCTACGTCGCCGCGCTGATCACCGCCGGGATGGGTGGGATGCAGGACGACGCCATCGCCATGGAAGGCCTGCGACGCGGCGTCACCGCACTCGAAGATCTGGAAACGGTTGCGGCGGTGCGCAGTTCGCTCTGACGGCCGGTCGCGCAGCGGGCACCGCTCAGGCGGGACGGCTCTTTTCAGCTGGTATGGTAGAAGGCGCATGTTTCGTCGTTGTAAACATGTGCTCACACGTGTTCGGTCACCACTTTCGAGAAAGGGTTCATGACAATGACGGCACGACAAAGACGTCGCGTCGCGCTTGCCTTCGCAAGCCTGTTAGCTGCCTGCGCAATGGCCTTCACCCTGATCCATCCGGCCAGCGCGCGTACCCATCAGGCTCCACCGACCCAGGCGGCCCCCAACGTGCCGATCGACGCGCCCACAAACATCCCACCCCTGCTCAAGCACTACGGCGCGATCGCCTACAGCCACGACGGCGCCTCCGGTACGGCGCGGCGCCACAAGTCGAAGCTGGGTGCACAGCAACTAGCGATGCAGCGCTGCGGCTCTGAGACCTGCACCATCCTGACCACCTTCACCCACTGCGGCGCGGTGGCCCACGACGGCGCGACGTACCACGGCGGTCTGGGATTGTCGCGCACCGCGGCCGAGGCGCACGCCGTCTCTCGGCTCGGCGGCGGCTGGATCGTCCACTCGGTCTGCAACTAGGCACTCCAGACGCCGAGCCAAGTCCGTTGCCCGACAGCCTGATTCGTCGGGCACCAGCGCGCTGCCGCGTTGCCACTCGCCGGTCCGATCCGGTCCCCTCCTAAGCTGCTGGCAAAGGACTCAGCGGCGAAGGAGAACGGATTGGACAGCGAGACGTACCAGCGCGGCAGGCAGATTCGCTCCGAAGTGCTGGGTAAGGAATATGTCGACCGGGCAATCGCCGACGCCGACGAGTTCACCGGACCTTTGCAGGACCTCGTCACGGAGTACTGCTGGGGTGCGGTGTGGGGCCGCGACGGGCTGAGCCGCAAGACGCGCAGCATGCTCAACCTGGCCATGACTTCGGTGCTCAACCGCCCGCACGAACTGCGGACGCACCTCAAGGCCGCCATCACCAACGGCGTCACGCGCGACGAGATCCGCGAGGTTTTCCTGCAGGTCGCGATCTACGCCGGCGTGCCGGCAGCGGTGGACAGCTTCCGCACCGCCGGCGAGATCTTTGCCGAACTCGACGAGGCTTAGCGGTGCAGATCGGGTTCGTCGGGCTGGGAAACATGGGCGGCCCGATGGCACGCCGGCTTATCGAGGCGGGCCACAACCTCGTCGTCTTCGACACCGACCGACCGGCCGTCGAACGCCTCGTCGCGCTCGGGGCGCAGGCCGCGGCCACACCACGGGAGGTGGCCGACCGGGCCGACACCGTGCTGGCAAGCCTGCCCACCCCCGCGGTATCGCTCGAGGTGGCCACCGGTGACTCCGGAGTGATCGCGGGCGCGCGGGTCGTGCGTTACGTCGACCTGTCCACGGTTGGGGCGACCACGGCGGTGCAGATTCACGACCGCCTGGCACAGCGCAACATCGCCGCCCTGGACAGCCCGGTCAGCGGTGGGGTGGGCGGCGCCGGACGCGGAGCCCTCGCGGTGATGGTGTCCGGCCCGCGCGCCGAGTTCGACATCGTCGAGCCCGCGCTCGAAGCCCTCGGCCGGCCGTTCTACGTGGGCGACAAACCGGGCTCGGCGCAGACCATGAAGCTGGCGAACAACATCCTGGCGGCCAACGTGCTGGCCGCCACGGCGGAAGTCGTCGTCATGGGCGTCAAGGCCGGCCTGGACCCGGCGGTGATGATCGACGTGCTCAACGCCGGCTCGGGCGCCACCAGCGCCAGCCGCGACAAGTTTCCCCGGGCGATCCTGCCGCGCACCTTCGACTACGGGTTCGCGACGGGCCTGATGGTCAAGGACGTGCGGCTGTACCTCGAGGAGGCCAGGGCACTGGGTGTTCCGGTCGAGATAGCCGACACCGTCGGGCGGATCTGGGAGGCCGCGGCGCAGGAACAGGGCCCGGACGCGGACTTCACGACAGTGATCAAGCCGTTCGAGGGCGCCGCCGGCGTCGTCGTGCGACCCGGCGCCACGTAAGGCCCGACCGCTGAACGTGGCCCGTATGTACGCCGCCATGCGAGATCGCATACCGGAGCCCCACGCTCGACGTTGCGGTGTTACAACCAAGCCGGAGAATGTTATTATTCGGAATTAAGAACAAGACTTGCAGCCAACCCGGAAAAGTGGCGTTAACCAGGACAGATGACTAACCGAGATGCTTACCGGATATTCATTGATGGATCGCGTGGCTAAATGTTAGGTTATCTATCATATGGCCCTGCCGCGGCCGGAGGGTGGCGCTCGTGATCGAACACGCAGACGGTGTGCGCACGCCGGTCATCGACGCCAGCGTGCACATCTTCTTCCCGTCCAACAAGGACCTGCGCAGCTTTCTGCGGGAGCCGTTCAAGAGCCGCGGGTTCCCCGACTACGAGATGGACTGGTACGGCGCACCCGGTGGTGAGTACGCGCCGGACACCAAGGGACCCGACCGCCAGTACCCGGGCTCGGACCCCGAATTCGTTGCGCACGAGCTGTTTTCCAAGCGAGGGGTCGATGTGGCGGTGCTGCATCCGATGGCGCGCGGCATCATGCCCGACCGGCATCTCGGTAGCGCATTGCATGCCGCCCACAACGAGATGATGGTGTCGCGTTGGCTGGAGTCAGACGACCGGTTCCGTGGCACCATCCGGGTCAACCCGGACGACATCACCGGCGCCTTGCGCGAGATCGACAAGTGGCGCGGGCACCCACGCGTAGTCCAGATCGGCGTCCCGCTACAGTCGCGCGAACTCTACGGCAAACCGCAGTTCTGGCCGCTGTGGGAGGCGGCCGTCGACGCGAACCTGCCGGTGGCCGCGCACATCGAGGTCGGCTCGGGGATCGCCTTCCCGCCGACCCCGAACGGCAACACCCGCACCTACGAGCAGTACGTCAGCTTTATGGCGCTGAACTACATCTATCACCTGATGAACATGATCGCGGAGGGCGTGTTCGAGCGGTTCGACGGCTTGAAATTCGTGTGGGGTGACGGCGCCGCGGACTTCGTGACGCCATTCATCTGGCGGATGGACACCTTCGGCCGGCCCCACCTGGAACAGACGCCCTGGGCACCGCGCATCCCCAGCGACTATCTGCCCGGCCACGTCTTCTTCGTGCAGGGCAGGCTCGACGGTCCCGGTGACGTCGAGTTCGCGGGAGAGTGGTTCAGCTTCACCGGCAAGGACGACATGGTGATGTTCGGCAGCAGCTACCCGCACTGGCAGTGCGGCGACATCACCAAGTTGCCCAGCGCGTTGTCCGCCGAACAGCGGGAGAAGTTGTGCTGGCGCAACGCGGCCGAGTTGTACGGGATAGACATCGCCGTCGATTCGGGCGCACAGTAGAAATGAGGCCGAGGAGGTCGAAATGACGCTCACCCATACGCAGGAACGTGTCCCCCCCACCGAGCGCATCGCCGTGCGGTGCGTCGACTCGGATGTCCACCCGGTCCCCAAGCGCGGCGAGATCATCCAGTACATCCCGGAGCCGTGGCGCAGCAAGTACTTCCTCACCCGCAACGTGGGCGAGCAGATCTATTACGACGCACCGGATTACGCCCACGCGTACGCGATGCGCGTGGACACTTTCCCGCCGGACGGTGAATTTCCGGGCAGTGACCCGGACATGGCGTTCCGGCAGCTGATCATGGAAGCCGGCTCGGACATCGCGATCCTGGAACCTGCCGCCTACCCCGCTCGCATCCCCGAAGCGCAGCACGCAATGTCGGTCGCGCTGAACGACTGGCAGGCCAACCACTGGCTGGACAGCCACAACAACTGGCATCAGCGGTGGCGCGGTTCGATCTGCGTCGCCATCGAGGACCCCGAAGCCACGGTGCAGGAGATCGAGCGCTGGGCCGGGCATCCCTACATGGCGCAGATCCTGATCAAGGCCGAGCCGCGGCCGTCGTGGGGCAATCCGAAATACGACCCGATCTGGGCGGCGGCCACCAAGCACGACATCACCGTGAGCTGCCACTTGTCCCGCAGTCAGTTCGACGAGCTGCCGATCCCGCCGGTGGGTTTCCCCAGCTACAACCACGACTTCATGGTGACCTACTCGCTGCTGGCCGCTAACCAGGTGATGAGCCTGATCTTCGACGGAGTCTTCGACCGGTTCCCGGAGCTACGGATCGTCTTCGTCGAGCACGCGTTCACCTGGATACTGCCGTTGATGTGGCGCATGGACGCGATCTACGAGGCCCGCAAGTCCTGGGTGGAGATCAAGCGCAAGCCCTCGGAGTACGTCAAGGACCACATCAAATTCACCACCCAGCCGCTGGACTATCCGGAGGACAAGACCGAGTTGAGCCGCGCGTTCGAGTGGATGGAGTGCGAGAAGATTCTGCTGTATTCCTCGGACTATCCGCACTGGACCTTCGATGACCCGCGCTGGTTGGTCAAGCACCTGCCCAAAGCCGCGCGGGAAGCGGTGATGTTCAAGAACGGCATCGCCACCTATCACCTGCCGGAGACCGTTCCGGTCCTCGAGGGCCAGACCCGGGTCCACTGACTTGGCATCGGAAGAAAACGGGGCGGTGAAGCAGCCCCGCCTCGCTCAGGGCCGCGAGCATGTCGTTGCCACCGTCGACGAAATCCCGCCGGGCACCCACAAGCTGGTTCCGATCGGGCGCCACGGTGTCGGTGTCTACAACGTCAACGGCACGTTCTATGCGATCGCGAATTACTGCCCGCACCAAGGTGGTCCGCTGTGCTCGGGCCGGGCCCGTGGCCTGACCGTGGTCGACGAGAGTGCCGCCGGGGACGCGGTCATGGTCCGAGACCTGGAATACATCTACTGCCCTTGGCACCAGTGGGGCTTCGAGCTGGCGACCGGCACCACCGCGGTGAAACCGGAGTGGAGCATCCGGACCTACCCGGTCCGGGTGATCGGCAATGACGTGTTGGTGATGGCGTGACCCGGCAGGAGAACCGCGTGTCGTCGATGGAGATCAACGGTGGCAATGTCGTCTATGAAATACTGGGTGAGACAGGCGATCTCATCGCCCTGACGCCCGGTGGACGGTTCAGCAAGGACATCGATGGGTTGCGTCCGCTGGCCGACGCGCTGGCCGGCGGCGGGTATCGCGTGTTGCTGTGGGACCGCCCGAATTGCGGTGCCTCCGATGTCCAGTTCTACGGGCAGAGCGAATCACACATGCGCGCCGAGACATTGCACAAGCTGGTTACCGGGCTGGGCTTCGAGCAGTGCATCCTGGCCGGGGGTTCCGGTGGCGCAAGGGATTCGATGCTGACCACGATGCTCTATCCGGAAATGGTCACCAAGCTGGTGGTCTGGAACATCGTCGGCGGCATCTATGGCACCTTCGTGCTGGGTTCCTTCTACATCATCCCGAGCATTCTCGCGGTGCGCGGCACCGGGATGGACGGCGTCATCAAAGTTGCGGAATGGCGCGACCGCATCGAGGAGAACCCGCCCAACAAACAGCGCTTCCTCGACTTCGACAAGGACGAGTTCCTCAAAGTGATGCTGCGCTGGCTCAACGCGTTCGTGTCCAAGCCGGGCCAGACCATCCCTGGCGTCGAAGACGAAATGTTCGACCGCATCAAGGTTCCCACGCTGATCATTCGCGGCGGCGAGAACGACATGGATCACCCCAAACGCACCTCGCTGGAAGTCAGCTGCCTGATCAAGGGATCGAAGCTGATCGATCCGCCGTGGCCCGAGGACGCCTGGGAGCGGGCGTCGGAGGATCGCGCCGCGGGCCGGGTGACGCACTTCAACATGTTCGACACCTGGGTACAGGCGGCGCCCGCGATTCTGGAATTTCTGGGTTCGTGATGGGTCTCGTAATGCCTTCAGACTGTGCGGATGTGGACTTCGCAGTTGAGCGAGGCCTCGAGTGCGGTGTGGATTCGGCTTTCCGGCACCCGCTCGAGGTCGGCCTCGCGCAGCGTGACGTGGACGACGTCGTACCCGTCGTCGCCGGGCTCCCGGACGATCTCGCCGGTGACTCCGAACGCGGCCAGCACACCACGGGCGTCGTCGTCGGTCCCCCGGCTCACGAACGTGACCACCCCGGCCGCCGGGCTGGTGCCGAAGGCCTTGCCGCACAGGTCGATCGCCGTCGTCTTGGCCGATTCGACATCGCTGCCGGCGATGAGCACCTCGACGACGCGGCGACCGGGTGGTCGGCTCGCGAGATCGACGTCCACCACTTCGGCGTCCGCGGCGCCGGCCACTTCGAGGAGCGCTGCCATGCCCTCGCGTAATTGCCCGGCGGCGAGCAGACCGCCCGGGTCGACATCGACCCGCACCACCGCCGTCCGCATGCCGCAAAGCCTAACCGCAGGGCGGGATGAGCCGTGAAGACGGACGCCGCAATCCGTACCGCAGTCTGGCCGTCGTTGGAACCCCGACTGCTGGCCGAGGCCGCCGAGCGCGAGGACGTTGCACTCTATCGCGAGCGCGGCGGGTACCTGCCGCTCGTCGATGCCGATCAATTGCTTGGCGAGGTCGACGCCAGCGGACTGGTCGGCCGCGGCGGCGCCGCATTTCCGCTCGGCGTGAAGCTGCGCACCGTGCGCGACAACGGACGCGCCAACGGCGGCGCGGTGGTCATCGCGAACGGCGAAGAGGGGGAACCGGCTTCGGTCAAGGACCGCTGGCTGCTGCGACACCGGCCGCATCTGGTTCTGGACGGTTTGCGGCTGGCCGCGGCAATCGCGTCCGCCTGGCGCGTGTATGTCTATGTGTCGGATGCGGATTCGGCACGTAGCGTCGAAACCGCGCTGGCCGAGGCCGCTCTGGAGAACCTCGATGTCGAGGTGTGGACGGTCGAGCCCGGATACGTGGCGGGCGAGGAAACCGCTGCGGTCCAGGCGATCAACGGCGGGCCGGCCAAACCCACCGACAAGCCGCCACGGCCGTTCGAAGTCGGCGTCCGGGAATTGCCGACGCTGATCAGCAACGTCGAGACCCTGGCGAACCTGCCGTACCTGCAGCGTTACGGCGCCAAGGCGTTCCGCACCCAGGGCACCGTACTGTCACCAGGCACCTTCCTGGCCACTATCACCGGAGCCGGCCGGCCACCGGCGCTCTACGAACTACCTCACGGTCTGCCGTTCACCGAATTGCTTGCGTTGCATGGGGTTTCCTCGGAGCACCTACGTGGTGTCCTGATGGGCGGTTACTTCGCCGGCCTGCTCAACCGCGGCGTGCTGGACACCCGGCTGGATCACGAAACGATGCGCGGCATCGGCAGCGGGTTGGGTTGCGGTGCTGTCTCGTTGATCACCGACGACTGTCCGGTCGCGGTGGCGGCCTCCGTACTGGCCTACTTCGACCGGGAAAATGCCGGGCAGTGCGGGTCCTGCTTCAACGGCACCGCGGCGATGGCGGCCGCCGCGGGGGCGCTGCGGGATTCGGCGGCCACAGCGGAGGACGTCGATCGGTTGCGCCGCTGGTCGGTGGTGCTCCGCCGCCGCGGTGCCTGCGGGACATTGGATGCCGCCACCAACGTCGCGGCGTCCCTGCTCGACCAGTTTCCCGCGGAAGTGACGCGCCATCTCCAGGGCAGCTGCCCGGACTGCGAACACGGCGCATACCGCGCCGAGCGTCCCTACGAAGTACCGGTACCGGTGAGGTGTCCATGAGGATCCGTCTCGACCGCACCATCTGCGACGGCTTCGGGCTGTGCGCCAAGCACGCGCCCGCCTACTTCTCGCTCGACGACTGGGGATACGCGTCCCTGGTCGGCGACGGCAGCGTGGCGGAGCAGGACCACGACCCGGTGATGCGGGCGCTGCTGGACTGCCCGGTGCATGCGATCACCGAAGTCGGTGACCGCAAGCCGAGCATCCCGCACCCGGAACTGCACGACGACGAGGACCCGGCCGAGCATCTCAAGACGGAATCCAACGAGGCGCAGTGGGGCTTCACGCGTTGAGCGGGCGGTGCGCGGGTCTGGCCGCACTGGTGACCGGAAGCAGCCGGGGTCTGGGCAAGGCGATCGCCCAGCGGTTGGCCGCCGAAGGCGCCACGGTGGCGCTCACCGCGCGCACGCTGGCGCCCGACCCCAAATACCAGGGCTCGCTGCAGGAAACACTCGACGAGATCCGCGGCGGCGGGGGGTCGGCCATCGCGGTCCAGGCCGACCTGTCCAAAACCGAAGACCGTGAACGGCTTTTCGCCGCAGTCGTCAACGGCATCGGTGCGCCGGACATCCTGGTCAACAACGCCGCGGTGACCTTCCTGCGGCCACTGGACGGGTTCCCGGAACGGCGGACACGCCTGATGATCGAGATGCATGTGCTGGCGCCGCTGCACCTGGCCCAGCTCGCGATCCCCGCGATGCGGGAACGCGGCCGTGGCTGGGTGCTGAACGTGACCTCCGTCGGCGGGGACCTGCCCAGCGGTCCGCCGTTCGACGAATTCGACCGCAGCGCGGGGTTCGGCATCTACGGCACCGTCAAGGCCGCACTCAACCGGCTCACCAAAAGCCTTGCCGCCGAACTCTATGACGACGGCATCGCCGTCAATGCGGCGGCGCCGTCCAAACCCGTCGCCACCCCGGGGGCAGGCACCCTGGATCTGGCCAAGACGGACACCGAGGACATCGCACTGATCACTCAGACGGCACTCGAATTGTGCACCGGTGACCCGAAGTCGCTTACCGGCCGCATCGCCCACACCCAACCGTTCCTCCGTGAAATCGGGTGGCTGACCTGACCGACGCCCTCGACCGGTTGCGCCGGCGGCTCGCCCAGATCGAGGGGCTGCGTCCGCTCACCGGCGGAGCTTCCAGCCTGACCTACATCGGTAAGCTGGATGGTCGGCAGGTCGTGGTCAAGGTGGCGCCCGCCGGCATCGCACCGACGGGACACCGCGACGTGTTGCGCCAGAGCCGGCTGATCGCAGCGCTGGCCGGCACCACGGTGCCGGTGCCCGAGGTGTTGTGGGAGGACCCGGGCGAGCCGCCGCAGGATCCGCCGCTCTTCGTGATGTCCATGCTGCCGGGCAGCTCGGTCGAGCCGTTGTTCGATCTGGACGACACGGAACTCGAGGAATCCGATGTGTCCGAACGCTTTCGGAGCGCCGCGATCACGATGGCGCAGTTGCACTCCATACACCCCGCCGCGGTCGGTTTGGGCACTGAGCCGGTGATCACGGCGGCTGCCGAGATCGAACGGTGGTGCCGGACGCTGGAAACGGTCGACCCCGCGCTGGCCCCGGGCTGGCGTGCAGTCGGCGCCGCGTTGCTCGATCGGGTGCCGGCGCCGCTCGGTCCCGCCGTGGTGCACGGTGACTTCCGGCTTGGCAATCTGCTCGCCGCAGCGGACCGCATCACCGGCGTGATCGACTGGGAGATCTGGTCGGTGGGCGACCCGCGGGTGGACGTCGGTTGGTTCCTGATCAACTGCGACCCGCAGACCTATCGGCGCCGGACCCGGTATGTCGGCGCCACCCCCTCGCTGGACGAACTGGCCGCGGTCTACGAGGCTGCCGTCGGTTTCCCGGTGCTCGATCTCGGCTGGTTCCAGGCGCTGGCCTGCTTCAAATCGGTGGCGACCTGGTCGCTGATCGTCAAGCACAACCGTCGGCGCCCGCACCCCGACGCTGATCTGGAGGACATGTCGAAAGCGTTGCCGCACTTGCTCTTGCGTGCCGGCGAGTTGCTGGGTTAGCCGCGCGGTATGCCGGCCAGTTGGTTGGCGAACTTCTGCTCGGCGGCCTCGCGCAGACGCAGCAGGTGCTCGGAGGGGAACAGGTCGGGCGCCGGCTTGTACTCCTTGAGGAGCAGGCGGGCCAGCACGGTCTTGTGCACCTCGGTGGGCCCGTCGGCCAATCCCAGCACGAACGATTCGACCAGGTGCTGCACGAACGGCATCTCGTGCGTGGTGCCCAGCGAGCCGTGTATCTGCAGCGCGCGCGCCGAGACGTCGTGCAGCACCTTCTGCATCATCGCCTTCACCGCGGAGATGTCGGCGCGTACCGCCTTGTAGTCGTTGTGCTGGTCGATCTTCCATGCGGTCTGCAGCGTCAGCAGGCGGAACGCCTCGATCTCCATCCACGAGTCCGCGACCATCGCCTGGACGAGTTGCTTGTCACCGAGTAGCTGGCCCTGAGTATGGCGGGACACCGCCCGTTCGCAGAGCATGTCGAAGATCCGGCGCACCAAACCGACGGTGCGCATGGCGTGATGGATGCGGCCGCCGCCCAGCCGGGTCTGTGCGACCACGAAGGCGCCGCCGCGCGGGCCGAGCATGTGATCGGCCGGCACCCGGACGTTTTCGTACCGCACGTAGCCCTCGCGGCCGCCGCCCACTGGCTGATAACCGAGTCCCACGTTGCGCAGTACGTTGATACCCGGTGTTTCACCCGGCACGACGAACATCGAATGCCGTTCGTACGGCGGGGCTTCCGGGTCGGTCACGGCCATCACGATCAGGAAGGACGCCATCGAGGCAAAGGAGGAGAACCACTTCTCCCCGTTGATCACCCAGTGGTCCCCGTCCTGCACCGCCGATGTGGTGAACACCTTGGGGTCGGCGCCGCCTTGGGGCTCGGTCATCGAAAAGCACGACACAATCCGGTTGTCCAGCAACGGCTCCAGGTAACGCTGCTTGAGCTCGGGGGTGCCGTAGTGGGCCAGGATTTCACTGTTGCCCGAATCCGGCGCCTGCGAACCGAACACAATCGGCGCGCATTCCGACCGGCCGAGGATCTCGTTGAGCAGGGCCAACTTCAGCTGCCCGTAGCCGGGGCCGCCCAAGTGGGGTCCGAGGTGGGTGGCCCACAGGCCCCGCTCTTTGACGATGTTCTGCAGGGGCGGGATAAGTGCCTGTCGCACCGGGTCGTTGAGGTCGTGCGATTCCTTGACGAGCAGGTCGACGGGTTCGCACTCCGAGCGCACGAAGTCGTCCACCCAGGCAAGTTGATCCGCCCAGTCGGGGTCAGTCGAAAAGTCCCACGCCACCGGTGAATCCTTTCTTGACTCTGCGCTCAGGGCGCGATTTCGGCAATATTGGCGCCCTGAGCGCAGACTCAACGCGGGGCGGGCTCACTGCGACCACTTGCGGCGTAGCGCTGCGGCCTCATCAG
Source organism: Mycobacterium asiaticum (assembly GCF_001668675.1). Taxonomy (GTDB): domain Bacteria; phylum Actinomycetota; class Actinomycetes; order Mycobacteriales; family Mycobacteriaceae; genus Mycobacterium; species Mycobacterium asiaticum_D. The sequence continues at coordinate 7,274 of NZ_LZKQ01000215.1, read as the reverse complement.
TGGCGTGGGTGAGCACTTGGTTGCGATTCTCCAGTTCGATCGCCGGACCGAAACCGGCGGCGTCGGTATTGACCTGCAGGGCCCGCTTCGTCATGCGCACCCCCAACGGCGCGAGATCGGCGATGCGGCCGGCCAATTCCACCGCATGGTCGAGAAGCCGTTCAGGCTCCACCGTTTGGCTGACCAACCCTCTGCGGTCGGCTTCCTCGGCGGACACGGTGCGCCCGGTGAGCATCCAGTCCGCGGCGACGCTGGTGCCGACGATCCGCGGCAGGTGGTAGCTCATGCCCATTTCCGCGCCCGACAGGCCCAGCAGGATCGCCGCATTGCCGAAAGTGGCAGCGGTGGAACAGATTCTGATGTCAGCCGCCAGGCACAGTGCCAGTCCGGCGCCCACGCATGGGCCGTTGACCGCCGCGATGACCGGCTGAGGCAGGTTGCGGATCGCCTCCGGTATCGCCGCCATCGCCTCCTGGAAGCGGAGCCGGTCGATGGCGGGGTCGGTGGCGGCCGGCACGTCGGCGCCGAAGTTGCGCACGTCGAGGCCCGAACAGAAACCGCGCCCCACGCCGGTGAGCACGATGGCGCGCACCGACGCGTCGGAGTCGGCATCGGCCAGGGCGGCGAAGGCGTGCATGAACTCCGCCAGCATCGCGTCGTTGATCGCGTTGAGCCGTTCGGGTCGGTTGAGCCGGATCACCACCACGCCGGGGCGCGGTGTCTCCTGAACCAACGTTTCCGTCACATCAACCCGCTCGCCGGTGTTCGCTTCGTCCCTGTCCGCAGATGATAACGTAATTCTCGGATTCGCATAACGGGCCTACCAAACGGGCCGGCCACCCCCGGAGGTGACGTGTCGACAGCACCGGGACGACCACTGCCGCTGGTCACCGATGAGAACGAATTTTTCTGGACGGCCGGCGCCGACGGGACGCTGCGGTTCCAGGAGTGCCGGGCGTGCACCGCGCTGATCCATCCGCCCGCACCGGTGTGCCGCTACTGCCGTAGCCGGAACATCGGCGTGCGGAACGTCTCCGGCAAGGCCACCCTGGCCGGGTTCACCGTGAACCACCGGTTCAGCCTGCCCGGTATGCCCGCGCCCTACGTGGTGGCGCAGGTGGCGATCGTGGAGGACCCGCGTATCCGGTTGACCACCAACATCATTGATGCGGAGCCGGAGCAACTGCAGCTCGGGCAACCGGTCGAGGTGGTGTTCGAGCACATCGAGGACGTGTGGCTGCCGCTGTTCCGGCCGAGCGCCGATACCGAGCCGGCCGCACTGCCCGACGACGAGATCGCGCCGGAACGCTTCGGCGAACACGTCCGGCCGATGCTGACGACGGAGAAGTTCGAGGACAAGGTCGCACTGACCGGCATCGGCATGTCCAAGATCGGCCGCCGGCTGATGGCGGCGCCGCTGTCGCTGACCGTGGAAGCCTGCGAGGCCGCGATCGCCGACGCCGGGCTGACCTTCGACGACATCGACGGCCTGTCCACCTACCCCGGCGGCGGCAACTTCGGCGGCTTCGGGGAGGGCGGCGTCACCGCCCTAGAGGCGGCGCTAGGCATCCGGCCGACGTGGCACAACGGCGGCATGGAAACCTTCGGCCCGGGCGGGTCGGTAATCGCGGCCATGCTCGCGGTCGCGACCGGGCTGGCCCGGCATGTGCTGTGTTTCCGGACACTGTGGGAAGCCACCTTCAACGAGCTGATGAAGCAGGGCAAGATCGTCCCGTCCGGCGGCCGGACCGCCAGCTGGCAGTGGCCCTTCGGTGCCACGTCGGCCGCACACACGTTGGCGCTCAACGCACAACGCCATTTCCATCGTTACGGCACCACGAAAGAGACGCTGGGCTGGATCGCGCTGAACCAGCGTGCCAATGCCGAACTCAACCCGACGGCCGTCTACCGCGACCCGATGACGATGGACGACTACCTGAATGCCCGGCCCATCACCACACCATTCGGCCTGTACGACTGCGACGTGCCGTGCGACGGAGCCGTCGCGGTCATCGTCTCGGCCGTCGACGCCGCCCGCGAGCTGGCCAAACCGCCGGTTCTGGTCGAGGCGGTGGGCACCCAGATCGTCGAGCGCATCGACTGGGACCAGAGCACGCTGACCCACGAACCGCAGGTGCTCGGCCAGGCCGCACACCTGTGGTCCCGCACGGCCCTCAAACCATCGGACGTCGACGTCGCCGAACTCTACGACGGTTTCACCATGAACTGCCTGTCCTGGATCGAAGCGCTGGGGTTCTGCGGGATCGGTGAAGCTCGCGAATTCCTGGACGGCGGTAAGAACATCGCCCGCGATGGCCTGATACCGCTGAACACGCACGGCGGACAGCTTTCGCACGGCCGCACCCACGGCATGGGTCTAGTGCACGAGGCGGTCACCCAGCTGCGCGGTGAGGCCGGCGCGCGGCAGGTTGCCGACGCCCGCGTCGGTGTCGTCAGCAGTGGTGGGCTGACGCCGAGCGGTGTGATCTTGCTCAGGACGGAAGCATGACCCGCCCGAGAAAGGTGATCGTCGACGGCGTACCCATGTCCGGCATCATCGCCGCAGCCGAGGACCCCAAGGCAGTCGTCGTCGCCATCCACGGCGGCGGTACCACCGCGATGTACTTCGACTGCCCCGGACATCCCGAATTGTCGCTGCTACGTATGGGTCCCACGCTCGGATTCACGGTGATCGCGCTGGACAGACCGGGCCACGGCAGTTCGGCGGCATACCCCGAGGCGGTGCAGACCCCGCAGCAGCGCGTCGATCTCGCCTATGGCGCGGTGGAGCGGATCCTGGGTCAGCAATCACGCGGAGCGGGGTTGTTCGTGCTGGGTCACTCGGGCGGCTGCGAACTCGCGACGCGGATGGCCGCCGACCGTCGTGGCGCCGAACTGCTGGGCCTGGAACTGGGTGGCACCGGCCGGCGCTATCATGACGCCGCGAAGGAGATCATGAAGGCGGCCGAGGTCAAGGAGCGTCCGCCCGGTACGCGCGAGTTGCTGTGGGAACCGTTGCACCTGTACCCGGCGGACATTCTGCGGGGAGTCACCAACTCGTCGACCGCCCCGGCCTACGAGCGGGATGTGGCCCTGAATTGGCCGCACCGCCTTTTTCCGGAGTTGGCGCCGCAGGTACGGGTGCCGGTGCGCTTCACCCTGGGCGAGCACGACCGGGTCTATCGAGGCGACGACGACAATATCGCTGAGATCGCCGAAATGTTCTCGCAATCCCCACTTTTCATTGCCAACACGCAGCCCGACGCCGGTCACAATCTCAGCCTCGGCCTCAACGCCGCCGACTATCACCGCAAGGTGTTCGCCTTCGTGGACGACTGCGTGGCCCGGGGTGCGGGCGGCGAGGACCGCGAGGCCGGCTGATGCGGGTCGGCTTCATCGGCCTGGGCAGCCAGGGTGGGCCAATGGCGCGGCGGATCATCGACGCCGGCTTCCCGACCACGTTGTGGGCGCGGCGAACCGGCACCCTGGAACCATTCGCCGGCACCACGGCCGAGCCTGCCGATTCGCCGGCCGAACTCGCCGCCGCCAGCGACCTGGTGTGCGTGTGCGTGACGGGCGACGCCGACGTCGGAGAAGTCCTCGTCGGAGGCGGGGTGCTGTCCGCGATGCCGCCGGACGGGGTGGTCGCGGTGCACAGCACCGTGCATCCGGATACCTGTCGTGAGCTTGCGCAACAGGCTGGACGCCATGGTGTTTCGATCATCGATGCACCGGTGAGCGGCGGCGGCCCGGCTGCGGAGCAGGGTCGCCTGCTGGTGATGGCGGGCGGTGACGCCGACGTGCTGCGGCGCTGCCGACCGGTCTTCGAAAGCTTCTCCGACGCGATCATTCACCTGGGTGAGTTGGGGTCCGGTCAGACCGCAAAGCTGCTCAACAACCTGCTGTTCACCGCGAACCTGGGCACCGCCGCTGCCGTCCTGGCGCTGGCGCCCGACCTCGGCGTCGCGCCCGAGCGGCTCGCGGCCGTGGTGTCGCGCAGCAGCGGGAACAGCTTCGCGCTCAACTCGATTGGCAAGACCGGCGGTCTGGAGCGGCTGGCGGGACTGGCCGGAACGCTGCTCCGAAAGGACGTGCGACTGCTGGCCGACCTCGCCGAGCAGGCGTCCGCGTCCGGCGGTGTCGCGCTCGATGCGGCCGACGCCGCGCTGACTCTGATGGACGTGGCCAGATGAACCCGGCAATCCCTTTTCGCCACGCCCAGAAACCGCTACCGTTAGCGTTACAGTCAGGCGTTCAGCTGTAATGATTCCAGCCCGCAGCTCACACGCGAGGAGTGTTCAATGACCACCACATCCCCGGTCGTCTTCGATCCGTTCTCCGAAGACTTCTTCAACGGCGCCTGGGACACCTACCGGCGGATGCAGCAGGAAGCACCGGTCTACTACAGCGAGCAGTACGACTTCTACGCGCTGACCCGGCACGCGGATGTCGCCGCGGGACTGAAGAACTTCGAACAGTATTCGTCGGCGTTCGGCATCGACCTTTCGATGGTGCGGACCGGTAAGCCGCCGGAGCAGAAATCGATCATTTTCATGGACCCGCCGGACCACCGGCATATGCGCAGCCTGCTCAACAAGGTTTTCACCCCTCGTGCCATCCAGTCGCAGCGCGAGATGGTGGGCCAGAAGATCGACAAGTACCTCAGCAGAGTCGATCCCGATCGGTTCGATGTGGTGCAGGAGTTCTCCGGGCCGTTCCCGGTCGAGGTGATCACGACGATGCTGGGGGTGCCCGAAGAGCACGCCCAGCGGGTTCGTTACCTGATCGACGAGTCGCTGCACCGCGAGCCCGGTCAGGTCGAAACCGGCGAAAAGGGCATGCAGGCCAACATCGAAACCGGCATGCTCTACTACGAGATCCTGCAGCAGCGCCGCGCCGAACCGAAGGACGACCTGTTCAGCAAGCTGATCGAGGCCGAGATCGAGCGTGAGGACGGCCAGAAGACCAAACTGGATGACATCGAGATCGCCGGCTTTGCAACGCTGTTGGGCGGGGCAGGCGCGGAGACGGTGACCAAGCTGGTCGGCAACGCGCCGGTGGTGTTCGCGCGGTTCCCCGGAGAGTGGCAGAAGCTGCTGGAAGACCGCAGCAAGATCCCGGCCGCCGTCGAGGAGCTACTGCGCTACGAGGCGCCCTCGCAGTATCAGGTCCGCTGTTCGACGAAAGATGTCGAGCTGCACGGCGTCACGATTCCGGCCATGAAGCCGGTGTTCTTGATCAACGGCGCGGCCAACCGGGACCCCGATGCGTGGACCGACCCGGACACCTTCAACATCGACCGGGATCGGCACGAGGCGCTGAACCTGAGCTTCGGCTACGGGATCCACAGTTGCCTGGGTGCGGCGCTGGCCCGCATGGAGAGCGCCATCGCGCTGGAGAAGTTGCTGGACTTCATGCCCCGCTACGAGGTGGATTGGGCGGGCTGCAACCGGGTCCAGATGCAAAACGTCGCCGGCTGGAAGAACGTGCCGGTCAGAGTCATTCGTTAGGAACTGCGATGAGAATCGAAGTGGACTGGGAGCTGTGCGAAAGCAACGGCGTCTGTATGGGCATCATCCCGGAGGTCTTCCAGCTCGGTGACGACGACATGCTGACGGTATTGCAGCCCGAGGTCACCCCGGAGAACGAGGAACTGGTGCGCGACGCTGTGCGGCAGTGCCCGCGGCAGGCGATCTTGATCGTGGACTAGACACCGCGAGCAGACGTGAAAGTCCCCATTTCGCACCGAAAATGGGGACTTTGACGTCTGCTCGCCACCAATGGGTGACCCGCCGATCAGCTTCCGGCCGGCGGCATTTCGAACCCGGCGATGATGACCGCATTGCAGTCCGCCGCGGCTTGGCGCAATTTCGCCGCCTTCTGATAGCCCTCGGACTCGTACCACGCCTGAGCGGCAGCCACCGATTCGAATTCCAGCACGACGGTCTGGTCGCCATGCCAGGCGCCTTCCAGGACCTTGGGTGCGGTGTCCACGGCAAGGATGTTGACCCCACCCATCGCCGGCCCCGCGGCCTTGCCGTACGCCTTCATACCCTCCGGGTCCTTGATGGCCTCGGTCAGGATGACGTATCCCTTTGCCACTGAATCTCCTTGCCTGCCTGAGCCGGTCAGCGTTCCTTGATCGCCTGCTCCGGGCAGCATTCGATGGCTTCCCGGGTGGCGGCTTCCAATTCGATTGGCACGTCCTCGGTTATCGCCTCGGCGTAACCGTCATCCGTCAGGCTGAAAACCTCCGGGCACAGCGTCAGGCACATGCCGTGACCGCGGCACGTCCCGTCGTCGACCCAGACCTTCATGCCGGCGTGAACTCCAGATGCAGCTCGGTCAGCCCACGCAGAATATAGGTCGGAACATACTGGTAGCGGCGGTCATTCGCCGGTCCGTGCAGCTGCTCGTCGAGCCTGATATCGGAGGTCCGATCGAGCAGCCGCTCGATTGCGACCCGGGTTTCGGCCCGGGCCAGCGGTGCACCGGGGCAGCTGTGGATGCCGCGGCCGAAGGACAGATGCTGGCGGGCGTTTTTGCGGGCCGGGTCGAAGGTCGCGGGGTCCTCGAAACGGCGCGGGTCGCGGTTGGCGGCGGCCTGCAGGATCATCACCGTCGTGCCGGCCGGCAGGTCGACGCCACCGACGTTGACCGGCACCCGGTTCAACCGGAAGTCACCCTTGACCGGGCTTTCGGTCCGCAGCGACTCCTCGATGAAGTTGGGGATCAGGCTGCGGTCCTTGCGCAGCTGCTGCTGGATGTCGGGACGTTCGGCGAGCGTCTGCAGCGACGCGCCCAGCAGGCGTACGGTCGTCTCCTGTCCGGCCGAGAACACGTTGCTGGCGACGCGGGCGACGTCTTCGATCTCAGGAATGGAGCCATCCGGGTAGGTGGCCGTCGCCAGACCTGTCAGCACGTCGTCACGCGGCTCGCGGCGGCGATCCCGGACATAGTCGGAGAACAAGCCGTAGAGGAATTCCAGCGGGCTGTGGGCCAGCGCTTCCTTGCCGGTGCCGCCGATACCGCCACCAGAGTGCTGGCGGATGCCCTTGACGAATTTGTCGCGGTCTTCCATCGGGACGCCGAGCAGGTCGGCGATGACCAGCAATGTGAACGGTCCGGCGAATCCCTTGATCCACTCCCCGCGGCCCGGCGCCAGGAACCCGTCCAGAACCTGATCGGCCAGCAGCCACATGGCGTCCTCGTTCTCCTTGAGGCGCTTGGGCGTGATCAGCCGCATCAGCAGGGAACGGTGGTTGGTGTGGGTG